>NZ_JAAALL010000139.1 GCF_009906315.1 Kineococcus vitellinus | reverse complement strand
CCCCAGCGCCCGCCCCACCGCCCGTCGCGCCGGCCGCGACGCCGTCCCGCTGGCCGCCGCGCGCGCGGCCCCGCAGAGTGGTCGGGTGCTGCCGATGCTCGCGACGCCCGCGGCGGCGGCGGACGTGCCCACCGACGCCGACGCCTGGGCCTACGAGGTGAAGTGGGACGGCGTGCGGGTGCTCGCCGACGTCCACGAGGGCGAGGTCGTGCTGCGCTCGGGCGACGGCCGCGACCTCGGCGCCGCCTTCCCCGAGCTCGCGGCGCTCGCCGGGGCCCACGCCGACGTCCTGCTGGACGCCGAGGTCGTCGCCCTGCGCGACGGCGTCCCCTGCGCCGCCGCGCTCGCCGGGCGCCTGCACGCGCCCGGCGCCGACGACGACGACGACGTCGACGCCGCCGCCGGGCGGGCCGCCCGCACGCCGGTCACCCTCGTCGCCGTGGACGTCCTGCGCCTGTACGGCGTCGAGCTGCTCGAGCGGCCCTGGCAGCAGCGGCGCGAGTCGCTGGACCGCCTGCTGCCCTCGGGCCGGGCCTGGCAGGTCTCCCCGGTCTACCCCGACGCCGCGGCGCTGCTGGCCGGCACGCTGGAGCAGGGCCTGCCGGGCGTGGTCGCCAAGCGCCGCGCCTCCAGCTACCAGCCCGGCCGGCGCAGCCCCGACTGGGTCGAGCACGCCCACCCCCGCGGCCCGGCCCGCGACCCCGCCGCCGGCGGGGCGGGCGCGTGAGGGGCGCGGGGTAGCGTCCGCGGGTGCGCACCGACGACCCGGCCCAGCCCGACCTCGCCGAGATCTGGGCGGTGGTGCACGCCGTCTACGCGGGCTTCCTCTCCGGCGACACCACCGCCGGCGACGCCGGGATGGACCCGGAGGTGACGCTGTGGGACTCCGAGGCCGAACCCCTCGTGCGCGGCCGCGACGGGCTGGCCGCGCTGCGCGCCGCGCGCCCGGAACCGGCTCCCGGGGCGCTCGCGGTGGTCGCGGTCGAGGCGCTCGACCCGCTGCTGGACGTCGAGGGGGACGCTGCGCTGCTGCGCCACCGCCTGCTCGTGCGCACCGGGGACGGCGCCGTCGAGCACGTGCGCAACACCAGCGCCTGGCGCCGCCGCGGCGGGCGGTGGCTGATGCTGCACAACCACGAGGACGTCGTGCGGCGCGAGGTCGCCGGCTGAGGCGGGACGCGCCGCGGGACCCGCGCGGGACCTGCGCGGGACCTGCGCGGGAGCGGGGGTCAGCGCGCCGTCCCGGCCGCCAGCAGGTGACCGCCCACCCCCAGCAGCGCGGGTTCGCGCTCGGTGCGCCGGACCAGCTCCAGCAGCCGCTCCCGGCCCACCGCGTCGTCGAGCAGCTCCGGCGGGGCGAGCCCGGCCAGGCCCTCGACGGCCACCGGGCCGTCCACCGCGAACCCGGCTTGCGCCAGCTCGGCGGCGAGGTCCTCGGGGCGGTGGAAGAACGCGGTGGTGAACCAGCGCTCGCGCTCGCCGTCGTTGCGGTGCCGCCCGGTGGCGACGTCCTCGGCGACGATCGCGGCGAACTCGGCGTCGGCGATCCAGCCGCGGGTGACGGCGTCGACCGCGGAGGCCCAGCGGGAGACCGCGGCGGCGACGACCACCCCGCCGGGGCGCAGCACCCGGTGCGCCTCGCGCAGCGCCCGCAGGCGGTCCTCGCGCTCGGTCAGGTGGTACAGCGGGCCCAGCAGCAGCACGGCGTCGGCGCCGCCGTCGGCGAACGGCAGCTCCCGCGCGTCCCCGGGCCCGGCGGAGGCCAGCGGGTGCGCCGAGGCCGCGCTGGCCGCCCGCGCCTGCTCCACGTGCAGCGCCACCGGGTCGAGCAGGTGCACGGCGTGCCCGCGCGCGGCCAGCGGCAGCGCGTGCACCCCGGCTGCGCCGCCGACGTCGAGGACCGTCGAGGGCGGGGCGGGCAGCCAGCGGTGCAGCAGCTCGGCGGTGCGCCAGGCCTCCAGGCGCCCGGCGCCGGCGGTCAGCCGGCCCTGCTCGCGGCCGCGCTCGTAGTAGCGGCTGATCTCGTTCTCCACGCGGTCCACGGTGCTGGCGGGTGTGGGCCGAGGTCCAGGGGTTTCCTGCAGCCCGTACGGGACGGTGCACCAGGATCGGGGTGCAACCGCGTGCTCATGGGTGGCGGGCCATGCGACAGGCACATACGACGAGCGGCCCATGGCTGGCGGTGCGTCGAGCAGGCCGACAACCGCGGCCGCTGAGCTTCGTGGACGGGTTCGCCGACCAGCACAGGAACCCCTCCACCGAGCAGGTGCCGCTCGACGGAAGCTGTGGCTGAGGGTGTGACCGAGGTGTCGAGGTCAACGAGCAGCTTTATCGAGACGGCTTCCTAAGGTGCTGTTCGCCGTTCAACAAAGCAAGGGCCCACACCTCCCAGCCCGAACTCGGTGCCGAATGCCTGAAACCCTTGAGCCGTCAGTGCCCGGGGCCTATCGTCGTCGGATCGCCCGCGTGGAGCCACTGGAGGTGACCCGCTGTGCACAGCGACATCGACACTTCTGCTCGGGCTGTAGGGGAGGTCCTCACCGATGAGGTCTACGTCCTCCTCCCGGACGACGGCGAGCGCCACTTCCTCGGTGAGGCGGTCCTCGTAGGGATAGCAGGGTCACTGCTGGCCGCCTTCCTCAAGGGTTTGACGGCAGCTGCCGAGGACCGGGTTGAGCAGTGGGGCAAGGACGTCGGCGCGTGGATCGTGCGCCGGGTCGAGGACGTCGTGCGCTCCGAGCAGCCCGACGTCGTGGGCACCGAGAAAGTACTCCCGGATGCTGTGACCGAGGCTCGATCGGCGTTCCGGCGAGCAGGTGATGCCCAGGAGGTCGAGCGCTTGCTGGCCACCGCTCTCGTGGACGAGGGGATGGCCGCCAGCGAGGCCGCTCGGATAGCGAGTCGCGTCGGTGAGCAGGCGCGGGGACTCCTGGCCGAGGATCGGGATTCCTCCGCGGTCCAGCCGTGACCGAGGACTTCGTCGGCCCGAACGCCGCACTCGACGACCTGGCGCAGGCGAGGGTGTGCGCCCGAGCCCTGCACGCTCACGAGAACCGCCTGTTCGAGATTGGGTACGAGGTGCGCAGGCTCCAGCGCGATCAGCCGCAGGCCTTCCCCGACGGTGTCTGGCACGGGGTCGCCCTGCCCGACAGCGGGTCCTGGTACTGGAAGGTCCGTGAGAGCGGTCACGGTGTTTCTGCGAGGAAGCTCCCCGAAGGGGCCGCGGTGGGCACCTTCGTCACCGTCCCGCGCAATGCCCGACCGGTGCGCGACCGACTCCTGACCCTGCTGCAGCGTCTGGAGCAGGCGGCTGCGGTCGGTGGCTCCGTCACCGGTGACGACGTGGCCGTGGTGCGGCAGGCTGTCCAGGCCACCGAGGACGACGAGCCGTGCCTCGTGACGGAGCGCCTCCTCGCCCCCGCCAGGAGAGGCATGCAGGACCAGCTCGGTCCCCCGGCCATTCAAGCCATGCTCGGGAGGGCGTTGGAGGAACTGGCGCTGATGAGGCGTCGTCGTGGGGTCGACCTGCTCACCACCGTCGGCGTGGGCTGGAGCATCCAGCTGTTCGGAACGGCCGTGCAGCGCGCGTCCTCTCCCCAGCACGTGGCCTGGATCATGCGGCCGCTGCTCACAAGTTCAGAGGTGGACCCCATGGCGCTGTTGTCAGCCACCGCATCGGCCTTGCTGGATGTCGGCCTGGCCGACGTCCTCGCCGGCTTCGCCGAGCGGGGCCGCGAGGCCAGCCAGCGGCTGGTCGGGCAGGCTCTTGACAGCCAGACGCTCGAAGAGCACCTGGACGGCCTCTTCGGTGCACTGCCCCACACCTTCTCGTCGCTGGTGCTGTTCCGCTTCCTGGCCGAGAACGGCCCTTCAGAGGACAGGTCTCGGCACAAGAAGGTGGCGACCATGGTGGACGAGCGCGTGGTGCGCCAGCTGAACCCCTTCCAGACTCAGGTCCTCGACCTGGACGACCAGTCGGAGTGGCGGCGACACCGGGAGGTCGTGGCCCGGGAGCGCACCGGGGAGAGCGACGACGCCGCACGCGTCGATCGAGCCGTCAAGAAGCTCATCGAGGACGAGCTCTTCTACCCCAGGTCCATGGCAGCGAGACTCACCGCCTGAGCGGCCGGCCCGCCCGCGCCGGGCGGCGCCGCTGCGCCGCCCGGCCACGGCCGCCTCAGCCCTCGTCGGGTCCTGCCTGCGCCTGCTCGCGCGGTTCCTCGCGCAGCGAGGGGAAGACGTGGCCGAGGTCCTCGCCCTGCTCGCGCCAGCGCGAGGTCGGGCCGACGCCGACGATCAGCGGGTCCGGCGTGCCGACGACCTCGGGGTCCTTGTCGTCGTAGGGCAGCAGCGAGAGCACGTGCCGCATGGCCTCGATGCGGGCCCGCTTCTTGTCGTTGCTGCGGATCGTCGTCCAGGGCGCGTCGGCGGTGTCGGTGTAGAAGAACATCGCCTCCTTGGCCTCGGTGTAGTCGTCCCAGCGGTCCAGGCTCTCCAGGTCCATCGGCGACAGCTTCCAGCGCCGCACCGGGTCGCTGGCGCGCAGCGCGAACCGGGTGCGCTGCTCGGCCCGGGAGACGGAGAACCACATCTTCACCAGGTGCACGCCGCTGCGCACCCACATCTGCTCCAGCTGCGGCACCTGGCGCATGAACTCCAGGTACTCCACGGGGCTGGCGAAGCCCATGACGCGCTCGACGCCGGCGCGGTTGTACCAGGAGCGGTCGAAGAGCACGATCTCCCCGCCGCTGGGCAGGTGCGCCACGTAGCGCTGGAAGTACCACTGCGTCCGCTCGCGGTCGCTGGGCTTCTCCAGGGCGACGACCCGCGCGCCGCGGGGGTTGAGGTTCTCGGTGAAGCGCTTGATGGTGCCGCCCTTGCCCGCCGCGTCGCGCCCCTCGAAGATGAGGACGACCTTCTGCTCGGAGCGCTTCACCCAGCTCTGCATCTTCAGCAGCTCGACCTGCAGCCCCCGCTTGAGCTTCTCGTACTCCTTGCGGGTCATCTTCGTCTCGTAGGGGTAGTCCTCCCGCCAGGTCTCCTCGGCCCCCTCGCCGAGGTGGTCCAGCAGCCCCGGCACCTCCCGGCCGTCGGCGTCGCGCACGTCCGCGACGTCGTCGTCGTGGGGCAGCGTCCGCGCGGGCTCGTCGACCTCGACCTGACCGCGTGCTTCGACCTCGTCGCTCATCCTGTGCTCCTTCCCCGCCACCGCCCGTCCCACACCCGCCGCTCCCGGCCGGCGGCGGCGCGCGGGAACCGCGTTGACCCGCCCGCCGCCGGGGGGTGCACTACGTGCGTGCTCACCCTCCACCACCAGCTGCCCCCCGACGCCCTGCGCGCCGTCGCCGACCTGGAGCGGCGGGCCGTGGCCGTCGACGGCGGCCGCCTGAAGGTCGCCTGGTCCGACCTGCGCGCGCGCCGGGGCGAGGAGGTCAACGACCTGCTGTGGACGGAGGCCGGCCGCGTCGTCGGCTACGCCAGCCTGGACGTGCACGGCGGCCCCGGCGTGGAGGTCGCCGGGGTGGTCGACCCCGCGGCCCGCCGGCGGGGCATCGGCTCGGCGCTGCTGGCGGCGGCCGTGGACGTCTGCCGGCGGCGCGGTGCCGGCGAGGTGCTGCTCATCGTGCCGCGCGGCTCCTCCGCCGGGCGCCACCTGGCCGAGCGCCGGGGCGGCCGGCTGCACCACTCCGAGCACGCGATGCTCCTCCAGGGGCCGCCGCCGGTGTCCGCCGAGGACCCGCGCACGAGGCTGCGCCCCGCGGTCGCCGCCGACCTGGCGCTGCTGGAGCGGCTGCTGCGGGAGGCGTTCGACGTCGAGCCCGGCGGGCTGGCGGAGGGCGTCGCCGGCGGCGGCACCCGCGTCGTCGAGCACGAGGGGGAGCCCGTCGGGACGCTGCGCGTGGACGTCGACGGCGGTGTCGGCGGCGTGTGGGGCTTCGCCGTCACCCCCGCCCACCAGGGGCGGGGGATCGGCCGCGACGTGCTGGGCCGGGTGTGCCGGGAGCTGCTGGCGGGCGGCAGCCGCGGCGTGCGCCTGGAGGTCGAGGTCGACAACGACCACGCCCTCGGCCTCTACACCTCCCTGGGCTTCCGGCAGGTGCTCACCGAGGACTACTACGACCTGCCGCTGGAGCCGTCGCGCTGAGCGGGTGGGCGCGGCGCCTCAGCGGGGCAGCAGGCGGTGCGCCTCGGCGGCGCCGACGCCCTGCGCCTGCAGCAGGTCCACCACCGCCGAGCGCAGCTGCGCGACGACCACGGTCGCCGACAGCGACTCCGCGCCGAGCGTGCGCGGCCCCAGCGTCACCGCCAGCTCCTTCAGCCCGGCCACCGACGGCGGCGTGCTCTCCCCCGGGTAGGGCGGCTCGCCGACGGCGCGCACGGCGGCCGCCAGCGACTCCAGCGCCCCCGCCAGCGAGTCCGGCAGCTGCTCGTCGTAGTGCAGGGCCGTGCTCACCCGGCGCACCGCCACCCGCAGGTTGCGGGTGGCGCGGTCCATCCCCGCCTGCAGCTTCTTCTGCTGCACGATCTCGCTGCGCTGGCGGCGGCGCAGCGGGGACAGCCGGTGCACCTCCTGGCCGGCGGTGACCGCCTGCGCCCACCCCTCCAGCTCGGCCTGGGTGGCCCGCGCGCGGGCCAGCACGGCGTCGGCCGCCTCCGCGTCGCGGTCGCGGATCGCCTCGGCGGTGTCCTCCAGCAGGTCGGCGACCTGCCCGGCGTAGGCGCGCCCGCGCCCGCGCACCTCGCGGCGCGGGTCCGGCGGCAGCAGCGCGGCGATGGCGAGCGCGACGACCACCCCCGTCATGGCGTCCAGCCAGCGCGCCGAACCGGTGCTGCCGGGTTGCGGGGGGAAGGCGATGATGAACGTCGCCTGCAGCGCCGCCTGGTTGACCAGCAGGATCCCCGAGTCCAGGAAGCGCGCGAGGAACATCGCGGCGGCGACGATGAGGGCGATCTGCACCGGGCCGCGGCCGATGAAGTGGGCGATGAGGGTGCCCAGCAGCACGCCGATGGTGACGCCGATGCCCAGCTCGCCCACCCGGCGCAGCCGCTGGTTGTTCTGCACCCCCAAGCAGATGACGACCGCCACGCAGGCGAAGACGGGGTAGGGCTGGTCCCACAGCGCCTGCGCGAGCAGCCAGGCGACCCCGGCGCCGAGCGCGCACTGCAGGATCTGCCACCACGAGCCCTGCCAGCGCTGCCAGCCGGTGCGGGCCCGCCGTCGGGCGCTGACGGCGAAGGGGATCGTGCGGGGCACGCCACCGATCCTCGCAGCCGCGCGCCCCCCGCGGCCGCGGCGCGCCGCCACCCCGGAGCGGCAGCGCGCCCGCCCCCGCGTCGGCCAGACTCTGCCGACGTGGAACCTGCTGAGGCTCACCTCCCCGGCGAGCGGCCGCGCGCCGCCGCCCCGCCCGCCCCGGCGAGCGGCGCGGTCCCCGTCGTCCTCGGGGTCGACCTGGGGACCACGAGCACCAAGGTCGTCGCCTTCGACGCCGCCGGGAGCGCCCGCGCGGCCGCCGGTGCCGGCTACGCGCTGCGCGAGGGCGGCCACGGCCACGTCGAGCTGGACGCCCTGGAGGTCGTCGAGGCCGCCACCCGCGCCACCGCCGACGCCGCAGCCCGCGCCCGCGCCGCCGGCTGCGCCGTCGTGGCCGTCTCCTTCAGCTCGGCGATGCACTCCCTCATCGGCGTGGACGCGGCCGGCGAGCCGGTCACCGGCCTCATCACCTGGGCCGACACCCGCAGCACCGACCTCGCCGAGCGGCTGCGGCCCACCGCCCTGGGCCGGCGCCTGCACGCGCGCACCGGCACGCCCGTCCACCCGATGTCCCCGCTGGTCAAGCTCGCGCACCTGCGCGCCCACGAGCCGGAGCTGTTCGCCCGCACCGCCCGCTGGGTGCAGGTGAAGGACCTGCTGCTGCACCGCTGGACGGGGGAGTGGGTCGTCGACCGCTCCACCGCCTCCGGCACGGGGCTGTTCTCCCTCACCGCCCTCGACTGGGACCCCGAGGCCCTGGAGCTGGCCGGGGTGGGCCCGGCGCAGCTGCCGCTGCCCGTGGGCGTCGAGCACGCGCGGCTGCGGCTGTCGGCGGCCGGCGCCGCGGCCACCGGGCTGGGGCGCGGCACCGTCGTCGTCGCCGGCGGCGGCGACGGGCCGATGGCCAACCTCGGCGTCGGTGCCGTGCACCCGGGCGTCGCGGCCCTGTCCATCGGCACCAGCGGCGCGCTGCGGGTGGCCGTGGACCGCCCCGGCACCGACCCCGACGGGCGCACCTTCTGCTACGCGCTCACCGACGGGCTGTGGACGGTCGGCGGTGCCGTGACCAACGGCGGCGTCGTCCTGCGCTGGCTCACCGAGACCCTCGCCCCGGACCTGGCGTCCCTGGCCGCCGAGCTCGGCGACGTCCCCGAGGAGCCGCTGCTGGACCTGGCCGCGTCGGTGCCGCCGGGCTCGGAGGGGCTGCTGATGCTCCCGCACCTGCTCTCCGAGCGGGCTCCGCAGTGGAGCGCCGTCAGCCGCGGCAGCTGGGTCGGCCTGCAGCGCCGGCACACCCGCGCCCACCTGGTGCGCGCCGCCGTCGAGGGGGTCTGCCAGCAGCTGGCGCTCGTGGCCGACTCGGTGACCGCCGCCGGGCACGCCGTCGAGGAGGTCCGCGCCACCGGCGGCTTCGCGCGCAGCGCCGTCTGGCGCCAGCTGCTCGCCGACGTGCTGGGCCGGCCGGTGTCCTACATGGCCGGCGGGCAGGAGGGCTCCAGCTACGGCGCGGCCCTGCTCGGCCAGCACGCCCTCGGGATGGTCGGCGACCTCACCGGCGGTGGCGCCGCGGTGGTCGGCGAGGTCCTCGAGCCCGACCCCGCCGCCGCGGCCGTCTACGCCCGGCTGCGGCCGGTGCACGCCGCGCTGGCCGACGCGCTGGCCCCCACGTTCCGGGCGCTGCGCGAGCTCGCCGCCGACCCGGCGCCCCACCCGGCGGCGGACCCGGCGGCGGACCCGGCGGCGCTGGGGACGGCGGCGGGCCGGGGCGGGCGGGCCCACTAGGCTCCCTGCCCGTGGAGGTCCTCGTCATCGGCTCCGGTGCCCGTGAGCACGCCCTCGTCCGCGCGCTGCTCGACGACCCGGGCGTCGACCGCGTCGTGGCCGCGCCGGGCAACGCCGGCATCGCCCTGGTCGCCCCCGTCGAGCCGGTCGAGGCCGCCGACCCGGAGGCCGTCGCCGCGCTCGCGCTGCGCCTGGGCGCCGACCTCGTCGTCGTCGGCCCGGAGGCGCCGCTGGTGGCCGGGGTCGCCGACGCGGTGCGCGCCGCGGGGACCGCCTGCTTCGGCCCCTCCGCCGAGGCCGCCCGGCTGGAGGGCTCCAAGGCCTTCGCCAAGGAGGTCATGGCCGCCGCCGCCGTGCCGACCGCGATGGCGCGCCTGTGCACCACCGAGGAGGAGGTCGCCGACGCCCTCGACGCCTTCGGCGCCCCGCACGTGGTCAAGGACGACGGCCTGGCCGCCGGCAAGGGCGTCGTCGTCACCGGCGACCGCGAGCAGGCGCTCGCCCACGCGCGCGCCTGCCTGGCCCACGGCCCCGTCGTCGTCGAGGAGTTCCTCGACGGCCCCGAGGTCAGCGTCTTCTGCCTCACCGACGGCGAGTCCGTGGTCGCGCTCGCCCCCGCCCAGGACTTCAAGCGCGCCCTCGACGGCGACGAGGGCCCCAACACCGGCGGCATGGGCGCCTACTCGCCGCTGCCGTGGGCCCCGGCCGACCTCGCCGAGCAGGTCGTCACCCGCGTCGCGCAGCCCGTCGTGGCCGAGATGGCCCGCCGCGGCACCCCGTTCTCCGGCGTCCTGTACTGCGGCCTGGCGCTGACCTCCCGGGGCCTGCGGGTCATCGAGTTCAACGCCCGCTTCGGCGACCCCGAGACGCAGGTCGTGCTGGCCCGCCTGGCCACCCCGCTGGGCGTGGTCCTGGACGCCTGCGCGCGCGGCACCCTGGCCGCGCAGCCGCCGCTGCGCTGGCGCGAGGACGCGGCCGTCACCGTCGTCCTGGCCGCCCCGGGCTACCCGCAGCAGCCCCGCACCGGCGGCCTCCTGCACGGCCTGGAGGAGGCGGAGGCCGTCCCGGGCGCGGCGGTGCTGCACGCCGGCACGGCGCCCGCCCCCGACGCCACGGGCACCGTCAGCTCCGGCGGCCGCGTGCTGTCGGTCGTCGGGACCGGCCCCGACCTCGCCGCCGCGCGCGGGGTCGCCTACGACGCGCTGGAGCGCATCGGCCTGGAGGGCGGGCACTTCCGCCGCGACATCGCCGAGCGCGCCGCGGCCGGGGCCCCCGCGTGAGCGCCGCCCCGCAGCAGCTGCCCGGCTGGCGGCACGTCTACTCCGGCAAGGTCCGCGACCTGTACCGGCCCGCCGACGGCACGGGGGAGGGCACCGTCCTCGTCGTCGCCAGCGACCGCATCTCCGCCTACGACCACGTGCTGGCCAGCGAGATCCCCGACAAGGGCAAGGTCCTCACCGCGCTGTCGCTGTGGTGGTTCGAGCAGCTCGCCGACATCGTGCCCCACCACGTGCTCTCCACCGACGTGCCCGCGGCCGTCGCCGGGCGCGCGATGGTCTGCCGCGAGCTGGAGATGTTCCCCGTCGAGTGCGTCGCCCGCGGCTACCTCACCGGCTCCGGCCTCGCGGAGTACCGGCAGACCTCCACGGTCTGCGGCATCGAGCTGCCGCCGGGCCTGGTGGACGGCTCCCGGCTGGCCGAGCCGGTGTTCACCCCGGCCACGAAGGCCGCGCTCGGCGAGCACGACGAGAACGTGACCTTCGAGCACGTCGCCGCCACCGTCGGCGCCGGCGCCGCGGCGCAGCTGCGCGAGCTCACCCTGGCCGTCTACCGCCGCGCCGAGGGCGTGGCCCGCGAGCGCGGCATCGTCCTGGCCGACACCAAGCTGGAGTTCGGCACCGCCGACGGGCGCACCGTCCTCGGCGACGAGGTCCTCACCCCGGACTCCTCGCGCTTCTGGCCGGCGCAGTCGTGGGAGCCGGGCCGCCCGCAGCCCAGCTTCGACAAGCAGTTCGTGCGCGACTGGCTGACCTCCCCGGCCTCCGGCTGGGACCGCGGCGGCGACGCCGAGCCCCCGGCGCTGCCCGCCGAGGTCGTCGAGCGCACCCGCGCCCGCTACGTCGAGGCCTACGAGCGGCTGACGGGGACCACCTTCAGCTCCTGAGGGGGCGCGGTGCGGGTGGGCCCGCGCCGCCGGCCCACCCGCAGGACGGCGCCCAGCGCGCCCACCGACAGGCACGAGCCGATCG
>NZ_JAAALL010000138.1 GCF_009906315.1 Kineococcus vitellinus | reverse complement strand
GCGACGGGCGCGCCACCGGCCGAGGCGTCGTCGATCGCGGCGTCGAGCGCTGCGCTGTCGCCCACGTCGGCCTCCTGCGGCACGGGCCGGGACCAGGGCACCAGGGTGCTCCCGTCCCGGCCCGTCTGTCAGCCGTGCGGCGCCGTGCGGTTCAGGCGCTGCGGCTCCAGCCGACGGCCGGGGCCACGTGCTCGACGATCGAGCGCATGAGGTGGGTGTTGTAGTCCACGCCCAGGGCGTTGGGGATGGTCACCAGCAGGGTGTCGGCCTCGCGCACGGCGGCGTCCTTGGACAGCTGCTCGGCGACGACGTCGGGGTCGCCGGCGTAGGTCTTGCCGAAGCGGGCCAGGCCGGGCTCGCCCAGGGAGCCGACGGTGTCGGCGGAGCCGCGCTCGCGGCCGAAGTAGGCCTCGTCGAGGTCGCTGACGATCGGCATGACGCTGCGGCTGACGGAGACGCGGGGCTCGCGCTGCCAGCCGGAGTCCTTCCAGACCTGCCGGTAGAGCGCGATCTGCTCGGCCTGCAGCTCGTCGAAGGGCACGCCGGTGTCCTCGGTGAGCAGGGTCGAGCTCATGAGGTTCATGCCCTGCTCGGCGACCCAGCGGGCGGTCGCGCGGGTCCCCGAGCCCCACCAGATGCGCTCGGCCAGCCCGGGCGACTGCGGCAGCACCGGCAGCGCGACCGAGCGGCCGGTCATCCGCGGGTCGGACTCGGCCACGCCCACCCCGGCGATCGCGCGGCGGAAGACGTCGGTGTGGCGGCGGGCCATGTCCGCCTCGCTCTCGCCCTCGGCGGGCACGTGCCCGAAGGTCGCCGGGCCGTGCAGGGCGGGCTCGGGTGAGCCGCGGCTGACGCCGAGCTGCAGGCGGCCGCCGGAGAGCAGGTCGGTCTGCGCCGCCTCCTCGGCCATGTAGAGGGGGTTCTCGTAGCGCATGTCGACGACGCCGGTGCCCAGCTCGATGCGGCTGGTGCGGGCGGCCATCGCGGCCAGCACGGGGAAGGGCGCCGCCTGCTGGCGGGCGAAGTGGTGCACCCGCACGAAGGCGCCGTCGAAGCCGAGCTCCTCGGCGGCCACCGCGAGCTCGACGGTCTGCACGAGCGCGTCGCGCGCCGTGCGGGCGGCCGAGCCGGGCACCGGCTGGTAGTGGCCGAAGGAGAGGAACCCGATGCGCTTCACGACTCCTTGAACGATCAAACTCCTGGAGGTGTTCCCGCAGGCGGCAGGATGGGCCCGTGATCTCCAAGGACACCCAGCTGTGCATCTCGCTGTCGGGGCGCCCGAGCAACCTCGGTACCCGCTTCCACAACTTCCTCTACGCCGAGCTCGGCCTCGACTACGTCTACAAGGCGTTCACCACCACCGACGTCGTCGCGGCCGTCGGCGGCATCCGGGCCCTGGGCATCCGCGGAGCCGGCATCTCGATGCCGTTCAAGGAGGCGGTCATCCCGCTCGTGGACGAGCTGCAGCCCTCGGCGGCCGCGATCCGCTCCGTCAACACCGTCGTCAACACCGACGGGCACCTGCTGGCCTGCAACACCGACTACCTGGCCGTCGCGGGGCTGATCGCCTCCCACGGCATCACCCCCGCCGGCACCACCGCCGTGCTGGGCAGCGGCGGCATGGCCAAGGCGTGCGTGGCGGCGCTGCGCGACCACGGCTTCGGCGACCTGCTGGTCGTGGCCCGCAACGAGACGGCCGGGCGCGCCCTCGCGCAGGCCTACGGCGCCCGCTGGCTGCCCGCGCTGGGCGAGCAGCGCCCGGCGCTGCTCGTCAACGCCACCCCGGTCGGCATGGCCGGCGGTCCCGCCGCCGAGGAGCTGCCCGTCGCGCCGGAGGTCGTGCGGGCCGCCGCGGCGGTCCTGGAGGTCGTCGCCGTCCCCGAGGAGACCCCGCTGGTCCGGCTGGCCCGCAGCGCCGGTGTCGAGGTCGTCACCGGCACCGAGGTGGCCGCGCTGCAGGCCGCCGAGCAGTTCGCCCTCTACACCGGGGTGACGCCGACCCCGGAGCAGGTGCGGCGCGCGGGGGAGTTCTCCCGCCTGCCCACCGGCTGACCTCCCGGCCGACCCACCGGCTGACCTCCCGGCCGACCCACCGGCCCGCGTCACCCGCTCGACGCATCCAGCCGGCCCCCCGGCGTGCCGAGCACGTCGAGGTGAGCGATGCGTCCCGAGCCCAGCCGGTCCAGCCCCCCCGCCGCGCGGGCAGCGGGCGGCCCCCGTGGCCCTGGGCCGCGGCCGCCGCCGGGGTCCTCGGGCTCGCGGCCGTCGGCGCGATCGCCACCGCCGCGCTGGCCTCCGCCACGGCGGCGCTCGCGGTCGCGCTCGCCGGTGCGCTGCTGCTGGTGGTCCTGCTGGCGGCGGCGCTGGCCGCGGCCGCCCGCGCCTCCCGCGAGGCGGAGGACGCCGTCGAGTCGCTGCTGCTGGCGCTGGAGTCCGCGCGCGACGAGAGCGTCAACGACGAGGCCACCGGGCTGCTGAACCGCCGCGGGCTGCTGCTGGTGGGCCGCCAGGTGCTGGAGTCCGCGCGCCGTTCGGGCGGAGCGGTGCACGCCTGCGTCGTGGAGGTCACCCCGGCGGTGCAGCTGGGCGGTCCCGCCCCCGGCTCGCAGGAGCTGCTCGAGCAGCGCGAGCAGCGCGAGGCCGCCGTCGCGGCCGCGCTGCGCGGCGCCACCCGCACCTCCGACGTCGTGGCGCGCGACGACGAGGGCCGCTTCCTCGTGCTGGGCCCGGGCGCCGGCCTGCACGCGCAGGAGCTGGAGCGCCGCGTGCGCGTCGGCCTGGCCCAGCACCGCCTGCAGGACCGGGTGCACGGCGAGGGCGGGGAGCGCTCGGCGCGGATGGCCGTGGAGGTCGGCGCGGCCGTGCTCGCGCCCTGGGACGAGGGACAGGTCGCCGACCTGCTCGTGCGGGCCGAGCAGGCCCTGGCGCAGCGGCGGGCGCTGCGCCGCAGCACGCCCGTGCACGGCTGGGGCCGGCGGCGGGCCGACCGCTCCGACCGCCCCGCGCGCCCGGAGCGCCCCGAGCGCCCGGGCGCCTGAGCGCGCGGCCGCCGCGCGGTAGGCTGGAGGCGTGCTGACCCGCCGACTCCCCGGACGGCGCTGAGCTGCTGCGCATGCGCAGGTGCCGGCGCCGCGACCCCTCCTGAGCGAGGGGTCTTTCCACGTCTGCGGGCGGGACGCACGAGTGCACCGGGAGGACGAGATGACGCAGACCGACGCCGGGACCAGCCCGCGCGAGGAGCAGGACGAGCAGCGCTACGACGCGTTCGCGCTGCAGGACAGGTGGCTGCCGGTCTGGGACGAGCTGAAGCCGTTCAAGAGCGGTGCGCCGGGCGACGAGCGCCCGAAGAAGTACGTGCTCGACATGTTCCCGTACCCCTCCGGCGACCTGCACATGGGTCACGCCGAGGCGTACGCGCTCGGTGACGTCATCGCGCGCTACTGGGTGCAGCGCGGCTTCGACGTCATGCACCCCATCGGCTGGGACGCCTTCGGCCTGCCGGCCGAGAACGCGGCCATCAAGCGCGGCCTGGACCCGCGGGGCTGGACGTACGACAACATCGCCCAGCAGCGGGCCTCGATGCGCCGCTACGCGTGCTCCTTCGACTGGGACCGCGTGCTGCACACCTCCGACCCCGAGTACTACAAGTGGAACCAGTGGCTGTTCCTCAAGCTCTACGAGCGCGGTCTGGCCTACCGCAAGGACTCGCTGGTCAACTGGGACCCGGTCGACCAGACGGTGCTGGCCAACGAGCAGGTCCTGCCCGACGGCACCTCCGAGCGCTCCGGCGCGAAGGTCGTCAAGAAGAAGCTGACCCAGTGGTACTTCCGGATCACCGAGTACGCCGACCGGCTGCTGGACGACCTGGACACCCTGGAGGGCACCTGGCCCGCCAAGGTCATCAGCATGCAGCGCAACTGGATCGGGCGCTCCACCGGCGCCGAGGTCGAGTTCGCCATCGAGGGCCGCGAGCAGCCGGTCACCGTCTACACCACGCGCCCGGATACCCTGCACGGGGCGACGTTCATGGTCGTCGCCGCCGACTCCGACCTGGCCGAGGAGCTGGCGGCCGGCGCCGAGGAGGACGTGCGCGCGGCGTTCGAGCAGTACCGCACGCAGGTGCAGGAGACCTCCGACATCGACCGGCTGTCCTCGGAGCGGGAGAAGACGGGCGTGCCGCTGGGGCGCTCCGCGGTCAACCCCGTCAACGGCGAGCTGCTGCCGATCTGGGCGGCCGACTACGTCCTGGCCGACTACGGCACCGGCGCCATCATGGCCGTCCCCGCCCACGACCAGCGCGACCTCGACTTCGCCCGCGCCTTCGGCCTGCCGGTGCGCGTGGTCGTCGACGTCCGCGACGAGGACGGCGAGCCGCTGCCGGACCCGGCGACCTCGGGCACCGCGACCGCCGGCGACGGCGTCCTGGTGAACTCCGGGGAGCTGGACGGGCTGGACAAGGCGGCGGGCATCGCCCGCGCGGTCGAGCTGCTGCAGGCCTCCGGCAAGGGCCGCCCGGCCAGGAACTACCGGCTGCGCGACTGGCTCATCTCCCGCCAGCGCTACTGGGGCACCCCGATCCCGATCGTGCACACCGAGAACGGCGAGGTCCCCGTCCCCGAGGACCAGCTGCCGGTGCTGCTGCCGCCCAGCGAGGGGCTGAACCTCACGCCCAAGGGTACCTCGCCGCTGGGTGCCGCCGAGGACTGGGTCAACGTGCCGAGCCCGGTCGACGGCACCCCGGCCCGGCGCGACCCGGACACGATGGACACCTTCGTCGACTCGTCCTGGTACTACCTGCGGTTCGTCTCCCCGCACGACGACACCCAGCCCTTCGACAAGGACCTCGTCGCGCAGTGGGGCCCCATCGACCAGTACGTCGGCGGCGTGACGCACGCGATCCTGCACCTGCTCTACGCGCGCTTCATCACCAAGGTGCTGCACGACATGGGGTACCTGCCCTTCGACGAGCCGTTCGCGCGGCTGCTGAACCAGGGCATGGTCCTCATGGACGGCTCCGCGATGAGCAAGTCCAAGGGCAACCTCGTCCGGCTGTCCGACCAGCTGGAGGAGCACGGCGTCGACGCGGTGCGCCTGACGATGGCGTTCGCCGGCCCCCCGGAGGACGACATCGACTGGGCCGACGTCTCGCCGTCGGGTTCGGCGAAGTTCCTCGGCCGCGCGTGGCGGCTGGCGCGGGACGTCACCTCGCAGCCCGGGGCCGACCCGGCCACCGGGGACGCCGCGCTGCGCGCGCTCACCCACCGCACGCTGCACGAGGTCTCCCAGCACGTCGAGGCCTACCGGTTCAACGTGGCCGTCGCCCGCGTCATGGAACTGGTGAACGCCACCCGCAAGGCGATCGACGCGGGCCCCGGCCCGGCCGACCCCGCCGTGCGCGAGGCGGTCGAGGCGATCGCCGTCGTGCTGAGCCTGTTCGCGCCGTACGCGGCCGAGGACATGTGGTCGCTGCTCGGGCACGAGCCGTCCGTGGCGCGCGCCGGCTGGCCCGCGGTGGACGAGTCGCTGCTGGTGCAGGAGACCGTCACCTGCGTCGTGCAGGTGCAGGGCAAGGTCCGCGACCGCCTGGAGGTGTCCCCGGACATCACCCAGGACGCGCTGCGCGAGCTGGCCCTGGGCAGCGAGAAGGTGCAGCAGGCGATCGCCGGCCGCGAGCTGCGGACCGTCGTCGTGCGCGCTCCCAAGCTCGTCAACGTCGTCCCCGCCTGAGGTCGGGCAGGGCTTCGACGTGAGCGCCGCGGAGGGTTTCCGGATCGAGACCCCGCGCCTGCTGCTGCGGCGGTGGGCGGCGGGGGACCGGCAACCCTTCGCGGCGCTCAACGCCGACCCCGAGGTGATGCACCACTTCCCCTCGGTGCTGGACCGCGCGGCCTCCGACGCGCTGGCCGGCTACTGCGACAGCGCCTTCGAGCGGTCGGCGGCCGCCGAGGCCGCCCCGTTCGGGCTGGCCGCGGTGGAGCGCCGCGAGGACGGGCGGTTCCTGGGGTTCGCGGGGCTGCACCGCCAGCGCTGGTACCCCGACGACGTCGAGCTCGGCTACCGCCTGGCCCGGGACGCCTGGGGCCGCGGGTACGCCACCGAGGCGGGGGCGGCCTGGATAGCCCACGCCCGCGAGGCCGTGCGCCTGCCGCGGCTCATCACGATCGTGGCGCCGGGCAACGCGGGCAGCCTCGCGGTGGCCGCCAAGCTGGGCTTCCGCGAGGCCTGGCGCGCCGAGCGCGAGGACCGCGAGCACGTGGTCCTCGTCCTGGAGCTCTGAAGGCGCCGCCTCAGGCGCCGGCCCCCGCGTCGGCGAGCAGCCGCGGCAGCTCGTCCTCGGTGACGGGGAAGCCGGGGAAGCGGGTGAGCCGCACGAGCGGGATCGCCCGCATCATCTGCCCGTTGGCGGGGTCGAAGAGCATCTGCTCCCAGGGGGTGCGCTCGATCGCGGCGCGCAGCGCCGGCCCGGCGACGGGGTGGGCCAGCCACCGCTCCACCTCGGCGTCGGCGGTCAGCGGCGCGGCGACGTCGTCCCCGGGCAGGGTGATCGTGGTGGCCAGGCGGATGTCGCGCGAGGAGGAGCCCACGCGGATCCCGAACTCCCCGCCCTCCACGACCCAGCGGCCGGCGACCGGGTGCCAGAACGCGAACGCCCGCTCGTCGAGCACGAGGACGACCTCGCGGCTCTCGCCGGGTTCGAGGTGCACGCGGGCGAAGGCCTTCAGCTCCTGCTCGGGGCGGTGCACGGTGGCCTCGCTGTCGCTGACGTAGACCTGCACGACCTCCGCGCCGGCGACGTCGCCGCTGTTGCGGACGTCCACGCGGACCTCCAGGCCGTCCTCACCGGCCACCAGGCGCAGCCCGGAGTGCTCGAACGTCGTGTACGACAGCCCGTGGCCGAAGGCGCCGGCGACCGGCAGCGCGTGCGCGTCGTACCAGCGGTAGCCGATGAGCAGCCCCTCGCCGTAGCGGACGTGCCCGTGCTCGCCCGGGAAGTTCCCGATCGTCGGGTTGTCCAGGTAGTGCACGGGGATCGTCTCGGCCAGCTTGCCGGAGGGGTTCACCGCGCCGGTGAGCAGGTCGGCGACGGCGCCGCCGCCGGCCTGGCCCAGCAGCCAGGTCTCCAGGACGGCGGGCACGCCCGACTGCCACGGCTCCAGGTGGACCGCGGAACCGTTGGAGAGCACCACGACGACGGCCGGGTTCGCGGCGACGACGCGTTCGAGCAGCTCCAGCTGCGCCGCCGGCAGGTTCATGTGCTCGCGGTCGTAGCCCTCGGACTCGTAGGAGGCGGGCAGGCCGAGGAACAGCACGACGACCTCGGCGGCCTCGGCGTTCGCCACGGCCTCGGCCACCAGCGCTGCGTCGGCGTCCTCGCCGGCGGGGTCGTAGCCGGCGGCGAAGGTGACCTCGCGGGCGCCGGCGAACTGCTCGCGCAGCGCGCTCAGCGCGTCGTCGAGGCGGGTGGGGTTGACCTGCGAGGACCCCGCGCCCTGGTAGCGCGGGGTGCGGGCGAACTCGCCGACGACGGCGACGGTGCCGCCGCTCGCGGCCAGCGGCAGCAGCGGGGCGGCCTGCGGGTCCCGGCCGACGGGGTCGTTCTTGAGCAGCACGGCGCTGCGGGTGGCGGCCTCGCGGGCCAGGGCGTGGTGGGCCCCGGCGTCGAAGGAACCCGGTTCGGCCAGCGCGGTCCGCGACCTCTCCACGAGCTCGAGCACGCGGCGCGCCGAGCGGTCGACGTCGGCCTCGCTCAGCGTCCCGGCGGCGACGGCGTCCAGGACGCGGCGGGTGCCGGTGCCGCCGGAGGAGGGCATCTCGAGGTCGAGCCCGGCGCGCACCCCCTCCTCGCGGGCGTCGACGGCGCCCCAGTCGGAGACGACCAGCCCGGTGAAGCCCCACTCCTCGCGCAGCACCCGCGTCAGCAGCCAGGGGTCCTGGGAGGCGTAGACGCCGTTGATGCGGTTGTAGGAGCACATGACCGTCCACGGCTGGGCGGTCTTCACGACCCGCTCGAAGGCGGTGAGGTAGATCTCGCGCAGCGTCCGCTCGTCGACGTCGGCGGAGACCGTCATCCGCTGCGTCTCCTGGTTGTTGGCCGCGAAGTGCTTCAGCGAGGTGCCCACGCCCTGGCTCTGCACCCCGGCCACCATCGCGGCGGCCAGGTCGCCCGCGAGCACGGGGTCCTCGGAGAAGTACTCGAAGTTGCGTCCGCACAGCGGCGTGCGCTTCATGTTGACCCCCGGCCCGAGCAGCACGGCGACCCGCTCGGCGCGCGTCTCCCGGCCCAGCGCCTCGCCGACGCGGCGCAGCAGGTCGACGTCCCAGGAGGAGGCCAGACCGGCCGCGGGCGGGAAGCAGGTCGCCGGCACGCTGGCGTTCAGGCCCAGGTGGTCGGCGCCCTCGGCCTGCTTGCGCAGCCCGTGCGGGCCGTCGGTGACCATGAGCGCCGGGACGCCCAGGCGCTCCACGGGCTCGGTGTGCCAGAAGTCCGAGCCGCCGAGCAGGGCGGCCTTCTCCGCCAGGGTCAGCCGGCTCAGCAGGGTCGTGACGGCGTCGTCGGTCATGGCCGGACCGTACCCCGAAAGTCGAGCACTCGGTAGGTATTCGTGGGGGACGGGACGGGACGGGACGCGGCGGCCGCCGTCCGCACAGCCCGCCGACCCGCCCGTCCGTCCACAGCGGCCCGCGCGGCGGGTCCCGCGGCCGGGGCGGCCGCCTAGCGTCCCGGCGTGCCCCGATCCCCCTACCGCCCCCGCGACCCGGCGCTGCCCGGCGCCCTGGCCGCCGCCGACGCCCTCGTCGTCTGGGACGGCTTCGACGCCGCGATCAGCGCCGCCTGCGCGAGCGCCGGGCCGCTGCCGCGGCTGCGGTGGGTGCACACCAGCAGCGCGGGCCCGGACCGGCTGCTGTCCGGCGGCCTGGTGGAGCACCTGCCCACCGCCGTGCTCACGTGCAGCCGCGGCGTCCTGGACCGCGACATCGCCGAGTACGTGCTGGCCTGCGTGCTGGCCTTCTGCAAGGACCTGCCGACGACGCTGCGGCTGCAGGCCCAGCACCGCTGGCAGCACCGCACGACGCTGGGGCTGGCGGGCCGGCGGGCCCTCGTCGTCGGCGCGGGCTCGATCGGCACGCAGGTCGGGCGGCTGCTCGCGGGGCTCGGCGTGGCCGTCGAGGGGGTGGTGCGCAGCCCGCGGCCGCCGGTGGAGCCCTTCGCGGCGCTGCACGGGCCGGCGGACCTGGTGGGCCTCGTCGGCCGCTGCGACCTCGTGGTCGTCACCGCGCCGCTGTCGGCGGCCACCCGGGGCCTGGTCGGCCGCGACGTCGTCGCCGCGATGCGGCCCGGCACGATCGTCGTCAACGTGGGCCGCGGGCCGGTCGTCGACGAGGACGCGCTGCTGGAGGCCCTGCGCGCCGGGCGGCTGGGCGGGGTGGCGCTGGACGTGTGGCGCACCGAGCCGCTGCCGGCGGACAGCCCGTGGTGGGACGAGCCCGGCGCGATCGTCTCCCCGCACCTGGCCGGCGACGCGGCGGGCTTCGGCGAGCGCCTGGAGGCCCTGCTGCACGAGCAGGTGCGCCGGTTCGCGGCCGGGGAGGCGCTGCTGCACGTGGTGGACGCCGAGCACGGCTACGCGGCAGCCCCTACGGTGCAGGCGTGAGCCCAGCACCCCTGACCCGCGTCGTCGTCGTGCTCAACCCCAACAGCACCGGCGACGGGCCGGACAACGCCCGGCGCCTGCAGGAGGAGCTGCAGCGGCGGGTGCCGCAGCTGGAGGTGGAGCTGCTGGAGACCCAGCACGCCGGGCACGCCGAGGACCTGGCCCGCGAGGCGGTCGCGGCGCGGCCGGGCACGCTGGTGGTCTCCGCCAGCGGTGACGGCGGCTACCACGAGGTCGTCAACGGGCTGCTGCAGGCCGAGCGGGAGGGGCACGAGGGCCTGGCCGCGGTGCTGCCCTCGGGCAACGCCAACGACCACGCCACCGCCACCCAGGAGCGCCCGCTGGTGGAGGCCGTCGTCGACGCCGCCGGCGGCAGGCCGCCGGTGCGGATGGACCTGCTGGAGGTCAGCGGCGCCGGCCGCACCCGGGTGGCGCACTCCTACGCGGGCATCGGCATCACCCCCGTCGCGGCGGCCGCGCTCAACGAGCACGACCTGGACGCGGTGAAGGAGTCGATGCTCGTCGTGCGGGCGTTCTGGAGCTACCGGCCGCTGGCGATCGTGCACGAGGGCCGGCGGCTGCGCATCGACTCGCTGGTGTTCGCCAACATCGACCGGATGGCCAAGTACGCGCAGCTGTCGGAGGACTCCGCCCCCGACGACGGGCGCTTCGAGACGCTGCTCATCCCGCACCGCGGCAAGCTGCGGCTGCTGGCGGAGTTCGCGCGGGTGCTGCGCGGGGCCCACGAGGTGGAGTCCCGCAGGGCGCCCTACGTCTTCCGCACCGAGTCGCCGATGCCGCTGCAGCTGGACGGCGAGGTGTTCCAGGTGGAGGCCGGCTCCACCCTCACGGTGCGCTGCCTGCCGCTGGCGCTGGCCACCGTCCGCTGAGGAAGGCGCGCACCACCTGCGAGGAGCGCGGGCGGGCCTGCTCCAGGTAGCCGTGGCGGGCGCCGGGGAACGTCAACAGCCGCGCGCCGGGCACCCGCCCGGCCAGCAGCGCGGCGTTGGCGACGGGCGTCAGGGCGTCGTCCTCGCCGTGCAGGACGAGCGTGGGCGCCGCGATCCGCGCGAGCAGGTCCCAGCCGTCGTGGCCCGTGCTGGCGGAGTGGTGGGCGCGGCGCGCGCGGGGGGTGCCGCGCGGGGCGAACCGGGCCGCCGTCGCGGGGTGCTCCGCGATCCACGCCGGGGGGAAGAACAGCTCCGCCAGCGCCGCCCGGCCGGCGGGGGAACCGCTGTGCCGCAGGGTGCGGGTGACCTCGGCCGAGCGCGGGACCTCGTGCGCGCCGCCGGGTCCGGTGGCGCCCAGGACGAGGGAGGCGACGCGCTCGCCGTGCTCGGCGGCCAGCACCTGCGCGACGCGGCCGCCCATGGAGAAGCCGTAGACGTGCGCGCGGGCGACGCCGAGGGCGTCGAGGACGGCGAGGGCGTCGGCGGCGAACGTGCGGGTCGTCCAGTCCCCGGCCTCCACCTCGCCCTCCCCGGTGCCGCGGGTGTGGGCGACGACGACCCGGAAGCCGCCGGCGAGGTCGGCCAGGACCCCGTCGAAGACGTCCGGGCCCAGCGACTGGCCCGGCAGCAGCAGCACCGTCGCCGCGTCGCGCTCGTCGCGCTCGGCGCGCTCGGCGCGCTCGGCGCGCTCGGCGCGCTCGGCGCGCTCGGCCACGGTGGCGCCCAGGACGCCGCCCGCGACGGGCACGCGCAGGGTCCGCACGGGCGGCGGG
>NZ_JAAALL010000137.1 GCF_009906315.1 Kineococcus vitellinus | reverse complement strand
GCGGTGGACAGGGTGGTGGGCACGGTGGTGGACACGTCGGTTCCCTCAGTCCTTCTCGCGCAGCAGGCGGAACTGGGCGGCGGTGACGAGGCCGATGACGACCACGAGGACGATCGACAGGGCCGAGGCCGCGCCGAGCTGCAGCTGGACGAAGCCCCGCTGGTAGACGTACATGACGACGGTCTGGGTGTCGGTGCCCGGCCCGCCGCGGGTCAGGACGTAGAACTGCGTGAAGGCCAGCAGCGAGCCGATGACGGAGATGACCAGGCTCATGGCGATCGTGCGGCGCAGCAGGGGCAGGGTGATGCTGCGTTCGCGCTGCCACCAGCCGGCGCCGTCGATCTCGGCGGACTCGTAGACGTCCCGCGGGATGCCCTGCATGCCGCCCATGAGCAGCACCATGGTGAGCCCGGAGACGGCCCAGACGATCATGACGATGATGAGGCCGGTGGCCAGCGGGCCGTCGACGAGCCAGGCCGTCGTGCCGTCGGTGAGGCCCAGGGCCTGCAGGACGATGTTCACCGCGCCCGAGCTGGGCTGCGCCTCCAGGACGAGCAGGAAGCTCAGCGTCGTGAGCCCGATGACGTAGGGCAGGAAGAAGACCGTCCGGAACAGGGTGGAGCCGCGCCGGTTGGAGCGGACCACCAGCGCCAGGACGTAGCCGACCACGAGGATCGGCAGCGTGATGATCGCGGTGTAGAGGACGGTGTAGCCCACCGACTTCCAGAACACCGGGTCGCTCGCCACGGCGACGTAGTTGGCCACGCCGATGAAGTCGTAGGAGCCGATGAGCGGCCAGTTGGTGAAGGACATGTAGACCGCGAACAGCAGCGGCGCGAGGACGAAGACGACGACGAACGCCAGCGCCGGCAGCACCAGCAGCAGGCCGGTGCGGGAGGGGTGGGTGAGGGACCCCGTCCCGGCGCCGCCGGCGCCACCGGGGGCGCTGCGGCCCCGGCGGGCGGCGGGGCGGGTGCTGCGCGAGGCGGCGCGGTCCGCGAGCGCGCTCACAGCTGCGCCTGCTCGAGGATGCGGTCGAAGTCCCGCTGGCCCTGCTCCAGCGCCCCGTCGAGGTCGCCCTCGAAGACGGCGCGGCGGAAGGCGCTGCCCCACGGGGAGTCCGCCTGGTTGAACAGCAGGTTGTAGGCCAGCGTCACCGGCGCGTACGCCGCCTCGATGCCGTCCAGCGGGGCGACCGCCAGCGGGAACTGCGCGCGGTACTCCTCGGTCGCCGCGTCCGAGCGGACGGGGACGTACCCGCCGGCCGGCAGGTTCGCCTGCTGGGGGATGTCGAGGGCGAACTTGGCGAACTTCCACGCCCCCGAGGCGTTCGGCGCGCCCCGGGGGATGCAGAGGTTGTCGCCGCCGGCGAAGGTGGCCCGGCCGCCGTCGGGACCGGGCAGCAGCACGACGCCGGTCCTGGCCTGCATCTCGGGGTCGGCGGAGAGCACCGCCACGGAGTAGTTCGCGGGGATCATGCCCACCCGGCCCTCCCGGAAGTCCGCGCCCCAGCGGGCGCCGTCGCCGGAGAAGTTGCCCTGCGGCAGCAGCTCCTCCTCCCACATGGTCTGGTAGAACTCGAACGTCCGGCGCACCGCGTCGTTGCCGGCGACGTCCCCGCGCTGGGCGCCGACCTCGCCGACGACGTTGCGCTCGTCGGCGGCCCACACGTGCGGCTGCACGACGAAGCCCAGGATGCCCGGGGAGTTCCCCTCGATCGTCCAGCCGTAGGTCTGCTCGTCGAGGCCGCCGATCGCCCGGGCCGCCTCCAGCATCCCGTCGAGGTCCTGCGTGGCCTGCAGGGGGTCGATGCCGACCCGCTCGAACAGCTCGGTGTTGTAGAACAGCGCCGAGTTGTCGGCGATGTAGGGGACGCCGTAGTGGCGCCCGTCCCGCGTGGCCAGCCCCAGCTGACCGGGGTTGAGCCGGTCGGCGAAGCCGAGCTGCTCCACGAGCGGGGTGAGGTCGGTGAAGGAGTCGCGGTAGATGAACAGCATCGAGTTGATGTCGTCGATGTCCACGATGTCCGGCACGTTGCCGCCGCGGATCGCCGTGGCCAGCTTGGTGACGTACTGCGCGTCCAGCACGGGGGTGACCTCGACCACGACGTCGGACTGCGAGGCGTTGAAGGCGTCGACGACCTGGCGCACGCCGGTGACGGTGGCGGCGCGGCACCACAGCCGCACGGTGCCGCTCGCGTCCTCGCCGAAACCGGCCGCGCCCACGTCGGCCTCGGGCAGGCTCGAGGCGCAGGCGGGCAGCAGCGCACCCAGCGCCGCCAGCCCGCCCGCCCCGAGCGCGGTCCTGCGGGAAAGCTCCATCGCTCTTCTCCTCCAGGTTCGGCAGCGGACCCTCAGGCGCGCGGCAACCAGACCCGCATGGCGCCCAGCTCGCGGTTGGCCCAGGCGTAGTAGGGCACGGCGGGCACGAGCACGCCCTCCTGCTCGGCCTGCGGGGCGACCTCGTCGCCGGCCGGGCGGTACAGCGGCACGGCGGCGGCCTGCAGCGCCCGGTGCACGGGCAGCTGCAGGAGGGTGACGCCCCCCAGCAGGTCCGGCCGGTGCTCGGCCTGCGCGTCGCGCAGCTCCGCGACGCGCACCCGCACGTCGTCGGCGACGAGGCCGGCGGGCAGGTCGGCCTGCTCCACGGCGTAGACCAGCGGGCCGCGCTCGACGACGACGCAGCCGCGGACCGCGTCGACGCGGGGGTCGGCCTCCACGACGCGCACGCCCATGGGCAGCGTCAGCTCGACGACGTCACCGGCCGCCCAGGCGCGCCGCACGCGCAGGTACTCGCCCGGGACCGCGTCGAGCCGCTCGCCGGCGACGCTCGCGACGGCGCCCTCGGCCCAGCCGGGCACGCGCAGGGCCAGCTCCCACTCGCCGGCGCCGGGGTCGGTGACCTCGACGCGCACCGCGCCGTCCCACGGGTAGTCGGTGCTCACCGACAGCGCGGCACCGTTCGCCTCGATCGTCCCGGTGGCGTACTGGTGCAGCTGGATCCCCGCCTCCGAGCTCGTCGCGAGGTAGGCGTCGAGGCTGGAGAGCGTCCGCATGATGTTGGGCGGGCAGCAGGCGCAGTCGAACCATGGGCGGCGGCCGTGGGCGACGCTGCGCTCCTCCTCGGCGTGCGCGCCGTGGCGCAGCTGCAGGGCGTTGACGTAGAAGTACTCGGTGCCGGCCAGCGAGACGCCGGGCAGGAAGGCGTTGTACAGGGTGCGCTCGACGAGGTCGGCGTAGCGGGACTCCCCCGTCGCCAGCAGCAGGCGCCACGTCCACTGCACGCTGCCGATGGCGGCGCACGTCTCGGCGTAGGCGCGGTCGGGCGAGAGCTCGTGGTGGTCGCCGAACTGCTCCCAGTCCCAGCGCGAGCCGATGCCGCCGGTCACGTAGGTCTTGGAGGCGAGCATCCCCTCCCACTGGCGCACCAGGGCCGCCAGCAGGTCCGCGTCGGAGGTCTCGGCGGCGACGTCGGCGGCCCCGGCCGTCAGGTACACCGCGCGCACGGCGTGCCCCTCGGGGCTGGTCTGCTCGCGCACCGGGACGCGGTCGGAGAAGTACGTGGGCTGCTTGCCGTGCAGGGTCTCGATGATCCCGTGGCCGCGGGCGTCGACGAACCAGCGGGCCAGGTCCAGGTAGGCCCGGGTGCCGGTCTCGCGGAACAGCTCCACCAGGCCCATCTCGACGACCGGGTGGCCGTCGACCTCCTCGACCCTCCCCGGCCCGAAGGTGGCGACGAGGTGGTCGGCGAGCTTGACGGCGACGTCGAGCAGGGCGCTCTCGCCGGTGCCGCGGTGGACGGCGACGGCGGCCTGGAAGAGGTGGCCCGCGCAGTAGTGCTCGTGGCTCCACGGCAGGTCGACGTAGCGCTCGCCCTTGCCGCGCACCTGCTGCACGGAGTCCAGGTAGCCGTCCTCGGCCTGGGCGGCGGCGACGACGGCGGTGACCTCGCGGATCCAGCCGAGCAGCTCCTCGTCGGGTTCGCGCCCGTGCTCCCAGCCGGCCGCCTCCAGCCACTTGTAGACGTCGGAGTCCATGAAGATCGGCCCGCGGACCTCGCCCCGGGCCTGCCCGGCGGCGATGCGCAGGTTCTGCAGGTTGCCCGCGCTCTCCAGCTTCTCGTGGCCGGCGCGCAGGGCCTGGCGCCGGTTGGCGCCCTGGCGCTCGGCCCAGAAGCCGCCGGTGATGCGGGCCGAGCGCAGCGGGACGGGGTGCAGGGCGACGGCGGCCGCCGCGGTGGGGGCGGCGGGCGCGCTGGGCGCGGTGGGGGCCGTCGTGGTCGTCATGAGCTCTCCATCGAGACGTCGGACGTGTCGGAAACGTCGGAACACGTTTTCTGCGCTCGACCGTAGAGCCGCCCACCACCTCCGTCAAGGCCTGTATCGTGCTGCGGACCACCAGGTCAGGAGGTGCCCTGTGACGGAAAGCGTCGTTCCGGCGCGGATCGTGGACGTGGCCGCGCTCGCGGGCGTCGCCCCCGGCACCGCCTCCAAGGCGCTCAACGGCACGGGCCAGCTGCGCGCGGAGACGCGCGAGCGGGTGCGCCGGGCCGCCGAGCAGCTCGGCTTCACCCCCGACCCCCTGGGCCGCGGGCTGTCCTCCGGCCGCAGCTACACCGTCGGCCTCATCACCACCGACAGCTTCGGGCGCTTCTCCATCCCCGTCATGCTCGGCGCCGAGAACGCCCTCGGCGCCGGGGAGATGAGCGTGCTGCTGTGCGACAGCCGCGACGACCCGCTGCGCGAGCAGCACTACCTGCGCACGCTGCTGTCGCGGCGCGTGGACGGGATCATCGTCACGGGCCGGCGCACCGAACCGCGCCCGCCCGTGGGCGCACCGGCCCACGTACCGGTCGTCTACGCCTTCACCCCCTCCCACGACCCGGCCGACACCTCGCTGACCGTCGACCAGGCGGGCGGGGCGGCCGCCGCGGTGCGGCACGTGCTCGACCTCGGCCGGCGGCGCGTCGCGCACGTGACCGGCCCCGAGGACCACCACGCCGCGCAGGTGCGCAGCGCCGCCGCGCAGGCGCAGGCCGGCGGCACCCTCGTCGGGCCCGCCCTGCACGGGGAGTGGAGCGAGCGCTGGGGCCGGCTGGCCGCCGACCTGCTGCTGCGCCGCCACCCCGACGTCGACGCCGTGACGTGCGGCAGCGACCAGATCGCCCGCGGCGTCTGCGACGGGCTGCGCGACGCCGGCCGGCGCGTGCCCGAGGACGTCGCGGTCGTCGGCTTCGACGACTGGGACGTCATCGCGCTCGCCTGCCGCCCCCCGCTCACCACGGTCGCCCTGGGCCTGGAGGCGCTGGGCCGGCGCGCCGGGGAGCTGCTGCTGGCCGCGGTCGCCGGCCGCCCCTCGCCGGGCACCACGACCCTGCCCACCCGCCTCGTCGTCCGCGAGTCCACCGTCCGCGCCTGACCCCTGTGGACGGCCGTCAGCGCGCGGGGGCGTGGACCTCCGCGGGACCGGCGACGCGGTCGCGGCCGGCGGCCTTGGCCCGGTAGAGCGCGCGGTCGGCGGCGTCGACGAGGTCCTCCACCCGCCCGCCGCGCGCCGGGCGCAGCACCGACCAGCCCACGCTCACGGAGACGGTGGCGTGCGCGGAACCGGCGTGCTCGAGACCCAGGGCGCGCACGGCGGCCAGCAGCCGGCCGGCCACGTGCGCGGCGCCGGCCTCGTCGGTGCCCGGCAGCAGCACGGCGAACTCCTCGCCGCCGTGGCGGGCGCTGACGTCGCCGGGGCGCACGGCGACCGAGGCCAGCGCCGAGGCGACCGCGCGCAGGCACTGGTCGCCCGCCGGGTGCCCGTAGCGGTCGTTGTAGGCCTTGAAGTGGTCGACGTCGCAGACCGCCAGGGCCAGCGGCTCCCCCGCCCGCGCGGCCCGCGCCCAGCTCCCGGCGAGCGCGCCGTCCAGCGCCCGGCGGTTGGCCAGGCCCGTCAGCGGGTCGCGCAGGGCGATGCGCTCCAGCTCGGCGTTGGCCCGCCGCAGCCCGGCCTCCGCCTCGCGCCGCACCGCGACCTCCTGCTCCAGCTGGCGGGTGCGCAGCGCCACGACGCGCTCCAGCTCCTCGGCCTGCTGCTGCAGGCGCCGCTCGCGCGCCAGCGCGTCCAGCGCGCGGGTGAGGTCGACCTGCAGCAGGTCCAGCATCCGGCTGCGGTCACCGCGACCCGGCTCCAGCAGCAGGTACCCGTGCTGGCAGGCCCCCGTCGCCAGGGTCCGCATCACGGCCCGCCCCCCGAGCAGCGCGAGGTGCCCGGGGGGCAGCAGCTCGTCGTGCCCGAACGGCACCGGCTCGGTGCTCACGGCCCCGCCCGCGTAGGCCAGGGCGAGCCGGGCCGCCGGGGCGCCCCCGGGGGACTCCTGCAGCAGCACGAGGAAGCAGCTGCGCACCCCCAGGCGCGGCACGTGCGCCGCCAGCTCGCCGACCAGCTCCTCCAGCGAGGTGCAGTCGGCGAAGGCGCGGGTGATCTCCAGCAGGTGGTCCTGGTCGAGCCGGGCCACCGCCTCGACGTCCCCGACGGCCGGCACGGGCACCGACCCGGGCGCCGCGGCCTGCCGGGTCGAGCCGCGGCGCACCAGGGTCGTGGGCACCCGCACGTCGCCGGTGCCGCCCGCGCCGGCGGCCTGCGCGCGCAGCGAGCGCACCGCGGCGCGACCCTGCTCGTCCAGGCGCGGGTCGACGGTCGTCAGCGACAGGTCCGGTCCCCGCACGGCGGGCACGTCGTCGAAGCCGGTCACGAGCACGTCGCCCGGCACCGACAGCCCCGCCATGCGCAGCGCGTCGACGGCGCCGTGCGCCATGGCGTCGTTGGTGGCGACGACGGCGTCGACGTCGCGGCGGCGCGCCAGCAGCGCGGTGACGGCGCGGTGGGCGAGCTCGCGGCGGAAGGAGCCCTCGAGGACGAGGTCCTCGTCCACCTCCAGCCCGCGCTCGGCGAGGGCCCGGCGGAAGCCCTCCTCGCGCACCGCGGAGTCGGGGCTGTCGGGCACGCCGCGCAGCAGCGCGGGCCGGCGCACGCCGCACTCGTCGAGCAGGTGGGCCATGAGCTCGCGCGTGGCGGTGGCGTTGTCGGCGTCCACGTTGACGATGCCGGGCAGGCGCCGGGAGATGGTCACCACGGGCAGGCCGAGCGCGACCGCGCGGCTGCACAGGACCCGGCCGATCTCCTTGAACTGCACCGCGGTGACGACGAGGGCGGCGACGCGCCCGCGCTCGAGCAGGCGGACGAGGAAGTCCTCGTCCTGGCCGGTGCGGGGGTGGTCGACGGCCACCAGCACCGGCGTGCCGGTGTCGGCGAGCTCGTCCTCGATCCCGCCGAGGATCCCGCGCTGGTAGCCGGTGATCTCGTCGACGACCATGACGACGAAGGAGCCGAGCGCGAACGGCGGTGCGGCGGGGACCTCGGCGGCGAGGACCCCACCTCCACCGGGCGGCACGGGAGCGGGCATGCCTGCATCGTCGGCGCGTTCGAACGCCACCTGTACGGCGCGGCGCCCCGCGGGCACCCGATCGGAGCACCGGCGGCGGGGCGGGAAACCCCGGCGCCGCGCGGACCACCGCCGGTAAGGTCCGCGCTCGTGGACGTCCTGCGCTACGCCGCCTTCACCGACCACCCCGACGGCGGCAACCCCGCCGGCGTCGTCCTGGACGCCGGCGGCGCCGCGGACGAGCGGATGCTCGCCGTCGCGGCGCAGGTGGGCTTCGCCGAGACCGCCTTCGTCGTCGGCGGCGGGGACGCCGGCGAGCCCCGCCGGTTCGCGCTGCGCTACTTCTCCCCGCACGCCGAGGTGCCCTTCTGCGGGCACGCGACCGTCGCGACCGCCGTCGCGCTCGCCGAGCGGCTGGGCGCGGGCCCCTTCGCCTTCGACACCCCCGTCGGCCCCGTGGCGATCGACACCGCCCTGGACGGCGGCCGGGCCACGGCCTCCTTCACCAGCGTCGAGCCGCGCGTGGACCCGCTGGCGCCCGAGGTCGTGGACGCCGTGCTGGACCTGCTGGGCCTGGCCCGCGACGACCTCGACGAGGCGCTGCCGCCGCGCACCGCCGCCGCCGGCAACCCGCACCCGCTGCTCTTCGTGCGCGAGGCGGCCGCCTTCGACGCCTTCACCTTCGAGGCGGCCGCCGCCCGCCGCCTCATGGACGCGCAGGGCTGGCCGGCGACCATCGCGCTGGCGCACCGGCGGGGACCGGCCGAGTTCGAGACCCGCAACGTCTTCCCCGTGGGCCCGATCAGCGAGGACCCCGCGACCGGCTCGGCCGCCGCCGCCCTCGGCGGCTACCTGCGGGCGCTGGGCGCCGTGCTCCCCCCGGCGCGGGTGCTGGTCCACCAGGGCCGCCACGTCGGGCGCCCGGGCCTGCTGGTGGTGGACGTCCCCGTCAGCGGCGGCATCGTCGTCACCGGCACCGCCGTCGCGATGCGCTGAGCGCCCGGGCCGCCGGGCTCAGCCGGTGACGAGCTGCAGGCGCCGGGACTGGTCGGAGGCGAACTTGCGCTCCGGGTCGACGGCGTCGCGCACCTTCCGCCAGGCCGGCAGCTGCGGGTACATGCGCGCGAAGCGGTCGGCCGTCGTGCGCGAGTCCTTGGCCAGGTACAGCCGTCCCCCGGCGTCCAGGACCATCTCGTCGAGCAGGTCGCACAGCTGCCCCAGGCCCTTCTTCACCGGCAGGTCCACCGCGAGGGTGTACCCGCGGGTGGGGAAGGACAGCGGCGCGTCGTTGGCGTCGCCGAAGCGCTTGAGGACGTTGAGCGCGGAGATGTGCCCGGAGTCCACGATGGCCTCCATGCTGGCGCGCAGCAGGTCGGCGCGCTCGAACGGCACCACGAACTGGTACTGCAGGAACCCGTCGGGACCGTAGGCCCGGTTCCAGTCCGCGAACAGGTCGAGCAGGTGGTAGAACTGCGTGATGTTCTGCACCACACCGGACTTGGTCTTCGACTTCCGGTAGTAGAACTCGTTGAGCGCCTTGGCCGACAGCCTGTTGAGCATCCCGGAGGGGAACAGGTCGGGGAAGCGCGCCAGCTGCGGGGCGTCGAACTTCAGCGGGTCCTTGCGCAGCTCCGGCGGCAGGTCCTCCAGCTTCGCCGACGACCCGCGCAGCAGGAAGCCGCGCCCCATGTGCTCGCCCTTGGTGACGGAGTCGAACCACGTCTTGGAGTACGTGTAGTCCTCGTCGTTGCGCTGCAGCCGCTCGAGCATGTCGCCGAAGTCGGTGGCCTGCTCCACGTCGGCGATGAAGTAGGAGGTCTCCACCCGGTCCAGGCGGATCTTCGCGCGCAGCACGATGCCGGTCAGGCCCATGCCGCCGGTCGTGGCCAGGAAGAGCTCGCGCTCGGGGCCGTCGGGGGTGAGCGTGCGGACCTGGCCGTCGGCGGTCAGCAGGTCCATCGAGAGCACGTGCCGGGTGAAGGTGCCCTGGGTGTGGTGGTTGCCGCCGTGGATGTCGGCGCCGATGGCGCCGCCGACGGTCACCTGGCGGGTGCCCGGCAGCACCGGCACCCACAGCCCGTGCGGGACGACCGCGCGCAGCAGGGTGTCCAGCGAGCAGCCCGCGTCCACGTCGGCCACCGCGGACTCCACGTCGATGGAGTGGATGCGGTCCAGCGCCGTCATGTCCACGACGAGGCCGCCGGCGTTCTGGGCCGGGTCGCCGTAGGAGCGGCCGAGCCCGCGGGCGACGACCCCGCGCGGGCCGGCGGTGCGCACGGCCTCGGCGATGACGTCGAGGTCCGCGGTGCGCAGGACGGTCGCCGTCGTCGGCGCCGTGCGCCCCCAGCCGGTGAGGCGCCGGGTCGTGCGGAGCGCGCCGTCGGCGTCGGCTGCCGGGGTCGTCCGGGGCTTGAGGACAGGGATGCTCACCACGCGCTGAGCCTAACGGCCGGGCCGGACATCGCCCGGACGGCGGCTGCGGTCACCGCCCGCGCCCGCCGATGGACTCCCGTGAGCACCGTCCGCAGACCCCCGCGCCTGACGACGTGGGCGGCCTCGACGATCGCGCTGACCGTCGTCCTGGCGAGCCTGCCCGACCCCTCGTCCCCGGCGGGGACGCTGGGCTACCTCGTGCCCGTGCTGGTGAGCACCGCGTGGGTGGTCGCGGCCGTCGCGCGCATGCCCCGCGGGCACCGCCGGCCGTGGCTGTGGCTGCTGGCGGGGCAGCTGCTCTACCTCGTCGGCGAGGTGCTGTTCGCGGTCCTCGCCGTGCGCGGCGTCGACGCCTTCCCGACCGCCGCCGACCTCTGCTACTGCCTGGCCTACGCCCCCGTCGCCGTCGGGCTGCTGGCGCTCAACCGCCGCCGCACCACCCACCGCTACCGCGGCAGCCTGCTCGACGCCGGCATCGTCTCGCTGAGCGCGGCCACGCTGTTCGGCGTCTTCGTCGTGCTCCCGATGGCCTCGGACGCCACGCAGTCGCCGCTGGCGCGCACCGTCAGCTCGGCCTACCCCGTCTGCGACGTCCTGCTCGTCTTCCTCGTCGCGCGCCTGGTCACCGGCCCCGGCGACCGCCCCCGGGCGTTCTGGCTGCTCGTCGCCGGCTCGCTGTGCACGATCAGCGCGGACCTGGTCACCAACGTGCAGCAGCTGACGAGCGGCGAGGCCGGCTACCCGCGCTGGGTGAACGCGCTCTGGCTGGCGTACTACGCGGCGTTCGCCGTCGCCGCGGCCGACTCGGTGCGCCCGTGGCGGCGGGTGGAGGACCCCGAGGCGGCCGGGGGCCTGACGGCGTGGCGGCTGCTGCTGCTCGGCGTCGCGGCGGTGCTGCCCTCGGGCGTGCTCGTGGGCGCGTCCCTGACGGGCCACCGGGTGCCGGTGGCGCTGCTGGCGACGGGCTCGATCGCCCTCGTCACCCTCGTCGTCGCCCGCGTCTGGGACCTGCTGCAGCGGCTGCGCGAGCAGTCGGCGCGGCTGGAGGCGCTGGCGCGCACCGACCCGCTGACGGGCATCGCCAACCGCCGCACCCTCGACCACGAGCTGACCCGCGCCTGCCGCTCGCCGGGTGCCGCGGACCTGTACGCCGCGCTGGTGGACCTGGACCGCTTCAAGGCCTACAACGACGGCCGCGGGCACCAGGCCGGCGACGAGCTGCTCCGGGCCGCGACCGCGGCGTGGGCGCGCTCCCTCGGGCCCGACGGCTTCCTGGCCCGCTGGGGCGGGGAGGAGTTCGTCGTGCTGCTCGTCGAGGACGACGCCGCCCGCGCGCTGCGGCGCCTGGACGCGCTGCGCGCCGTCGTGCCCGACGGGCAGTCCTGCTCGATCGGGGTGGCCCGCTGGGACCGCGCCGAGGACGGCGCGAGCCTGCTGCGCCGCGCCGACGCCGCGCTGTACGCGGCCAAGGAGGGCGGGCGCGACCGGCTCGTGGCCCCCGGCCTGCTCCCGGCC
>NZ_JAAALL010000136.1 GCF_009906315.1 Kineococcus vitellinus | reverse complement strand
GCCGGGGTGCTGGAGGTGCTCACGCGGAGCTGACGCGGCAGGGGCCCCGGTCGTTTCACCGCTCCCGGTGCGGCGTGCCAGGCTGGCGGGCGTGGACGGCACCGCGGGCGGCAGCGCAGACGGCGGCGGAGGTGGCGGGCAGCGGGGCGCGGGCCGCTGGGACGTGGTGCTCACCGAGCGCCTGCGGCTGACCCGGCCCCGCCCCGAGGACGCCGGGGACGTCTTCGCGATCTACTCCGACCCGGCCACCTGGGAGCACCTGCCCAGCGGCCGGCACACCGAGCTCGCGCAGACGCTGGCGCTGCTGGCGCACGTGGAGGAGGGCTGGCGGGCCGTCGGGCTGGGCAGCTGGGTGGCGCGCGAGGCGGACGGCACCTTCGTCGGCACGGGCGGCTGCGACCTGCGCCTGGGCCTGGCGTGGAACCTCGGCTACCGGCTGGCGCCCGCGGCGTGGGGGCGGGGGCTGGCGCAGGAGGTCGTGCGCGCCGCGACGACGGCGGCGCGGCAGGTGCTGCCCGACGTCCCGGTCACCGCCTACCTGCTGGAGCACAACGCGCGCTCGAAGGCGGCGGCCGAGCGCGCGGGGATGCACCTGCAGTGGCGCGGGCCGGACGCAGGGAACCCCGACCCCGCGGCGGTGCGCCTGGTGTACGCCGACCGCCCGCTGAGCCGGGTCGTGCTGCGCGAGGTCACCGCGTCGTAGGGCGTCGCGGGGCGGGCGTGGCAGGAAGACGGGCAGGCGTGACCGTCCCGCCCCTGGAGGCGGCGGAGCGCGCCCGCGAGGCTGACCCCGTGACCAGCCCTGGAACCAACTCCGAGACCAGCCCCGGCACCAGCCCCCGGACCAGCCCCGCACAGCCGCCCGCGGGACCCGGGCGGGTGCGGCGCGTCGGCCTCGTGCTCTTCGACGAGGTGGAGGTGCTGGACGCCTGCGGCCCCTTCGAGGTGTTCTCGGTGGCCGGCCGCGTCGCCGCGCGCGCCGGGCGGGCGGCTCCCTTCGAGGTCGTGCTCGTCGCCGCCGGGGACGGCCCGGGCGTGCGGGCGCGCGGCGGGTTGCGCCTGGGCGCCGACTGCACCCTCGCGCAGGCCCCGCCGTGCGAGGTGGTCCTGGTGCCCGGGGGCGTGGTGGACGCCGTCGCCGCCGACCCGCGGCTGCTGGAGTGGTTGCGGCGCAGCCGCTCCGGCGCCGAGGTCGTGGCCTCGGTGTGCACCGGCGCGTTCGTGCTCGCCGCCGCGGGGCTGCTCGACGAGCGCGCGGTGACCACCCACTGGGAGGACGTCGACGCGCTGCGCGCGGCCTGGCCGGGGCTGGACGTGCGCGAGGGGGTGCGCTTCCTCGACCACGGGGACCTGGCCACCAGCGCCGGGATCAGCGCCGGCATCGACCTCTCGCTGCACCTGGTGCAGCGCCTGGCCGGTCGTGAGCTGGCCCTGGCCACCGCGCGGCAGATGGACTACGCCTGGCGCGGGGGCGCCGGCGCCTGAGGAGCGCTCCGGCGCGGACGCGCCCGCACGTGCATGCGCTGCCCCTGCGGCCCGAAGATGCTGACGACCTCGGCGGGCCGCTCACCGGGGTTGCTCACGCGGTGCGGCAGGCGGGTGTCGAACTCCGCGGCCTCCCCGGCGGGCAGGAACAGCTCCTGGTCGCCCAGCAGCAGCCGCAACCGGCCGGAGAGGACGTACACCCACTCGTAGCCCTCGTGGACCTGGGGTTCCACGGCCTCGCCGGCCCCGGGGGCCAGCACCTGCTTGTAGGCGCGCAGGCCCCCCGGCTGCGCCGTCAGCGGGATCGAGGTGACGCCGTGGCGGACGGTGCGCCGCTCCGCGGTCCGCCGCGCGGGGGCGACGAGCTCGTCGAGGCCCACCTCGTAGTGCGCGGCCAGCGGCAGCAGCAGCTCCAGCGTCGCCCGCCGGCCGCCGGACTCCAGCCGCGACAGCGTGCTCACGGAGGTCCCCGTGACGGCGCCGACGTCGGCGAGGGTCTCGCCGCGCCGTTCCCGCAACCGCCGCAGCCGCGGCCCCACCTGCTCCAGCACCGCCTGCACCGCACCCGCGTCCACGCGCCCAGCCAACCGCCCGTTTGCCGTCCTGGCAAGGACGCGCGGTGTTCCGGGGCCCTGCGCGGCACCGTGGGGGCATGCCGAACGAGAACTCCTCCCGCACCGTCGACGTGCTGGTCGTGGGCGGTGGCGCCGCCGGCCTGAGCGCCGGCGTCGCCCTGGCCCGCGCCCGCCGCGACGTCCTCGTCGTCGACGCCGGCGCCCCGCGCAACGCCCCCGCGCACGGGGTGCACAACTTCCTGACCCGCGACGGCGTCGCCCCGCTCGAGCTGCAGCGCCTGGGCGCCGAGGAGGTCCGCCGCTACGGCGGCCGGGTGCTGACCGGCACCGCGACCTCCGCCGTGCGCGACGAGCGCGGCTTCACCGTGCGGACCACGGCGGGCGAGGTGCGCGCGCGCCGGCTCGTCGTCACCAGCGGCCTCGTCGACGAGCTGCCCGACGTGCCGGGACTGGCCGCGCAGTGGGGACGCGGGGTCGTGCACTGCCCCTACTGCCACGGCTACGAGGTCGCCGACCAGCCGCTGGGCGTGCTGGGGCTGAGCGGCATGTCCGGCCACCAGGCGCTGCTGTTCACCCAGTGGAGCCGCGACGTCGTCTACTTCACCCACACCGGCGGGCAGCTGGAGCCCGGCCGGCACGAGGAGCTGCTGGCCCGCGGGGTGCGCGTCGTCGACGACCGCGTCGTCGAGGTGCTCACCTCCGGCGGCGAGCTGAGCGGGGTGCGGCTGGCGGGCGGGGAGGTGCTCGCGCGGCGCTTCCTCGTCGTCGGCGCCCCCGTGCGGGTGGCCTCGCCGCTGCTGGAGGGCCTGGGCCTGCGCACCGAGCCCGTGGTCTTCGGCGGCGTCGTGCTGGGCGAGCACTACCCGTCGGGGCCGGGCGGGAGCACCGACGTCCCCGGCCTGCACCTGGCGGGCAACGTCACCGACCCGCAGGCGCAGGTCGTCACGGCGGCGGGGGCGGGCCTGATGGTCGCGGCGGCGGTGAACCTGGGGCTGCTCTCGGAGGACACCGCCGCGGACGTGGCGGCCCACCGGGCGCGCGGGGCCACCGCCGCCGCCCTGGCCTGAGGGCGGGCCCGGGCCGCGGGCGACCTCGCGGACCGGCCCCCCGCGGGCGCCCGCGGTGGGTACGGTCGAGGGGTCGGACCTCGTGGACGGGTCGGGGTGGACGGGTCGGGGAGGTGGGGTGTGCGCCGACGCGCGCTGCTGCTCGGCGGCGCCTCCGCGCTCGCGCTCGCGGCCGGCGGGGCGGCCTTGAGCGCGGCCGAGCGCACCGAGGCCTCGGCGCTGCCGCGCCTGCTCACCGACGCGGGCTGGCGCGGGCGCGCCCTGGGCCCGGGCGCCGTCGGCGACGACGACTGGCTGGCGGCCGGCCGGCTGCCCGGCGCGGACGGCCCCCACGCCGGGATGGTGCGCGAGGCGCTGCTGGACCTGCGCGCCCTCACCCGCGCCAACGGGGCGGTGGCCGCGGGCCCGGCGCCGCTGTGGAGCTACGCCTGGCCCCGCGACTCCGCCTTCGCCGCGGTCGCGCTGGCGGTGGCCGGCCACCACGACGACGCGGGGCGGGTCCTGCGCTTCCTCGCCGACGTCCAGCTCGACGACGGCGGCTTCGAGGCGCGCTACCTGCTCGACGGCGCCGGCACCCCCGACGGCCGCCGGCGCCAGGACGACGGCGCCGGCTGGGCGCTGTGGTCGCTGCGCGCGGTGCTGGACGCCGATCCCAGCCGCTCGCGGGCCCGTGAGCGGCTGGAGGAGCTGCTGCCGCTGCTGGAGGCGGCGACCGCCTTCGTGCTGGAGCGCACGCGGGACGGCACCCGGCTGCCGGAGGCCTCCCCCGACTACTGGGAGCGCCGCGAGAGCGAGCTGACGCTGGGCACGGTCGCCCCGCTGCTGGCGGGGCTGCACGCGGCGGCGGCCTCGTTCTCGCGGCTGGGGCGGCGCACCCGCGCCCGCCGGGTCGCCGGCGCCGCCGCCTCGCTGGCCCGGCTGGTCGACGGGCACTTCGCCCCCACCGGCTACCTGCGCTACGCCGACCCGGGGCTGGCCTCCGGCGGGGTGGACGCGGCGGTCACCTTCCTCATGCCGCCGTTCGGCGCGCGCGCCCGCCCGGGCGTGCTGGCGGCCTTCGACGCCTACCAGCGGCAGGCGCTGCGCCCGGCCGGCGGGCTGGCCCCGGGCGCGGGCTGGAAGCAGGACGGCATCTCCTGGACGCCGGAGACGGCGCTGGTCGCGTGGGTGGCCGCGGTGGGCGGGCAGGAGCAGCGGGCCCGGCACTGGCTGGACTGGCTGGATGCGCACCGCACGAGCTGGGGCAGCCTGCCGGAGAAGGTCCTGCCGGACGGCTCCCCCGCCGGGCCGGCGCCGCTGGGCTGGACCGCCGCGAGCGTCGTGCTGGCCGTCGACGCCCTGTGAGGCGGTCCCTGCGGGCCGTGATCGGCTTTCCCCGCGTTTTGCCCCGTGGAGGTCTTGCGCAGGCCCGCACCCACCGTGTTAGCTTCCCCACGGCTGCAGCTCGACGCAGCTCCTCGATCGTGTTGAACGCCCGCGGAGTGTGTTGCGGGCGTCGCCCGGGCCCTCGGGTCCGGCGTGGCGTTCCCACTCAGCCCGGATCCCGCTGAAGGTGCGGGATCTGCACCGACTGGAACGTGTTGGAGAAGTACATGGCACAGGGCACCGTCAAGTGGTTCAACGCTGAGAAGGGGTACGGCTTCATCGAGCAGGACGGTGGCGGCCCCGACGTCTTCGTCCACTACTCCGCCATCACCGGCAACGGCTACCGCTCCCTCGAGGAGAACCAGCGCGTCGAGTTCGAGGTGACGCAGGGTCAGAAGGGCCCGCAGGCCGACGCGGTCCGCGCTCTCTGATCCACGACTGACACCGCAGGGCCCCCGTCCGCACCGGACGGGGGCCCTGCGCCGTCCCCGGGGCGTCCACCCGAGCTCAGGCGGGCTCCTCGGGGCGCCGCTGCAGCCGGCGGCCCAGCCCCCGCGTGACGACGACCGCGGCGATCGTCTCGGCGGCCAGCAGCCCGACGAGCACGAGCAGCTGCACCCGGGCGGCCTCCAGCGGGCTCGCCCCGCCCAGCAGCAGCCCCACGAAGGCCCCCGGCAGCGTCACCAGCCCCACCGTGCGGGTCTGGTCCAGCGCGGGCGCCAGCGCGCGGGAGGCCGCCGTCCGCCCGGCGGGCGCCACGGCCTGCGCGGGCCGGGCCCCCAGCGCCAGCCAGCCCTCCACGAGCGCCCACTCGCCGCGGACGTCGTCGAGCATGCGCCGCCCCGCGAGGGTGGTGGCCGTCATCGCCCCGCCGACGAGCTGGGCGGTGAACGGCACCACCTGCAGCACCCGCGGCTCCAGCGCGCCGACGGCCACGACGAGGGCCGAGGCCGGCAGCGCGCCCGCCCCGATCGCGAGCGCGGCCAGCGGCCAGCGGCCACGCCCCCGCCACCCGCAGCCGCCGCGCGGACGTCCACGAGGCGATCGCCAGCGCCAGCGCCAGGTAGAGCGGGGCGAGCGCGCCGGTGCGCAGCACCAGGCCCAGGACGAGCCCCACCGCGAGGACCTGCACGAGGGCGCGGCCGACGGCGACGAGGACGGCGCGCTCCTGGTGCAGCCCGCCGAGGCGGCCCGCGCCGACGGCGAGGGCCACCAGCGCCAGCACGGCCGCGCCCAGCGCCACCGGGCCGCTCACGGGGTCGCCCGCGCGCGGGCGGGCGGGGGCGTCCTCAGCCCCGCTCGAGCCGGGCGCGCAGCCCGCTGCGCACGGCCGGCCACTCGGACTCGACGATGGAGAAGACGACGGTGTCGCGGTAGCTGCCGTCGCGCCAGAGCTGGTGGTTGCGCAGCACCCCGTCCTGCTTGGCGCCCAGGCGCGCGATGGCCGCGCGCGACTGGTGGTTGTGCCAGTGGGTGCGCAGCTCCACGGCGATGCAGCCCAGGTCCTCGAAGGCGCGGGTGAGCAGCAGCAGCTTGGCCTCGGCGTTCACCCCGGTGCCCTGCGCGGAGGGCGCGAGGAACGTCGAGCCGATCTCCAGCCGGCGGTTGTCGGGGTCGAGGTTCATGTACGTCGTCGTCCCGCACACCGCGCCGGTGTCCAGGCGGCGCACCGCCCACGGCGCCATCCGCCCGGCGGCCTGCAGGGCCAGGCGGCGCTCCACCTCGGCGGCGACCTCGTCGGGCGCCGGGACGTGCGTGTACCAGGTGCGGTGCAGGTCGCCGTCGGCGACGACGGCGCGCAACCCCTCCACGTGCTCCGCGGTCAGCGGTTCCAGGGCGACGCGGCGCCCGGTCAGCGGGACGGGGGTGGAGGAGCCGTTCACGCCCCCGACCCTACTGACGCGGCGACCGGCGGCCGGGTCACTTCATCCAGCGGCGCGACTTCTTGCGGTTCGCGGCGTCCCAGGCGGACTCCAGGTCGTGGAGGGCGACCGCGGAGCGCACCTCCTCGAGGGCGTGCAGGCGGCCGAGCACGAAGGCCCCCGTGCCGGCGCTCTCGACGAGGCCGGTGAGGACCTCGCGGGCGGTGACGGTCTCGGCGTGCTCGTCGAGGACGTCGAGCAGGTCCTTGACCGCGTCGGCGTAGTCCTCGGCGGCCTCCCCCACGCGCGGGGCGAGGACGCCGGCGGCGTCGCGCACCGCGGCGGCGGCCGAGCGCAGCCGCCGCAGGCGGGCCAGGTCGTCGGCGTCCCCGGCGGCGTCGGCGTCCGGGTCGACGTCGCGGTAGGCGTCGCGGGCGGCGCGGTGCGCGTCGGCCACCGCGGGCAGCAGGACCTTGCGGGCCTCGCGGCGGGCGGCCTTGGTGGTGGGCGGCCCGGCGACGAAGGCCTCGAGGGCGGCGACGAGGTCGCGGTAGCGCTGGGAGTCCAGCGCGGCGAGGACGTCGGCGTGGGCGGCGGCGGAGCGCTCGGCGAGGGCGGCGCGCACGAGCTCCGCGACGGCGGCGGGGTCCCCGGTGCCGCTGCCGGCGACGTGCCCGGCGGCCTCCTCGTCGAGGTCCTCCAGCAGCTGCTCGCCGACGGCGTCGAGGGTGCGGGCGGTGGCGGTGACGCCCTCGATCCAGGCGAGCTCGGCGACGAGCGCGTCGGCCCCGCCCTCGGCGAACACGGGGGCGCAGGTGAGCAGGACGTTGCGCAGGCGGCGGGCGGCGGCGCCCAGCGAGCGGACGGCGCCGGGGGCGTCGATGCGGGCCAGCGGGTCCTGGCTGAGCATCCAGCCGACGTCCTGGGCCAGGCGGCCGAGCACGAGCGCACCGGCGGAGTCGTCGGCGGAGAGGGCGTCCAGGCCCTCGTCGTCGTCGGGGCCGTCGAGGACGGTGCGCAGCTGCGCGCTGCGGTCGGACTCCTCGGCGCCGAGGGCCTCCCAGGCGTCGGTGACGGCGTCGAGCAGGTCGCGGCGGCCGTCGACGACCTCGGCCTGCCACTCCGACCACGTCTGGGCCAGGGAGTCCTCGGGCGCCAGCGGGCGGGCCTGCACCTCGCGGGTGGTCAGGCGCGCCACGACGTGCCCGTCGGGGTCGAGCAGGTCGCGCGCCTGCGCGCTCGTGCTCAGGGACAGCACCGGCCCCAGGGAGCGGCCGCGGGCCGCGGCCCAGGTGAGCCGCTGCAGCGCGGCCGGCGCGGTGCGCACGGCCCGGCCCAGCGCGTGGCGGACCTCGTGGGTGCGCGGCCCGCGGCCGGGGACCTCCAGCACCCAGCCGCGCGGCGCGTCACCGGTCTGGCGGCGCACCGAGACCCCCGCCGCGGCCAGCGCGAGGTCCGGGGTGTCGTAGTGCGTCTCCTCGGTGCGCACCTCGGTGACGGCGCCGACGTCGGCCACACCGGGCAGCTCCCCGCCGCCGGGCGCCGCGTCCGAGGACGGCGCGAGGTAGGTGCGGGTGAGGGCCAGGCGGGGCTGCGGCATGGGCAAGGACTACCACGATCGAGGGCCCCGGCCGGTGGACGGGCAGGTCAGGAGGGGTGGCGGTCCGCCGCGGGCCGCTGCGCGCGCACGGGCGCGCGGTGCAGCACGAGCACGCCGTCGACGGCCGTGCCGGCCTCCCCCCGCGGGCCGGGGACCGGGCGCTCCAGCAGCTCGCTGCGCACCACCCGCCACGGCGGCGCGGGGAGCGCGAGCTGCTCGCGCACCTGCTCGGGCGTCGGCAGCTCGACCTCGGGGAAGCCCTCCTCCTGCTGCTGCCGGCGGCGCCACCCCGGAGCGCGGACGTGGCCGACGACGACGAGGTGGCCGCCGGGGGCGACGGCGGCGGCGGCCCGGCGCAGCACGGCGGGGCGGTCCAGGAAGGCGGGGGAGTGCAGGAAGGAGGTGCAGACGAGGTCGAACTCCCCCGCGGGCAGGGAGGTCCCGAGGTCGTGCCGCTCCAGGTGGACGCGCCCGGCGACCCCGGCCTCCTCGGCGAGGGCGCGGGCACGGGCGAGCGCGGTCGCGGAGACGTCGGCGCCGGTGACGCGCCAGCCCCACCGGGCCAGCCACACCGCGTCACCGCCCTCGCCGCAGCCGAGGTCGAGCGCGCGGCCGGGGCCGCGCTCGGGATCGAGGTCGCGCACGGCGCCGACCAGCGCGGCGTTCGGCTCGCCGCTCCAGGAGTTCCCGGGGGTGGCGCCGTGGACGCCCTCCCACAGCTCGGCGGCGTCGCGGGCGGAGGGGTCGAAGAGGCTCACGGGCCGATCCTGCGGCGGGTGGCGCGCGGAGGCGGCGTTCCTTGCCGCTGCGGCAACGGCCCCGGTCCGCCCGCGCGGGGCGGGCCGGGGCCGGTCCCTCAGCGCCGCCGGCTCACCAGCCCCAGCCGCGGCGGGCGCCCAGCTCGTGCACGGCGCGGTCCAGCGCGGCGGCCACCCGCGCGCGGTCGGTGTCGGCGTGCGACAGGCGCAGCCGGCTGACCACGTCCCGGCCCTCGGTGAGCAGACCGCCGCGGCGGTCTGCCTCCAGCACCACGTCGACGCCCTGCGGGTCGGCCAGGAACGTCACCTCCAGCTCGTTCACCCTGCGCGCGTGCGCGGGCGGGGCGAACTCCAGCTCCTGGTGGAAGGGCAGGTCGGAGCCGCGCACGCGGCCCTTCTCCACGTCGGCGTGCTTGAAGCGCCAGCCGAGCGAACCCAGCGCCTCGACGACCGCCTGCTGCACCGGCAGGGGTGCCACGGTGAGCCCGTCCAGGTCGCCCGGGTCGACGGAGCCGGCGATGACGAGCCGGGTGGCGACGCCGACGTGCACGCCGCGCAGGTGCCAGCCGCCGATGGCGGTGATCGGCGTCTGCCAGGGCAGGAGCAGGGAGAACGGCAGCTCGGTGCGCTGCCCGGGCGCGGTGGTGAAGCCCGCCCCGACGCGGGCGCTGGCGAAGACGACGTCCTCGCGCCACTCGGAGTCCCCGCTCTCCACCTCCACGCGCGCCTGCAGCGCGACGACGACCTCCTCGACGTCCTGGGCCACCGAGCCGCCGACCACGACGACCCGGCCGCCGACCGGGCCGCCCGGCCGCGCCACGTCGCGCTCCAGCACCGTGTCCACCGACGCCGCGCCCGCGCCGAAGCGCGCCGCGAGGTTCCGCAAGCCCATGTCGTCCTCCGTCCCCGGGCCGCCCGCCGGCCCCCGCCTGGTCGACGGGCGGGCGCGGCGGGGCGTTCCCCCGGCGCCTGCGGAACCCCCGGGCGGCCCCTTGACGACGGGGGTGCCGCGCGCTGTACTTGTCGAAGTCGTTAATCAACAGGAAGCGCAACCACGATGACCGACACGCTCAGCGCCACGTTCGCCGCCCTGGCCGACCCCACGCGCCGGGCCCTGCTGGCCCAGCTCACCCGCGGCGAGGCCACGGTCAACGAGCTCGCGGCGCCGCACGCGATGACGCTGCCGGCCGTCTCCCGGCACCTGAAGGTCCTGGAACGCGCCGGGCTGGTGGTCAAGGGCCGGCAGGCGCAGTACCGGCCCTGCCGGCTGGCCGCCGGGCCGCTGCGCGACGTCGACGCCTGGATGGACGACTACCGCCGCTTCTTCGCCGAGCGGTTCGACCGGCTCGCCGAGCACCTCACGACGACGGAGGAGAACCCGTGACCGCCACCGACCGCGACACCGACCGCAGCACCGACCGCAGCATCAGCCTCGTGCGCGACTACCCCGTCCCCCCGGAGGCCGTCTTCGCCGCCTGGACCGAACCCGACCAGCTCGGCTGGTTCTCCGGACTGCCTGCGGCGCAGGCCGGGGCGCGCGTCGACCTGCGCCCCGGCGGGTCCTGGTGGACCCGGCTGCAGGAGGGCCCGGGCGGGCGCACCTACCCGACCGGCGGGCTGTACCGCGAGGTCGAGCGGCCGCACCGCCTCGTCTTCAGCTGGGGCGCCCTCGACGGGTGGCCGCGGCTCGACCCGCAGGACCCCGACGCGACGCCCCTGGTGTCGCTGGAGTTCGCCCCGACCGCCGGCGGGACCCGCATGACGGCCACGCTCTCGCTGTCCCCCGGCCTCGACGCCGCGCAGGTGCGCCACTGGTTCGACCTCGGCGTCCGCGAGGGCTGGACGACGACCGTGGACCGCATCGCGGACCACCTCGCGGGCCGGGCGCCGGCGCTCTGACTCAGTCCTCGACCCACTCCAGCAGGTCGCCGGGCTGGCACTGCAGCACCCGGCACATGGCCTCCAGGGTGCTGAAGCGCACGGCCTTCGCGCGGCCGTTCTTCAGCACGGCGACGTTGGCCGGGGTGAGGCCGACGCGCTCGGAGAACTCCCCCACGCTCATCTTCCGCCGGGCCAGCTCCACGTCGATGCGCACCACGATCGGCACTCAGATCACCGCGTCCATGTCGGTGCGCAGCGCCGTGGCCTGCCGCAGCAGCGCGCGCAGGACGAGCACGACGAGCCCGACGACGGCGAGCCCCACGAGGAGCAGGAACAGCAGCAGCAGGTTCCCCGGGCCGCTCGACCTCACCCCCGCGTAGAGGAACACCCCCGCCAGGACGACCCACGCGGCCGCGACCGCCCCCACGACGGCGTCCACCCACGCCAGGGAGGCCCGGCTGAAGATGCGGTCCGCGCGCACCAGGCCGAGCAGCCGCCAGGTGCACACGAGCACCACCTGGGCGCACAGCACCCAGTACACCGACAGCGCCGTCAGCGGCCACCGCAGGTGCGCGTCCTGCGGGGACTGCTCGGCCATGTGCCGGAACTGGCCGGGCAGCGAGAAGACCTGCAGCAGGACGAGGACCGCGAACAGCACCACGAGGGAGGCGCGGAGGAGGGCGACGGCCCAGCGGGAGGGAGACATGCATCGAAGGTCGCTCAATCCCTATCGAAAGTCAATAGGAACGGTCGCCCGCGGCCGGGTCGCCCGCGGCCGGCAGGTCGACCACCACGTCGACCCGGTCCCCGGGGAACCCGGCGTCGTCCTGCGCCGGCTCCCCC
>NZ_JAAALL010000135.1 GCF_009906315.1 Kineococcus vitellinus | reverse complement strand
TGCCCACACCACCCGAGCCGCTGCAGCCGCCCACCTCCCCCACCGACGGCGCCGGCTCCCGCGAGGTCGACCTGACGACCTCCCCGCGCCCGGCGACCGGGTTGCCGCAGTCGGTGCTGCTCCTGCTGGGCCTGGCCGGGGCCGTGGTCGCCATCGCCGGCGCCCGCGCCTTCTCCGGCACGCTGGGCCCGGCCTTCCTGGCCCTGGTGCTCGTCATCGTCGTGCACCCGGTGCAGACCTGGCTGCAGCAGCGCCGCCTGCCCGGCTTCGTCGCCACCCTGGCGCTGCTCGCGGTCGTCTACGTCCTGGTGCTGGGCATCGCCGCCGCCCTGGGCTGGTCCATCGCGCGCCTGGCGCTGCTGCTGCCCAGCTACGGCCCCCGCTTCACCGAGCTGCAGCAGCAGGGCACGGACCTGCTGTCCCGGGTCGGCGTGGGCAGCTCGCAGATCTCCCAGGCCGTCGACAGCATCGACACCGCCCGCGTCGTCGGCGTGGCCCAGAGCGCGCTGAGCCAGCTCAGCTCCGGCGTCTCCAACTTCCTGTTCGTGCTGCTGCTGCTGTTCTTCCTGGCCCTGGACGCCGCCGTCTTCCCCAAGCTGCTGGCCCAGGCGACGTGGAAGCACTCCGAGGCCATCACCGCGCTGATGAACTTCGCCGCCGGGACCCGGCGCTTCATCGTCGTCTCCACCGTCTTCGGCGCGATCGTCGCCGCCCTCGACGTGATCGCGCTGACCTGGCTGGCGGTGCCGCTGCCCCTGCTGTGGGGGTTGTGGGCCTTCCTGACCAACTACATCGCCAACATCGGCTTCATCCTGGGCCTGGTGCCCCCGGCGCTGCTGGCGCTGCTGGCCAACGGCCCGACCAACGCCCTGGTCGTCGTCATCGTCTACACCGTGCTCAACGTCGCCATCCAGGGCCTGCTGCAGCCCAGCGTCGTCGGCGGAGCGGTGGGCCTCTCCAGCACCCTGACGTTCCTGTCGGTGGTCTTCTGGGGGTACGTCCTCGGCGGGATCGGGGCCCTGCTGGCGGTGCCGCTGAGCCTGCTGGTGCGCGCGGTCCTCGTCGACGCCGACCGCAGCGCGCACTGGCTGCTGCCGCTGATCGCCGGGAACCCCCGCGGCGTCCGCCTGCGCGCGGCGCGGATCGGGCGCACCGGCCGGCAGGGTTCCACCCTCGCACCGCCCCGGACGCCGACCGGTTCCTGAGCCGGCCGGCGCCTGCTCCGGGTTCCCGGCGCGGGCGCCGGGAACCCGGGGGATCACTCCCCGGCCGGGGTCACCCCGAACAGCAGCGTGCGGCGCTCGACGTCGTAGTGCACGACGGAGGTGTTCACCAGCAGGTCCTGCAGGGCGTCCGCGTCGTCGGCGGTGAGGGTGAGGACCTCCTCCCAGGCGCCCTGGTCCAGGACGAGCTGGAGCGTGTAGGTGCCGTTCTGCCCGGGCTCACCGGCCACCCAGGAGAACTGGTAGTGGCTGAGCTGGCGCACCTTGATCGTGTTGTCGTTGACGGGCTGAGGCACCTCGGGCATGAGCTCCACCTTCCGGAGAGGAACCGGTGATCGTCGGAGCGGGGCGGGTGCCGCGCTCCTGCGCTCGGGCTACCCGCCGGGCGGGCGGCGAAACCCGCCCGCCCGCAACGGGCGGGTCAGCCGAAGGTGTCCGGGTCGGGCCCGGTGCGCTCGTCGCGGTTGAGGGCGCTGATCCGCCCGACCTGCTCCTCGGAGAGCTCGAAGGAGAACAGGTCGAGGTTGCTGACGATGCGCTCGGGGGTCACCGACTTCGGGATGACGACGTTGCCCAGCTGCACGTGCCAGCGCAGCACCACCTGCGCCGCGTCCCGGCCCAGCTCCTGGGCGATCCCCGTGATGACGGGGTCGGACAGCAGCTGCCCGCCCTTGGCGATGGGGCTCCACGCCTCGGTGGCGATGGAGTGCTCGGCGTGGAAGGCGCGCAGGTCCTCCTGCGTCAGGTACGGGTGCAGCTCGACCTGGTTCACCGTGGGCACGATGTCGGTCTCGTCCAGCAGCTTGCGCAGGTGCGTCTTCTGGAAGTTGGAGACGCCGATGGTGCGGATGCGCCCCTGCTGGTGCAGCTCCTGGAAGGCCAGCCAGGTCTCCACGTAGTCGTCGGCCTGCTGCGGCCAGTGGATGAGGTACAGGTCCAGCACCTCCAGCTGCAGCTTGGCCGTGCTGGCGTCGAAGGCGCGCAGCGTCTTCTCCCGCCCGTGCTCGCCGTTGGCCAGCTTGGTGGTGACGAAGACGTCCTCGTGCGCCAGGCCCGAGGAGCGCAGCGCACTGCCCACCCCGGCCTCGTTGCCGTACCCGGCGGCGGTGTCGACGTGCCGGTAACCGGCCTCCAGGGCCCGCAGGACGACCTCGTCGGTCTGCTCCGGCGGCACCTGGAAGACGCCCAGGCCCACCTGGGGGATGCTCGTGCCGTCGTGCAGCTGCAGGTCGGGAACCCCGCTCATGCGTCCTCCTCGCTCGTGGTGCGCCCCCGCCGGCGCCGCGTGCGCGGCGGGCGGGAGCGCGGTCCCCGCGAGGCTAGGTCCGCCCGCGACCGCGCGCGCGGCGGGAGGCGGCAGGCCCGCCGGTGCGGGTTCCCTGCACGCGGTGCGGGTTCCCTGCGCGCGGTGCGGCACCCGGGTCTCGGCAGGAGGTGCGGGCCGAGGACGCCTACGCTCGCGGCATGGCCCTGAACCGCAAGGCGCTGGACGACCTGCGCGAGACGGTGGGTCGCCTCGGCGACCAGCTCGGGCGCTCCGGGCTGCGGGGCGTGGACGAACTGGTGGGCGACCGGTTCGCCGGCCGTCCGGGGCCGGCCCGGCCGCTCGCGGCGGTGCAGGCCGAGCTCGACGCGCTCATCGGCCTGGACACCGTGAAGGAGCAGGTGCGGGCGCTCGTGGCCTTCCTGCAGGTGCAGGCGCGCCGCAAGGCGCACGGCCTGCCCGAGGTCGCGACGTCCCAGCACCTGGTCTTCCTCGGCAACCCGGGCACGGGCAAGACGACGGTGGCGCGCCTGCTGGCCGAGATGTACCGCTCGGTCGGCCTGCTGCAGAAGGGCCACCTGGTGGAGGTCGACCGGGCCGCCCTCGTCGGGCAGTACGTCGGCGAGACGGCGATCAAGACCGACCGGGTGATCCGCCGGGCCCTGGACGGCGTCCTGTTCATCGACGAGGCCTACTCGCTGGCGCCGGAGGGCGACGGCCGCATCGACTTCGGCGCGGAGGCGATCGAGGTGCTGCTCAAGCGCATGGAGGACCACCGGCACCGCCTGGTGGTGATCGTGGCCGGTTACCCGCGGCTGATGGAGTCGTTCCTGCTCTCCAACCCCGGCCTGCGCTCCCGCTTCGCCCGCGAGGTCGACTTCCCCGACTACTCCACGGACGAGCTCCAGGAGATCTTCGCGATCATCGCGGCCCAGCACGAGTACGAGCTGGCGCCGGGCGCCGAGGTGACGCTCCGGCAGATCCTCGGCGGCCTGCACCCCGGTGAGGACTCCGGCAACGCCCGCTTCGCGCGCACGCTGTTCGAGCAGGCGCTCAACCGCCAGGCGCTGCGGCTGACGCGGGACGGGGACCGCAGCGCGGAGGAGCTCGACCGCGCCGACGTCGTGACGCTGACCGCCGACGACGTCGCCGAGGCCGCCCGCGCGCTGGGCGAGGAACCGGCCCCCGAGCCCGACCCGTCCGGCTGGCGGCGCTGGCTCGGCTGACCCCCGGCGCGGGGGACGAGCCCGTCCGCCCCCGCGAGCACCCTCAGGAGGTGGCTCGGGCGCGGCGACGGGTCCGCGGCCCACCGGGGGGCCGACCCCGGAACCGGCGCAGGAGAGTGGGTCCCCCGCGGTCGGGACGCTCCCCTCCGGGGAGGTCGAGGCACCGGCCGCGACCTCCCGGACGTCCCCACCGGGTTCTCCCACCGGGTTCCCCCACCGGGTTCCCCCGGGGGAGTTCCCCTCCCGGTCAGGCCGGGACCGGGGCCGCCTCCGTCGGCGGCTGCGCGGCCGGCGGGACCTCGTCCACGTGGTGGTACACGGGCAGTCCGCGCCGCCGGGCGATGGCCACGTCCTGGTCGGCTCCGCGGGAGGCGCCGGGCAGGCGCAGCACGGCGTCGCAGTGCTCCAGCAGGCGCTGCGCCGTCGGGTACATCACCTGCTCGGCGACCGGGTGGGCCGGTCCGTCCCCACCGGCGCCGCGCAGCACGGGCAGGGCCACCCACTCGCCGATCACCGGCACGTGGCCGCGGCGGAAGATCGGCCAGGCGGCCTCCTCCAGCCGCCGCAGGTTGGCGGCCAGGAGGGCGGGGTCGTCGCCCGTCCCCGAACGGTAGGGACCGGCGATGAGGATGAGCAGCGGCTTCGCGGAGGTCGGTGCTTGCGTCGAGGTCGAGGTCATGGCAGTACGGTAGACCACAACGCGCAAGAACGTGAAGCAATACGAGCAAACGTGGAGGAACGTGCATGCTGGGTGCCCAACGCCAGGACCTGCTGCTGGCCCGGCTGCGCGCCGACGGCCGGCTGGTCGCCAAGGAGCTCGCGGCCGAGCTCGGCCTGTCGGAGGACAGCATCCGGCGCGACCTGCGCGAGCTGGCGGCGGCGGGGCTGCTCCAGCGCGTCTACGGCGGGGCGCTGCCCGTCTCCCCCGCCGTCGCCGACCTGTCGGTGCGCGGCGGCCTGGCCCTCGACAGCAAGCAGCGGGTCGCCGCGCGCGCGGCCCAGCTGCTCACCGACGGGTGCACCGCCATCGTCGACGGCGGCACCACCGCGCTGGCCCTCGTGCGCGCCCTGCCGCAGGACCTGCGCGCCACCGTCGTCACCCACAGCCCGACGGTGGCCGCCGCCCTCGTCGAGCACCCCACCGTCGAGATCCACCTCATCGGCGGCCGCGTCTTCAAGCACTCCGCCGTGGCCTGCGGAGCGGCCGCCGTCGAGGCCGCCGCCGTCGTCAACGCCGACCTCTTCCTGCTGGGGGTGACCGGCGTCCACGCCACCGCGGGTCTCACCACCGGCGACGCGGACGAGGCCGCCATGAAGCGCGCGCTGGCCCGCCGGGCCGCCGACACCTACGTGCTGGCCAGCGCGGAGAAGATCGGCGCGGCCTCGCCGTTCACCGTCCTGCCGCTGGAGGAGGTCGCCGGCGTCGTCACCGACGTGGCCGAGGACGACCCCGCGCTGCGGGCCCTGCGCGAGCGGGGCGTCGCCGTGCTGCGCTGACGGCGCGAGGGCGGGCCGGGTCCGGGGGACCTCCTGCGCGGTAGCCTGCTCGCCGCCCGGCCGGCGGGGGCCGGCCGCCGAGCAGGGGGGACCGCGTGCGCTTCGAGGTCCTGGGGCCCGTGCGGGCCCTCGAGGGCGGCGAGCGCCTGGACGTCGGCGCACCGCAGCAGCGGGCCGTCCTGGCCGTGCTGCTGGCCGAGGCGGGGCGCACCGTCAGCACCTCCACGCTGGTGGAACGGGTGTGGGGCGAGGACGCCGGCACCTCGAGCGCGACGTCCCTGCAGGTCGTGATCTCGCGGCTGCGCAAGAGGTTGTCCGGCGCGGGCACCCCGGTCATCGTGACGAGCGCACCGGGTTACCGCCTGGAGGTGGCTCGCGAGGACGTGGACGCGCACCTGTTCACCGACCTGTTCGCCACCGCCCGCCAGCTGGTGGCCCGGGGCGAGGTGGCACCGGCGCGCGAGCGGATCGGCGAGGCGCTGGCGCTGTGGCGCGGGCAGCCGTACGCGGACGTGCGGGCGGAGGTGGTCCCCGACGAGGTCGCGCGGCTGGAGGGGTCGTGGCTGGCCGCGACGGAACTGGCCGCCGAACTGGACCTGGCGCTGGGCAGGCACGAGGACGTCGCCGCACGGCTGCCCGCCGTCGTGGCCGCGCACCCCCTGCGCGAGGGGTTGCGCGGGGCGCTGCTGCTGGCCCTGTACCGGTGCGGGGAACAGGCGAGCGCGCTGGAGCTGTACGAGCAGACGCGCGCCCTGCTGGCCGACGAGCTCGGCACGGACCCCTCGCCGCAGCTGCAGCGGCTGCACGAGCTGGTGCTGCGCCAGGACCCGGCCCTGCGGGCGCCCACCGGCGACGGCTCCACCCGTCGGCCCGCCCCGGCGGGCGGGCGCACCGCCGCCCCCGGGCGCGACGTCCGGCCCGCGGGCCCGGGCGGCACCCCGGAGAGCGCCCCGGACGGCGCGGCCGAGGCGATGGTCGGCCGCGCCGAGGAGCTGGCGCACTGCCTGCAGGCCTGGCGGCGTGCCGCCGCGGGAACGCCCGCCAGCACCGTCCTGGTCGGCGAGGCGGGGATCGGCAAGACCCGCCTCGCGCAGGAGCTGGCGCACCACGTGCAGGACGACGGCGGGCAGGTGGTGTGGGGGCGGTGCACCGACGGCACCGGCGCTCCGGCCTACTGGCCGTGGCGGCAGGTGCTGACCGCCCTGGCGGAGTCCCGGGAGCCGTCGGCCGTGGCTCGCGCCGCCACCGGGCGGGGCGCCGCGGCGGCGCTGCTGCTGCCGGGGACGCCGGGCGCGGGCGGCGGTGCGGCGGTGCGGGAACAGGGGCACGGCGACGCGCCGGACGTGGCGGGCATGGCCCCGGAGGCGGCGCGCACGGTGCTCTTCGAGGCGGTGACGGCCTTCCTCGAGCAGCTGGCCGGGCAGCGGCCGCTGACGGTGATCGTCGAGGACCTGCACTGGGCCGACCCGGAGACCCTGCAGCTCACCGAGCACGTCGCCACCCGCGCCACCGCCGCTCCCCTGCTCCTGGTGCTGACGGTGCGCGACCCGGAGGCCTCCGGCGGCGAGGCGCGCGACCGGGTGCTGTCGCTGGCCAGCCGGCTGCCGCAGGCCCGCCAGGTGCACCTGCGGGGGTTGTCGGCCGTCGACGTGCAGCGCTACGCGGTGCAGCGCCTGGCGGCGCCGGTGAACGCCTCGGCCGCCCAGCGCCTGCACGACCGCACCAACGGCAACCCCTTCTTCATCGCCGAGCTGGTGCGGCTGCTGGCCGAGGAGCGCGCCAGCAGCGGCCGCGCGGACCTGAAGGTGCCGCGCAGCGTGCAGGCCGTCCTGGAGCGGCGCCTGGTGCACCTGGGGACCGGAGCCCGCCAGGTGCTGGAGGCCGCCGCCGTCCTGGGGCGCGAGTTCGAGGTGCGGCTGCTCGCCGAGCTGCTCGGGCGGCCGCCGTGGGAACTGGCCGACGACCTGGACGCCGCCACGGCCGCGGGCATCGTGCACGCCGGGCCGGGGACCGCCGGCACGCACCTGTTCACGCACGCCCTCGTGCAGGAGGTGCTGCTGGCCGCGATCGGGCCGATGCGGCGCGCTGCGCTGCACGCCCGCGCGGCCGAGGTGCTGGAGACCCGGCACGCCGGCGACCTCGGGCCCGTCGCCGCGCACCTGGCCCACCACCACGTCGCGGCGGGTGCGCTCGGCGACCCCGAGCGCACCGTGCGCGCGTGCCTGCTGGCCGCCGAGGTGGCCGGGCGGCACGCCGCGCACACCGAGGCCGAGCAGCACCTGCGCACCGCGCTGGCGCAGCTGGGCACGAGCACGGGCCCGCGCTCGGCGCAGCTGGAGCTCGAGGTGCGGGTGCGGCTGGGCTCCCTGCTGACCCTGCTGCACGGCTACAACGCCGCCGAGGTCGTCCAGCAGCGGCGCCGGGCCGTGCAGCTGGCCGAGCAGGTGGGCACCGCCAGCCACCTGCTGTCGGCGCTGTGGGGCGCGTGGGGCGTGGCGCTGGTCTCCGGCGACTTCCCCGGGGCCGAGGCCGCGGCCCTGCGGCTGGCGCGGGCCGCCGAGCGCCGCGACGACCTCATGCTGCGCCTGGCCCACCACCACGCGCTGGGGCAGGTGCGCCTGCACCAGGGGCGCCTGCGCGAGGCGCGCGAGGAGCTGCGGGCCGCCGGCGCGCTCGCCGCCGAGCACGAGGAGCAGGTGGACCTGGCGCTGTTCCTGCAGCACCCGGCGGTGACCGCACCGGCGTGGCTGGCGGTCGTGCTGACCCTCCTGGGCGAGGACGAGGAGGCCGAGGAGGTCTCCCGCCGCGCCCAGCGGGCGGCGGCGGCGCTGGGGCACGACTACACCAGCGCCTACCGCACGGTGCTCGAGGGGTGGCGGGCGGCGTTCCGCGACGACCCGCAGGCGGCGCTGGAGGCCACCGAGGCGGGGCTGCACCTGAGCACCGGGCGCGGCTTCGACCAGCTGACGGCCTTCGCGACCGCTCCCCGCGGGTGGGCGCTGGCGCAGCTGGGGCGCGCCGGCGAGGGCGTGGGCGAGCTGGAGCGGGCGCTGGCGACCTTCCAGGCGCTGCCCGCCGGGCACATGTTCGGCCACCTCATGCTCGGCGCCCTCGCCGAGGCGCTGGCCGAGGACGGGCGCTGGCGGGAGTCCGCGCAGGCCGCGCACCGCGCCGTGCGCGAGGCCGAGCGCACCGGCGAGCGCTTCTTCCTGCCGCGGGTGCACCTGGCGCTGGCGCGGGCGCTGGCCCGCACCGGCGCCGGCGCCGAGGAGGTGAGGGCGCAGCTGGGACGCGCGCTGGAGACGGCCCGGGCCACGGGTGCCGCGCGCTCGGAGCGGGCCGCCCGCGAGGCGCTCGCAGCCCACCGCGCCACGGGCGCCGGGGGTGCGGGTTCGCAGGGTGCGGCGGGTGCAGGTCAGCGGGCGGCAACCGTCTGACAAGGCGGCGGCAGCACCGTGGGGCGACCACACCGCGGCGACCGAGGAGGACCACCATGGCCAGCCCCCCACCACCCGGCACCCGCCGTCTCGCGGCACCGGCGCCGGCAGCGCCCGCTCCCGGTGCGAGCGGCTCCACCGCGCACGACCCCGGAGGCGAGGCGGAGGAGACGCTCGAATCCCTCTTCGCGCTGGGCGACCCACCACCGAGCCCCCCGCGGGGCGGGAGTTGACCTCCAGCGCGCTGCAGCTCCTAGCGTCCGGCACCTGATCACCAGGTGATCACCACCGGAGGGACCCGCGGCGCTCCCGCGCGCCCGCACCCCGGGTCCGGTGGCGCCGGCACGACGACGAGGAGCCCCATGCGCACGTTCCCGAGGCGGACCACGCAGGTCGTGGCAGCGCCGTGCCCGCCCGGCTGCTGGATCTGCGCGGTGCAGGTCCGGCGGCCGCCGGCGACCCCGCTCGGCGTGGCGGTGGTGGAGGCCGTCCTCGCGCACCTGCGGTGGCACCGCGACCGTGCCGCGGGCGCCGGGCCCGCGCGGTCGTGGCCGCTCTCGGCGTGGTGGGAGGAGACCCTCGGGTAGCGCGCCGGGGTTCGGCGGCGGGGGGACCTCAGGCGAGGACCTTGTCCAGCAGCTGCGTCAGCCGGGCCCGTTCCGCCGCGTCGAGCTTGGCCGTCACCGTCGCCCCCGCGGCGACGGACTCGGCCACCTGCGCGCGCAGCCGCACGCCCTCCGCCGTCAGCCGCAGCAGCTTCACCCGCCGGTCCCGGCCCTCGACCCGCTCCACGAGCCCCGCGGCGGTGAGCCGGTGGGCGATGCCGGTGACGTTGGAGGCGTCACAGCCCAGGTGCTCGGCCAGGGCGCGCATGGGCGTCGGCTCCCCGAGCTGCAGCAGCACGCGCGCCTGCAGGGACGTCAGGCCCAGGTCGGCCACCACGGCCGTGAAGTCGGCCCGGGCCCGGTCGGCCACCCGGTACAGCCGCATCGTCAGCGCCCGCGCCTCGTCGAGGGTGGGGGCCGGTGGCGACGGGGGCACCGGGGCATCGTACCCAGGTGCTTGACGTGCTCAAGGATCTGGGGGAGCCTCACCGCACTGCTTGAGGTGCTCGACCACCGGAGGTCCACGATGCCCTCTCCCTCGACGACCGCTCCCGGCACGCCGTCCCGGGCGCGGGTGGGCCCAGCCGCCGTCCTGCGGGTGGGCGCGCTCGCCGCCGGCTGCGCCCTGGTCGCCAACCTGCTCGCCCTCCTCGTCGGCCGGCTCGCCGGCGCCGACATGGTCGTCGGGCGACCCGGCAGCGCCGGTCAGGAGGTCGGCCCCGCACCCGTCGTGGTCGCGACGCTCGTCGGGCTCGCCGCCGGGACGGTCCTGCTGCTCGTGCTGCGTGCGCGGGGGGCCCGGGCGTGGACCGCCGTCGCCGTCGCGGGGCTCGTCGCGGGCGTCGTGACGACCGCGGCGCCGCTGTCCATGGACGCCGGGACCACCACCCGGGTGACGCTGGCCGCCATGCACGTGCTCACGGGCCTGGCCTGGTTCGTCGTCGTGCGCCGCGCGGCGCGCACCCGCAGCAGCTGAACGCGCCGACGGCCCTGCCGCAGCCTCGGGCGGTGCGACTGCGCGTGCCCCGGCTGCTGGACCCGGCCACGGTGCCCGCGCCGACGCCGACGCCGACGCCGACAGCATGGACCCCATGGACCCCGTGGACCCCGTAGACCCCGAGGACCCCGCGGACGGCGGCGAGCCCGTGCCGCCCACCGAGCCCGCGCTGCTGCCGGTGCTGCGCGAGCTGCGGGCGCGCGAACCGCTCTTCCACCGCCCCGAGCTGGGGACCGGCGCGGAGGACCTCGAGCAGCAGATGGCCCCCGACTTCTTCGAGGTCGGCGCCTCCGGTCGGCGCTACGGCCGGCGGTTCGTGATGGACGTGCTGCTGCGCCGCTACGCCGAGGGCGGCGACGACCCGTGGCAGACGTCCGGGTTCCACTGCCGCGCCCTCGGCGCCGACACCTACCTGCTGACCTACACCCTGCGCCAGGGCCCGCGCCTGACCCGGCGGGTGACGGCCTGGCAGCGCACGCCGCGGGGGTGGCGGGTGCTGTACCACCAGGGCACCCCCGTCACCTGACCCGGGCCTCGCCGATCGGCGTCAGCCATCCGTTCGAGCCCGACGTGCTCGTGGCGGTGGAGGCCACCGCCGCCCTGGCGCGAGGTCACGGCGGTGCGACGCGGCCGGTCCGCCCGTCCGTCGCGGGAGGCGCCGCGGTGGGGGGGACCGCGCCGTCGAGCAGGTGCCGGGCAGCCGTCGAGAAGGCCGCCCGCAGCTCGGCCGGCCGCACGTCGACCATGGGGCTGCCGAAGGTGGTGAACAGCCCGGCGAGCCCGATCCAGGACCAGGCGCCCATGGACAGCTCGCAACGCTCCTCCCCCACCGGGCGGACGACGGCACCGCCGGGGGCGAACCGGGCGACGAGCACCGCCGGCAGCTCCAGCACGGCCGAACCGGTGCAGGGCCAGGGCGCGAGGCGGTCGCCGCGCCGCGGGGTGCGCTGGACGAACTCCCCGGGCCCGCCCTCCGGCACCGGCCGGTCGGCGAAGGGCAGGCCCGTCGCGGTGGGGCGCACGACGCGGTCCAGTCGCAGGACGTCCCAGCACCCCGGCGCCCGGTCGTAGGCGACGAGGTACCAGCGGGCGGCCCACACGACGAGGTGGTGCGGCTCGACCAGCCGGGAGGTGAGCCCGCGCTCGTCCTCGTCGTAGTCCAGGCGGAGCACGACCCGCTGGCGGACCGCGGAACCGACCGCCCGCACCAGGTCGGCGTCGAGGGCGGGGGCGGGGAACTCCCACTGGTTGGGCA
>NZ_JAAALL010000134.1 GCF_009906315.1 Kineococcus vitellinus | reverse complement strand
CTCCTGGCCGCCGAGCTCCCGCCGCTGGCCGTCCCCGCCACCTTCGACGTCGACGCGCTGCACGCCTGGTTCGCGGGCGTGGACCCCGTGCGGCGCGCCCTGCGCAGCCCGGGGACGTGGCGCGCCTACGCCACCGACCTCAGCCACTTCGCCGCCTGGTGCGCCGGGGAGGCCCTGCCCGCCCTGCCGGCGCGGGGCGCGACGGTCTCGGCGTACCTGAGCGCCCACGTGGAGCAGCTGTCCATCGCGACGCTGCAGCGGCGGCTGGCGGCGATCGCCGTGGCGCACGGGCTGATCGGGGAGCCCTCCCCCACCGACGGCGAGCACGTCGCGCTGGTCTGGCGCGGCCTGCGCCGCCGCCACGCCCCCGAGCGGCCCCCGCGCCGCGTGCAGGCGCTGGAGATCCGCGGGCTGGCGGCGCTCGTGGCGCCGCTGGAGGACACCGTCGTGGACCACCGCGACCGGGCGCTGCTCGTGCTCGGCTTCGCCGGCGCGCTGCGGCGCTCGGAGCTCAGCGCGCTGGACGTCGAGGACGTCGAGGTGCTCGCCGACCGGCTGCGGGTGCTGGTGCGTGCGACGGGGACGCAGGCGCAGCGGGTGGTCGACCTGCCCTGGGGCAGCCACCGCGAGACCTGCCCCGTGCGCTCGTGGCGCGCGTGGCTGGCCGCGGCGCGGATCGCCGAGGGAGCCGCGTTCCGGCGCGCGAGCAGGGGCGGGAGGTCCCTGCGCCCGGAGCGCCTGGGCGACCGCGGCGTCGCCGAGGTCGTCAAGCGGCGGGCGCTGGAGGCGGGGCTGGACCCGGCCGCGTTCTCCGGCCACAGCCTGCGCGCCGGGTTCGTCACCACGGCCGTGCGGGCGGGGGTGCCGGGGGTGTCCATCTCGCGCCAGACCGGGCACCGCTCGGCCGCGGCGCTGGCCGCGTGCGTCCGCGAGGCCCGCCCGTTCCCGGGGAACCCCGCGGCGCACGTCGGGTTGTGACGGCGGCCGTCAGCGGCGCGCCGGCTCGTCCTCCTGCTCCTGCAGCGCGGCGTCGCCGGCCCGGAAGTCCACCGAGCGCCCGGTGGCGCGCAGGACGCCGAGGACGACCAGGCCCACCACCATCCACACCAGGCCGCCGACCTTGGCGTGCACGTCGGCGTTGACCAGGACGTAGGCGATGACGACGAACCCGACGGCGGGCACCACCAGGTGCAGCCCGAAGGTCCGCTGGCGCCGCCGCAGCAGGTAGTGCGAGACCACCGAGACGTGCAGCAGCAGGAACGAGGTCAGCGCGCCGAAGTTGCACAGCGAGGCCAGCAGGTTGATCTGCCCCACGAAGAACAGCCCCAGCACCAGGCTGATCGCGGCGACCAGCAGGATCGCCCGCTGCGGCACCTTGCGGACCGGGTGCACCACCCGCAGGAACTGCGGCAGCTGCCGGTCGCGGGCCATGGAGAACAGCAGCCGCGAGGTGGCCGACTGCGCCACCAGCGAGTTCGCCACGGCGGAGCCGATGGCGACGGCGAGCGCGATGACGACCTCCAGCCAGCCGCCGGCGATCGAGCGGCCGATGTCGTAGAAGGCGTTGTTGGAGGCGTCCGCGTCCGGGAAGGCCGTGATGCCGGGCACCAGCAGCGCCGCCAGCCAGGTCTGCAGGACGAAGAGCGCGGCGACGATGCACAGCGCGATCACCGTCGCGCGGCCCACGACGCGGTTGCCTCCCGTGGTCTCCTCCGACAGCGTGGAGATGGCGTCGAAGCCCAGGAAGGACAGGACCGCCACCGACAGCGCGCTGAAGACCAGCGGTGCGGAGAACTCCTCGGGGTTGAAGAACGGCTTGGTGGACCAGCTCGCCCCGCCCACGCCGTTGCTGATGGCGATGACCGCGAAGACCACGAAGACGGCGAGCACGATCAGCTGGGCGACGAGGAAGACGTTGTTGGCCCGGGCCGTGGTCTCGATGCCGCGCAGGTTGACGACCGTGTTCACGAGCACGAACGCGACGATCCACACCGGTTGCGGCACGGCGGGGAAGACGTTGGCCATCGCGTTGGCCCCGATGACGTACAGCAGCGTGGGGATCAGCAGGTAGTCCAGCAGGATCGCCCACCCGGCCAGGAAGCCGACGGGCGGGGCGATGCCCCGGCCCGCGTAGGCGTACACGGACCCGGCGACCGGGAAGGCGCGCGACATCTGCTGGTAGCTGACCGCGGTGAAGACCATCGCGACGAACCCGATGAGGTAGGTGAGCGGCACCATGCCGTGCGAGGCGTCGAAGACGCCGCCGAAGATGGAGAACGGTGCGATGGGCACCATGAAGACGAGCCCGTAGACGAGCAGGTGGCGCAGCGACAGGCCGCGCTTGAGCTCCTGCCGGTACCCGTAGCGGGCGAGGTCGTCGGACATTCAGGCTCCCGGGCTCTGGGGTTCGGCGGCGGTTGCGGTGGGGGTTCCGGTGGGCGCGTCGGCGAGGAAGGCCGCCACGGTGTCCATGAACAGCTCCCGCTCCTCCACGTGCGGCATGTGGCTGGAGCGCTCGAAGCGCACCCAGCGGGCGCCGGGGATGCGCTCGACGTAGGGGGCGACGCACGCGTCGGTGGCCTCGTCGTGGCGGCCGTTGACGACGAGGGTGGGCACGGCCACGGCGGGCAGCCGGTCCTCGATCGTCCAGTCGCGCAGAGTGCCCACCACGTGGAACTCGTTCGGGCCGTTCATGGTGTGGTAGACGGTCGGGTCCTCGTCGATCCAGGCGAACGTGCGGGCCACCTCCGGGGGCACCGGCTGCACGCGGCAGACGTGGCGGGCGTAGAACTCCGCGGTGGCGGCGCGGTACTCCTCGGAGCCGGTCGTGCCGGCGGCCTCGTGCTCGTCGAGGGCGCGCCGGACGTCGGCGGGCAGCTGCTCGCGCAGCCGCCCGGCCTCCGCCACCCAGGTGCGCATCGAGGCCGGGGAGTTCGCGATGACGAGGTGGCGCAGGCCCGCGGGCCCGCGCACGGCGTGCTCGGCGGCGAGCATGCCGCCCCAGGACTGCCCGAGCAGGTCGTAGTCGTCGTCGATGCCGAGCGCGGCCAGGACGGCGTCGAGCTGGTCGAGGAAGAGCTGCGGCGTCCAGGAGGCGGCCGGGGCGTCCGGCAGGTGCTGCGAGCGCCCGCAGCCCAGCTGGTCGTAGTGGACGACGGGCGTGCCGCGGCCGGCGAGGTCGGCGACGGCGAGGACGTAGTCCATGGTGCAGCCGGGACCGCCGTGCAGGACGACCAGCGGGCGGGCGCCGCCCAGCTCGCCGGAGGTGCGGACGGCGGTGCGGTGACCGCGGAAGTCGACGTCGAACTCGCGCACGGGCCAGGGCGGTGCGGCGTCCGCGGCGGCGGAGGGAGCGGTGGGTGCTGCGGTCATGGGGGTGGAGCGTGCCGGGCGCAATGGTCAAAGGACAAGACCATTTACCAGAACGTAACGCGGGGCCGCGGGGACCCGCCGGCGGCGGGCGGCAGGATGGCCCCGTGAGCGCGCGAGAGGTGGACCTGCCGCCGGCCCGGCCGCGCACGAGCGTGCAGGCCGTGGTGGACCGGCTCATCACGGCGATCGCCGTGCGCGACTTCGCCCCCGGCGAGCGCCTGCCCGCCCAGCGGGAGCTGGCGGCGCTGCTGGGGGTCAGCCGGCCGACGCTGCGCGCGGCGCTGGAGGAGCTGACCCGCAGCGGGTTCGTGGCCACGCGCCGCGGGCGGGCCGGTGGCACCTGGGTGCTCAGCGGCCCGGGCGAGGCCACGCGGCGCGCGCAGGCGTCGGCGGTGACGCGCACGCTGCTGCCGAGCTGGTCGGAGCTGGAGGAGGCCTTCGACCTGCGGCGCCTGGTGGAGGCGACGATCGCCCGGACGGCGGCGCAGCGGCACACGGCGGCCGACGACGAGCGGCTGCGGGTGGCGCTGGCGGCCTACCGGGTGGCCGGCGGCGACGCGGAGGCCTCGCGCAGCACGGACGCGGAGCTGCACGCGGCGGTCTGCGCCGCCGCGCACAACTCGCAGTTGACGGCGCTGAGCCGTCAGCTGCTGGCGCGGGTGAACCTGGGCCTGGTGTGGGAGCCGTTCACCCGGGCCGACTACGACCGGGCGCTGCCCCAGCACGTGGGTCTGGTCGAGGCGGTCCTGGCCTCCGACGCGGAGCGGGCGGCGGCGATCGCGCACGAGCACTTCGCCATCACCGAGGACCGCGTGCGGGCGGCGCTGCACGAGGTCGGGAGCTGAGCGCACCCGCAACCGTGCGCGCCGCGCCCCCCGCTCGTCGTCCGCGACCGGGGGCGCGGCGCGCACCGCGAGGCCGGCGGGGCTCAGCCCCGCGGCTGGGCCGGGTTCGTCGGGTCCCCCTGCGAGGGCGGGTTGATCGGCGGCGCGTTCGTCGTCGAGGGGCTGAGCGCCGGGCCGGTGGGCGCGGGCGCGTGCTCGGGCTGGGCACCGGCCGGGTCCCCGCCCGAGGGGGTGGCGCCCGCGGCGAGCTCGTCGGCGCGCGCCCGCATGATCGTCAGCACGGGTTCGCGCGCGCCGTGCTGCTCCTCGTAGCTGATGAGGCCGGCGAGGGCGTCCGCGTCCAGGGTGCGGATGCGCGAGGTGAGCGAGGCCACCGGCAGGTGGTCGTAGTCGGGGATGGCGAGCTGGTCGCGCTCGGAGGACATGGAGCTCCTCTGCGTCGGGGGGCCGTCCGGCTCGTTGTCGAACCGCTGTCCAACCCTAGGCGCGCACCGGGGACCGGCAACCCGGTGCGGGGCGCGCCCCGGGCCGCGGTGGGCACGGCGACGGGCACGGCGACGGGTGCTGCGGCGGGCGCTGCGGGGCTCAGGCCTCCTGCCGCGGAGCGGGTGCGCCGACGGGCCCGCCGGCCTGCAGCCAGGCGGCGAACCCGCCCTCCAGGTGGGTGGCGTCGGCGCGGCCGGTGGCCAGCAGGGCGTCGAGGGCGCGGGCCGAGCGGGTGCCGGCGGCGCAGTGCAGCACGACGCGGCCGGCGGGGACGCGGGCGGGGTCGGCGAGCAGCTCGGCCAGCGGCAGCAGCAGCGCGCCGGGGACGGCGCCGGCGGCGTGCTCGTCGGGTTCGCGCACGTCCACGAGCAGGGGCCCGGCGCCGGCGGCGCGCTCGGCGAGCAGCTCGGCGGCGGTGGTGGTGGGCAGCACCCGGGCGGGTGCCGGCAGCGCGCAGGAGGGCTCCTCGCGCAGCTCGGTGACCGGGGCGCGGCGGGGGTCGGGGCGCAGCGGCACGCTGCGCCAGGTCATGGCGAGGGCGTCGTGGACCAGCAGGCGCCCCAGCAGGGGGGTGCCGGCGCCGGTGATGAGCTTGACGGCCTCGGTGCCCATGACGGAGGCCACGGCGGCGCAGACGCCGCCGAGGACCCCGGCCTCGCCGCAGGAGGGCACGGTGCCCGGCGGGGGCGCGGTGGGGAACAGGTCGCGGTAGGTGGGGCCGTGCCCGTCCCGGAAGACCGCGACGTGGCCGTCGAAGCGCAGCACGGCGCCCCACACCCACGGGGTGCCCGTCAGCACGCAGGCGTCGTTGACGAGGTAGCGGGTGGCGAAGGTGTCGGAGCCGTCGAGCACGAGGTCGTAGCCGGCGACGAGGTCGAGGGCGTTGTCGGCGCTCAGGCGCTCGCGGTGGCGCACCACGCGGATCGCGGGGTCGAGGCGGGCGACGGCGTCGGCGGCGCTGTCGACCTTGGGCCGCCCGACGTCGGCGCTGCCGTGCAGGACCTGGCGCTGGAGGTTGGACTCCTCGACGACGTCGTCGTCGACCACGCCGAGGGTGCCGACCCCGGCCGCGGCCAGGTACAGCAGGGCGGGCGAGCCGAGCCCGCCGGCGCCGACGACGAGGACGCGGGCGGCGAGCAGGCGGCGCTGGCCCTCCTCGCCGATCTCGGGCAGCAGCAGGTGGCGCGAGTAGCGGCGGCGCTGCTGCGCGGTGAGCTGCGGTCCGGGTGCGACGAGGGGCTTCACGGGGCCAGCCTGCCCGCGGCCGCGGCGACGCGCTCGGGTGGGCTCCCCTGGCGCTCCAGGGCCGCGCGCAGCAGCTGCGCACCGCGCTCGCGCTCCGCGGCGGGCAGCGCCCGCGGCGCGGCGGCGGACACGGCGGCGGGCGCGGCGGACACGGCGGCGGCGGTGGTGTCGCCCAGCCGCTGCAGGGTGCGGGCGGTGGCCTCCAGGACGGCGAGGACGGCCGGGGTGGTGAGCTGCGGCAGGGTGCCGGCGGGGCCGTCCAGGGCCAGGCAGCCGGTGACGCGGGAGGTGGCGCCGGTGTCGTCGAGCAGGGGGACGGCGACGACGACGGCGTACTTGCCGCGCACGGCGCGCAGCTCCTGCTCGCTCAGGCCCTGGCGCTCCCCCGCGGCGTCGAGGGCGGTGACGTCGCGGGCGACGACCTCACCGGTGGCGACGCAGGCGCCGACGACGCCCTTGCCGGGGGCCCAGCGCACGCCGGAGGCGACGGGGCGGCGGCGCGCGCGCACGCGGTGCACGCGCTCCAGCCGGGGCGCGCGCAGCGGGCCGCGGCGCAGCAGGTAGACGGCCAGGGCGAGGTCGCGCACGTCCAGCGGCCGGGCGCCCGGGGCAGCTGGAGCACCGGGCGCAGCGGGCGCACCGGGCGCCGGCGGCGCCGCGGCGGTGCCGTCGACGACCGCCCACAGCGCCGCGGACAGGACGTCCTCGTGCAGGTCCCGGCGGCGGTCGCGGCGGCGGGTGAGGGCGCCGCCGACGGCGCGCACGGCGGTGGAGGCGACGGCGAGCACGGCGGCGATCACGACGAGCGCGACGACCGCGGCGCGGCCGGGCTGCCAGGCGCCGGCGCGCTCGAGGGCCAGACCGGCGGCGACGGCGGCCGCGAGCGCGGCCACCGCGATCTCGAGGGCGGAGCGGGTGGCGGCGGTCACGGCGGCAGGCTACGGCGGGGGTGCGACGCGTCCGCGCGCCGGTCAGTGCGCGCTGCCGGTCAGTGCGCGATGACGGGCGCGGCGTCCGGGTCGTGCTCCGGCACCCCGCGCTCCAGCAGCAGCCCGGCGGCGACGGCGCCGGCGGCGAACAGGGCCGCCGACCACCAGAACGCCGTGTGGTAGCCGGCCAGCGTCGCCTGCACGAGGTCGGCGGCGCCGAGGGCCCCGGCGTGCTCGGCCAGGCGCTCGGAGACCGCGCTGCCGGCAAGCGCCGACAGCAGGGCGGTGCCGATGGAGCCGCCGATCTGCTGGGCGGTGTTGGCGGTGGCGGAGGCGACGCCCGCGTCGGCCGGCTGCACGCCCAGCGTGGCGGTGGCCATCGCCGAGGAGAACAGGAACCCCAGGCCGAGGCCGGTGACGACGAGGCCGGGCAGGACGACGGCGACGTAGGAGGAGTCGGCGCCGATGCGCGTGAGCAGCACCATGCCCGCGGCGGCCAGCAGCATCCCGGTGGGCACCAGCGGCTTGGGGCCGACGCGCGGCAGCAGGGCGGAGCCGACGACGCCGGCGGCCACGGAGATCGCGGCGATCATCGGCAGGAAGGCCAGGCCGGTCTGCACCGGGCTGTAGCCGAGGGTGCCGCTCAGGTAGTACGTCAGGAACAGGAAGATGCCGAACATGCCGGCGCCGGTGACGGCCATCGCCAGCAGCGAGCCGCCGCGGTTGCGGTCCACGACGACGCGCAGCGGCAGCAGCGGGTGCGCCACCCGGCTCTGCAGCAGGCAGAAGACGGCGAGCAGCAGGACGCCGGCGACCAGGAAGCCCCAGGTGCCGGGCGCGCCCCAGCCGTCGACCTCGGCGTTGGCCAGGCCGTAGACGACGCCGACCAGGCCGAGGACGGCGGTGACGACGCCGGGCCAGTCCAGCGGGGGCCGGTGGCCGGGCCGCCGGTGCTCCAGCAGCACCGCCCCGGCGGCGACGGCCACGACGGCCAGGACGACGTTGATGTACAGGCACCAGCGCCAGGACAGGTGCTCGGTGAGCAGCCCGCCCAGCAGCAGGCCGATGCCGCCGCCGGCGCCGGAGACGCCGCCGAAGATCCCGAAGGCCTTGGTGCGGGCGGCCGGTTCGGTGAAGGTGGTCGTCAGCAGCGACAGGGCGGCGGGGGCGAGCATGGCGCCGAAGGCGCCCTGCAGGGCGCGGGCGAGCACCAGGACGCCGAAGCCCTCCGCGGCACCGCCGAGGGCGGAGGCGAGGGCGAAGCCGACGAGGCCGACGAGGAACATCGGCTTGCGCCCGACGACGTCGGACAGGCGCCCGCCCAGCAGCAGCAGGCTGCCGAAGGCCAGGGCGTAGGACGTCACGACCCACTGGCGGTTCTCGTCGGAGAAGCCGAGGGCCTGCTGCGCGGTGGGCAGTGCGATGTTCACGATCGTCGCGTCGAGCACGACCATCAGCTGGGCCAGCGACAGGACCGCCAGGACGACCCACGGGGCGCGGGCTGCGGCGGCGGGTGCGGCGCTCGGCGCCGGGGTCGCGGTGCGCCCCTCGGGCGGGGTGCGCGGGTGCGGCGCGGCCGGGACCCGCGGGTCGCTCGGGGCCGGCTGCGGGGTGCGGGGCTCGACCGGGCGAGACGTCGGATCGGGCATGGGTGTTCGGTGCCTCCACTCAGCGGAGATGAGTTCTCCACTTCATCGGCAGCGTAGCAGCAGGAGTTGAGGTGGGACCTCCGCTTCCGGCTACGATGCCGGGGTGACGACGCAGCCGCCGACCGCTCCGGCACCCGGGGAGCAGGCCCGCCCGCTGCGCCGCGACGCCGAGCTGAACCGCCGCCGCGTGCTGGAGTCGGCCCGGGCGGTCTTCGCCGAGCGCGGGCTGGCCGCGACGCTGGACGACGTGGCCCACCACGCGGGCCTGGGGGTGGGCACGGTCTACCGGCGCTTCGCCGACAAGGACACCCTGGTCGAGGCCCTCTTCGAGGAGCGCATCCGCGAGCTGGTCGCCACCGCGCAGCAGGCCGCCACCGACCCCGACCCGTGGAACGGGCTGGTCTCCTACCTGGAGAGCTCCACCCGGCGCATGGCCCAGGACCGCGGCCTGCGCGAGGCGGTGCTGCGCCCCGAGCGCGGCGGCACCGGCGTCGCGCTGGCCCGTTCCGCCCTCGCCCCGCACCTGGAGGCCCTCGTCGCCCGCGCCCAGGACAGCGGCGACCTGCGCCCGGACGTCACCGCCACCGACCTGGTGACGATGCTCAAGGCCCTGCAGGTCGCCGTCGACCTCGGCGGCGAGCAGCACCCCCAGCACTGGCGGCGCCACTTCACCGTCCACCTGGACGGGCTGCGCGCGCACCGCCCGCACCCCTCGCCGCTGCCGACGCCCCCGCTCAGCCCCGAGGAGTTCAGCCGGGCGGTGCAGGCCGACCCCCGCGGGCGGTTCTGAGGAGCCCGCCCCCGCCGGCACCGGCGCGCACCCGTTCGGCGCGCACCCGTTCGACTCGCACCGCGCCGCCGGCCGCGCCAGCATCGGAGCGTGACCCGACGCATCCTGCTGACCGGCGCGGCGGGCCGGGTGGCGCACCAGCTGCTGCCCGGTCTGGACGAGCACGAGCTGCGGCTGCTGGACCGCTCGGAGCCACCGCCGCACGGCGACGCGCAGCTCCTCGTCGGCGAGCTGACCGACCGCGACCTGCTCGCGCGGGCCGTCGAGGGGATCGACACCGTCGTCCACCTCGCCGGGGACCCCAGCCCGAGCGCCACCTGGGACGAGCTGCGCGGCCCCAACGTCGACGGTTTCGCGGCGCTGCTGGGAGCCGCCGCGGAGCACGGCGTGCGGCGCGTGGTCTACGCCAGCTCCGTGCACGCGATGGGCCGCTACGAGAGCGACGGCGCGCTGCCCGTGCAGGCGCACTGGGCGCCGGCGCCGTGCTGCCCGTACGGGGCCACCAAGGCCTTCGACGAGGCGGTGGCGGGCGTGTTCGCCGACCGGCGCGGGCTGAGCACCATCGGCCTGCGCCTGGGCGCCACCACGCCGGTGCCGGAGCAGCGCAGCCAGCTCTCCAGCTGGCTCGGGCCCGAGGACCTGCGCCGGCTGGTGCGCGGGGCCGTGGAGACCGAGGTCCCCTTCGGCGTCTACCCCGCCACCTCGGCCAACACCCGCGGCCACTGGGACCTCGGGCCGGCGCGCGCCGACCTCGGCTACGAGCCGACGCTGGACTCCGCTGCCCACGCCGGCGAGGTCGAGGACGACGGCACCGACGTCACCACCTGCCGGCGCCCGTAGCGCGGGCCGGCGCCGTGGTGCTCACGGGTGCAGGGGCCCCGGGGCGACGGCCAGCCGCCCCGCCGCCAGCGGGATGGTCGGGGTGCCCGCGACGACGAGGTCGGCGCGCTCCCAGGGGCGCTCGCGCTGCAGGAAGACCAGCTCCTCGGCCACCCACTCGTGCCAGAACGCGGTCGCCCGCTCCACGTCGCCGTTCACGCCCTCGGCCACGTCGCGGGCGATGCCCCGCCGCTCGGCCAGGGCGGCGTCGGACTGCACCCAGACCGTCGCGTCGAGGAAGGGAGCCAGCTGCCGCTGGGCGGCCCCGACGCCCTCGAGGACGACCAGGTCGCTGCCCGCGGGCACCTCCACGGCCCCCGGGCGCCCCCTGCGCTCCCACGCCGGCGGCCGGTGGCGCACGCCGACGCCGCGGTGCAGCGGCGCCAGCACCCCCTCGACCGCCAGCGCGCCCCAGCCGAAGAAGGACTCGTGCCAGGCCAGGTCGTCGGTGTGCACGAGCGCCGCTGCCCGCCCGCCGCGGGCGGCGTGCTCGACGAGCCGGGTCGCCAGCGTCGACTTGCCCGCCGCGCTGCGGCCGTCCACTGCGACCACCGCGGGCCGCCCCCGCGGCGGGCCCGCCACCCGCAGGAGCAGGTCGGCGACCTCCCCCGCGTCGGCGCTGCGCCAGGGCCCGGCGAGCGGTTCCCCCGCCGGCAGCACCAGGGGCGCGACCTCGTCCACGCCGGCCAGTCTGCGCGTGCGCCCTCACCGCTGCACCCGCGGGTCGTGCGCGGGGTCGGCGTGGGTCGCGGGGCACCCCTCGGCGACGGCCCGCGGGCGCAGCTCGAAGTGCCAGGGCTCGTTGCGGTACACCGGGCACAACCCGTACCGGGCGCCGTGCTCGGACAACCACGCCGCGGCGGCGGCGGGCCCGACGTCGACGGCGTCCCCGCTCACGTGCGCGGACGTGTCCGCGGGAGCGACCCAGCGGGCGGCCTCCTGCGGCGAGCCGTGGCGGGCGACCGCCTCGGCCAGCAGCTGCTCCTGGTAGCGGCGGGAGCGCCACCCGCTGTTGACGACGAGGGCGGCGCCGTCCTCGGCGGCGTCCGCAGCGGCCCGGCGCAGCGCCTGCAGCAGGGCGGGGTCGAGGTCCGCCACACCGGGGTAGCGGTCGTCGAACGCGCCGGTGCCGTCGGGGAGCAGGCCGTCGGCCTCGGTGACGGCCTGCTCCCCGAGGGCACCGGCGGAGTCGGTGCGCGAGGTCGCACCGCCCACCCGCGCCGGCGACGGGCCCGGCGCGCCGGCGAGGGCGGCGACCAGCGCGGCGGCCAGCACGGCGGCCAGCGCGGCGGCCGGCAGGAGCGGGACCAGGC
>NZ_JAAALL010000133.1 GCF_009906315.1 Kineococcus vitellinus | reverse complement strand
GTCGGGTTCGACGACGCCTCCTGGGCGCCGAAGGGGTGGGCCGGCGGGCGGGTCTGCGCCAGGCCCCCGATGTGGGAGGTCGCCACGATCGCGGCCGGCGCCCAGGAGGCGTCGTCGAACCCGACCTCGCGCCAGCCCTCGGGCAGCCGGCGCGCGTCGCAGACCTCCACCGGCACCCCCTCCATCGGGCCGCCGGCGGCGGTGGGCAGCGAGTAGGCGCTGCAGCGCAAGGTGCGCCAGCTGTCGTCGGAGGTCAGCTGCTCGCCGTCCAGGTCCGCTTCGAGGACCAGGCGCGCATCGGTGCTGGCTCCCTCCGCGGCCGGCTGCCAGAAGGAGGTGGCCTTGCCGTAGTAGGTCACCAGCACGGCGACGACGTTGGTGCCCGCGCGCAGGTGCGCAGCCAGGTCGTAGCTGTCGTAGCGCTGGCGGGCCGGCTGGGAACGGGCCGGTCCACGCCCGACCTCGACGCCGTTGACCCACAGCACGTAGCGCGCGTCCGCGCTCAGGCGCGCGGGCGCCTGCGCGGGCACCCGCGTCAGCTCGAAGGTGCGCCGGAACATCGACCGCGAGAACGGTGGCGGGTTCGCGCCGTGGGCGCCGCCGATGAGCAGCCCCGTCGGCGCCGGTGCTTCGGGGGCGATCCACTGCCCGGCCCAGCGCAGCGGAGCCGTGCTCCACGCCGCGCTCGAGGCGGCACCGGCCGCGTTCGCCGGTCTCCCGACCGCAGCGGCCGGGGCGACGGTGGGCGGGGTGGGCTGGGCAGCGGTCGCTGCGGTGGTGGCGGAGGTGCTCACGGCTGCTCCTGTGCAGAGGACGGTGCGTGGCGGTGGGGCCGGCGGCCGGAGGTCGGCGACCGGGGTGCGCGGGGGCGTCGTCACGACGACGCGGTTCTCGACGCCCCCGGGTCCTGCGGCGGCCCTGCGGCGGCGCGGGGGTGCAGGCCCGACACGCGCAGGAGGTGTCGTCCCACGAGTGCTCCTCATCGAGTCACGAAGCAGGGATTTGAACGTTTCACCAGCGATGTGGACGGGACGCTAGCCCGTCCGCGTCGCGCCTGGCAAGGGTTCGCGGCTGCGCCTCGCCCCGCTGCCGGAGCGCTCCCACCCCACCGGCCGGCTCCTCCGAGGTCGTCGCCGACACCTGCGAGCGCAGGGGTCGCGGCGCCGCGACCTGCACCGGCGGGGTGGACGGCGCTGCGCGGGTGCGCGCGTCAGGTGGACGTCTCGGGGTGCCCGGCGCGGGTGGGGGAGTCGCCGGCGCCAGGGCTCGGGCGCGCCGGGCCCTGGTCCGTCGGGCCGGCGTTGCGCCGGCGCATCTTGACGTAGTTCCCGCAGCCGGCCATCGAGCACCAGCGTCGGCTCTGGTTGCGCGAGCCGTCGTAGTAGGCCCAGCGGCAGGTCTCGCGGCTGCACGCCTTCAGGCGCTGCCAGCAGCCGTCGTGGCCGCAGGCGCGCACGGCGTCGACCAGTGGCGCCAGGGCCAGCGCCAGGGGGCTGTCGTCGCCGGGCAGCAGCCGCGTGCCCTCGGGGCCCACGTGCACGCGCACCGGGACGCGGGCCAGCGCGGCGTCGAGGTCGCTGAGCGCGGTGGCCGGCGCGTCGTGGCCGGCGTGCGCGAGCAGGACGGCCCGCAGGCCTTCTCGCAGTCCTCGTGCCAGCACCAGGTCGCCGTTCCCGAGCGCGGCTGCACGGGTGCCGGGCAGGTGGGCGTCGAGCCAGCGCCGCAGGTCCTCGGGGTGCTGCAGCGCTTCGGTGCCGGTCTGGGGTTCGCGGGTGTTCACGAAGTCCCGGACCAGCCGGGCCGCCGGTGGGGTGCCGTCACCTGTCACGTGGTCCTCCCGTGTGCCGCGTGTTCTGCCGCCCCGTGCGATGACACCACCGTAGACGATTGACAGGTGTCAGTCCACGACGCGAGGCTGACACCGGTCAACTTCGATGGCCGGTGTCAAGGAGGGGAGTTCCGGTGCGATCGACGCCGAAGCGGTCCCCGGGGGGTGCGGTGCTCCCGTGCCCGCCGGAGTGCTGGATGTGCGAGCTGGGGCGGCGGCCGGCGACGCCGCTCGGTGTGGCGCTGCTGGGCGCCCTCCTCGACCGTCGGCGACGTCGCCGTCGAGGTCGCGCTGCCTGCGCCGCGGGAGGGGAGGCGGCGCGGTCGTGGCCGTTCTCGGCGTGGTGGGCGGAAGCCGTGCCCTAGCGAGGGCACGCGGGTCGCACCGGGGACGGGTGCGCGCGCGGGCCGTCGACGTGGGGCTCCCCGCGGTGGTCCTCACCGAGCACGTCGACCTCACCCCCTTCCGCGGCCACCTCGCCGAGATCCCTCGCACGGTGGCCGGCTCGCAGGCGTTCACCGCGCTCGCGCACATCGACCACCCGCTCCGGTCCTGGCCGCAGGAAGCCGAGCCGTTCGTGCTCAGCGACGTCGAGGAGGAGCTGCGCCACGCGTTGAGGGTCCGGGTGCAGGCCGAGCGGGCGCTGGAGGTCAACACGCGCCTGCCCGTGGACCCGGTGGTCCTGGGCTGGTGGGTCCAGGAAGGGGGCCGCCAGGTCACCTTCGGCAGCGACGCCCACGAGCCGGACCTCGTCGGACGTGGGCTGGCTGAGGCCGCTGCGCTGGCCGCCTCGGCGGGTTTCGCCCCGCGGTCGGGACCGCGGCGACGTCCGGCTCGTGGGGCCGGCGGGAACGAGCCGCCGCGCAGCTGCGTCGAAGCGTCATGACCTCGCGCCTCACCGCCCCGCTCGGGCTGCTGGCCCTGCTGCTGGTGAGCGCGTGCGGGCAGCGGAGCACGGCGCCCGGAGCCCCGGACCCCGCCGCTCCACCCGACGGCGCCCCGCGCGCGGTGGAGCAGGCCGACCTCGCACGAGCCGACCTGGTTCCCGACGGGCACCCGGGGCCCTTCCGGACCACCGGCTTCGTCCTGCAGGACGCCGGCCACGGCCCGCAGCTGTGCGCCGGCGGGATCGCCACCTCCCTGCCCCCGCAGTGCGCAGGACCGGACCTGATCGGCTTCGACTTCTCCTCGATGCCCGCCGACTCCTACGAGTCGGTGCTGCGGAGCCGCTACGGCTCCTTCGTCCTCACCGGCACCCCGCAGGGCGAGGCGATCCGGCTGACGGCACCGGCCCGTCGCGCGGACCCCGCCGACCTGGAGGCGCAGGCGCGCGCGCCGGAGCCGTCCTTCGCCAGCCCCTGCCCCGAGCCGGCGGGCGGGTGGCGGGCGCTGGACGCCGCGCGAGCCACCGAGGACGCGCTGCAGGCCGCGTCGGTGCAGGCTCAGGCCGTCCGGGGCTACGGGCTGCTGTGGATCGACCGGTCCGCGGTGCCCGCGGCGGAGGTCGCGGCCGGAGCGGCGGACGACCCGTCGCGCTACGTCCTCAACGTCTCCACCGCCGGCGACCTGGCCGAGATGGAGGCGGCGGTGCGGGCGGTGTGGGGTGGCGCGTTGTGCGTCAGCGCCGCCGCGCGTTCCGAGGCGGAGCTGACCGCGGCGCGCGACGCGCTCGAGCAGGGTGACGGCTCCGCCGCGGGGCTGGTGCTGGTGGACCTGCAGCTGGACCCGCTGGGCGGGCAGGTCACCGCCACGGCCGTGCTGGCCCGCGAGGGCGACCAGCGTCGCCTCGACGAGCGGTTCGGGGCGGGCGTCGTGCGCCTGAGCAGCCTGCTGCGTCCCCTCGCACCGTGAGCGGACGCGCCGCAGCACCGCTCGTCGCGGTCGACGACGCGGCCGAGCTGCCGATGAGCGTCCGGGACGCCGGGCGCGTGCCGTGGCACACTGGCGGCATGTCGTCGACCCGTGCTGACCGTCGTGACGCGCTCGCCGCGTCGCGCCGACGCGCCGGGCGACGACGCCTCGGTCTCTGACCCGCGCTCGTCGCCGCCGCTCGCGGCCCGCTCCTCCCTGCCCGCTCGGGCGCACACCCACCTCCTCCCGAGGGATCCTCGCCGTGGACTTCGTCGAAACGCTGCTCACCGACCGGTTGCGGTCAGCTGTCGCCACCGTCCTGGGACCCGGACACGCGGCACGCGACCTGCAGGTCAGGTCCGCCACCCGTCCGGAGTTCGGGCACTACCAGACGAGCCTGCCGCTGCGGCTGGCCGGACCGGTCGCGGACTCGCCGCGCCGGATCGCCGAACGCCTGGTGGAGCGCCTCGACGTCGAGGACGTGTGCCTGCCGCCGGCGGTCCAGGGCGCGGGTTTCATCAACTTCACGCTGCGCCCGGACTTCCTCGCCCGGCGGGTGAACGAGATCCTGCGGGACGCCGCGCTGTGCGTTCCGCGGGGCGAACCGCAGCGGGTGGTCGTCGACTTCTCGTCCCCCAACGTCGCCAAGCAGATGCACGTCGGGCACCTGCGCTCCACCGTCCTCGGCGACGTGCTGGCGCGGGTGCTGGCCTTCGTCGGCCACGACGTCGTGCGGCAGAACCACCTGGGGGACTGGGGGACCCAGTTCGGCATGCTCATCGAGGACCTCCTCGAGGAGGGGCACGATGGAGCGGACCTCGACCTCGCCGGGCTCGACGCGGCGTACCGGAGCGCGCGGACGCGCTTCGAGGCGGACGCGGGCTTCGCCGTCCGGGCCCGGGCGCGGGTGGTCCTGCTGCAGGGCGGCGATCGGGGGACGCTGGCGGTCTGGCGGCGACTGGTCGCGACGTCCCTGACGGCGTTCGACGAGGTGTACGTCCGGTTGGGCGTCGAGCTCGACGAGCACGACGTCGCCGGGGAGAGCCGCTACAACGCCGACCTCCCCCGGGTGGTGGACGACCTGCTGGCCGCGGGTCTGCTGACCGAGTCCGCCGGCGCCCTGTGCGCGTTCCTGCCGGGCTTCACCACCCGGGACGGCTCACCGCTGCCGTTGCTGGTCCGCAAGGCCGACGGAGGCTTCGGCTACGACGCGACCGACCTCGCCGCCCTGAGGTACCGGGTCGAGGAGTTGCGGGCCGACCGGCTGGTGTACGTCGTGGACGTCCGGCAGTCGCTGCACTTCGAGCAGGTGTTCGCCCTCGCCCGGGCGGCGGGCTGGCTGCCCGAGCGGGTCGCCACCGACCACGTGGCCTTCGGGACGGTCCTGGGGGAGGACGGGAAGCCGTTCAAGACCAGGACGGGGGCCACGGTCCCGCTGGTGTCGCTGCTCGACGCCGCGCAGGAGCGGGCGACGGCCCTGCTCGACGACCGCGGCTCCACGCTGCAGGGGGCGGCTCGGGAGGAGACCGCCCGGGCGGTCGGTGTCGGCGCCGTCCGCTACGGCGACCTCGTCAACGGCCTCGGCCGGGACTACGTCTTCGCCCTGGACCGGATGGTCGCGATGGACGGCAACACCGGTCCCTACCTGCAGTACGCCCACGCCCGGTCGGTGTCCCTGCTGGCCCGCGCCGGTGGTTCCGGCGACGTCGTGACCTTGCTGCGGGAGCCGGCCGAACGACGGCTGGCCTTCGCCGTCACGGGGTTCCCCGGAGCCGTGGCGGCCGTCGCCGAGACGTTGCAGCCCCACCGGCTGTGCGCGCACCTGCACCAGGTAGCGACGGCGCTGTCCTCGTTCTACGAGGCGTGCCCGGTGCTCAGCGCCGAGGCCGAGGTGCGCGCGTCCCGCCTGGCGCTGTGCCGCGCTGCGCAACGGGTGCTCGCGGTGGGGCTGGAACTGCTGGGGATCCGGGCGCTGGAGCGCATGTAGGGCGACGGCTCGGGGGCCCTTCCCGCGAGCGGGACCCCCGGCTCGTGCCGAGGGAGGTGCCGGTGTGCCACCTGCCGCGGCGAGCCGGAGGTCCGGCGTGCGAGGTGCTGGGCCGGGGTGCTCAGCGGATGAAGAGCATCTCCTGGTAGGTCGCCAGCGGCCACAGGTCGTCGGCGACGAGGGTCTCCAGCTCGTCGGCGGCCTCGCGGACCGCGGCCATCGCCGGCAGCAGCACGTCCCGGGCGTGCAGCGCCGCGTCGACGCCGGCGGCGTGGCTCTCGTCGGAGGTGGCCGCCTTCAGGGCCGTCAGCGCCGTGCGCAGCGCCGCGGTCGGGGTCGACACCGCCTGCAGCAGGGAGGGGTCGGCCTCCACCCCGGCGGCCTTGAGGGCGGCGAGGTTCTGGGCGAGCTGGGTCTGGTAGCGGATCGCGGCGGGCAGCACGCTGGTGCCCGCGATCTCCACCGTCAGCTTGGCCTCCACCGCGATGCTCAGCTCGTACTGCTCCACGGCGATCTCGTAGCGCGAGTGCATCTCCCGCTCGGAGAACACCCCGTACCTGCCGAACAGCTCGATCGCCTCGGGGGTGATCAGCTCCGGCAGGGCGTCCATCGTCGTGCGCAGGTTCTTCAGCCCCCGCGCCTGCGCCTGCATCTGCCACTGCTCGGAGTACCCGTCGCCGTTGAAGACGGCCGCGCCGTGATCGGTGATGATCCGTTCCAGGACCTTCTGCACGGCGTGGTTGAAGTCCTCGCCGCCGGCGACGCGCTCCTCGAGCTCGGTGGCGATGAAGTCCAGCGCCTCGGTGACGATCGTGTTGATCGTGTACACCGGCGAGGCGATCGACTGCATCGAGCCGGGCGCGCGGAACTCGAAGCGGTTGCCCGTGAAGGCGAAGGGGCTGGTGCGGTTGCGGTCGCCCGGGTCGGTGGGCAGCACCGGCAGGGTGTCCACGCCGATCGTCATGGTGCCCTTCTCCTTGGAGGAGGTGGCACCCCCCTTGGCGACCTGCTCGAACACGTCCGCCAGCTGGTCGCCGAGGAAGATCGAGATGATCGCCGGCGGAGCCTCGTTGGCGCCCAGGCGGTGGTCGTTGGTGGCCGAGGCGACCGAGGCGCGCAGCAGCCCGCCGTACTTGTGCACCGCCCGGATGATCGCCGCGCAGAAGACGAGGAACTGCGCGTTCTCGTGCGGGGTGTCCCCGGGCAGCAGCAGGTTGCCCACCGTGGAGGAGCCGAAGGAAAAGTTGACGTGCTTGCCCGAGCCGTTGACGCCCTCGAACGGCTTCTCGTGGAAGAGCAGCTCCATCCCGTGCTCGCGCGCGACGCGCTTCATGGTGACCATGAGCAGCTGCTGGTGGTCGGCGGCGAGGTTGGAGCGCTCGAACATCGGCGCGATCTCGAACTGCCCCGGAGCGACCTCGTTGTGCCGGGTCTTGGCGGGGATGCCGACCTTGAACAGCTCCCGCTCGGCGTGCAGCATGAACGCCAGCACCCGGTCGGGGATCGCGCCGAAGTAGTGGTCGTCGAACTCCTGGCCCTTCGGCGGCTTGGCGCCGAACAGCGTGCGCCCGGCGTTGAGCAGGTCCGGGCGCGAGAGGAAGAAGTGCCGGTCGATGAGGAAGTACTCCTGCTCCGGACCGGCGTAGGAGACGATCGTCCCCGGGTCGTCGTGGCCGAACAGCTTCAGCACGCGCGCGGCCTGGGTGGCCATGGCCTGCTGCGAGCGCAGCAGCGGAGTCTTGTGGTCCAGCGCCTCGCCGGTCATGGAGACGAAGACCGTCGGGATGCACAGCGTGGTGCCGTTGGTGTTCTCCAGCACGTAGGCCGGGCTGGTGACGTCCCAGCCGGTGTAGCCGCGCGCCTCGAACGTCGAGCGCAGCCCGCCGTTGGGGAAGCTGGAGGCGTCCGGCTCGCCCTGCACCAGCGTCTTGCCCGCGAACTCGGCGATCGAGCCGCCCTCGCCGTCGGGCTCGAAGAAGCTGTCGTGCTTCTCGGCGGTGGAGTGCGTCAGCGGGTAGAAGACGTGCGCGTAGTGCGTGGCCCCCTTCTCCAGCGCCCAGTCCTTCATCGCGGACGCGACGGCGTCGGCGACGGCCGGGTCCAGCGGCATCTGCTGCTCGATGGTGGCCACCACCGACGTGAAGACCGCCTTCGGCAGCCGCTTCTGCATGACCGCCTTGGTGAAGACGTTGCGCCCGAAGATCTCACCGGGCGCTTCGGCGGGCGCGAAGGTGGGGCTGGGAGCCTCGTAGGCGATGACGGCGTCGATCGCTTGCAGGCGTGCTGCGCTGCCGCTCATGACTGGCTCCAGACATTCCGGTGACGTCGGCGCGGACCGGGCGCCCACGCTCGTTGAGCCGCACGCTAGGCACCGCGATGACGCGGTGCGTTACGAACGTGTGACGACTGCGTGCCGCGTCCCGCCCGGAGGCCTCGCCCGGGTCTGCTGCCGCCTGCGGCGGGCGGAGCCGGCGGCACCGCTCGTCCGCCGGCGGTGGAGGTGGTGCTCCACGGCGCTCGGGTGGGGTCGTGGGTAGGGTGCGCCCGGTGAGCTCGCTCGAGGTGCAGCAGGCCTACTCATCGCTCGCGCAGCGGTACATCGACCTGCTGGGCTCGCTGGACACCGTGCACCCCGACGACCTGCAGCTGATCGAGCGGCACCTGGGGCACCTGAGCGGCCCGGTCCTGGACCTGGGGTGCGGGCCCGGGCACCTGAGCGGGTTCCTGCACTCCTCGGGGTGCCGGGTGACGGGCATCGACCTGGTGCCGGAGTTCATCGCCCACGCGCGCCGGACGTACCCGGACGTGCCCTTCGAGGTGGGGTCCCTGACCGACCTGGCCCGCCCGGAGGAGCCGGTGAGCGGGGTGCTGACGTGGTACTCCCTCATCCACCTCCGGCCCGGGCAGCTGGACGGTGCGCTGATCGGCATCCGCCGGCTCCTGGCCCCCGGTGGGGCGCTGGTCGTCGGCTTCTTCGAGGGGCCGGTGCGCGAGCCGTTCGAGCACCGGGTCACCACGGCGTACCGGTGGCCGGTGGACGAGCTGGCGGACCGGCTGGCCTCGGCGGGGTTCGTGGAGGTCGAGCGTTCCCAGCGGCCGCAGGAGGGCGAGCGACGTCCCCACGCGGTCCTCGCCGCCCGGGCGCTGCGACGGCACCGCTGATCGATCCCGGTGCGGGCGACGCTCACGCGTGGCGGGAGTGGTCCTCATCCTCCGCCGGGACGCCGACGGACGGTTCCTCCTCGCCCTCGAAGGTGTACGCGCCGTCCTCGATGCGCTCGATCAGGCCCCGGGTCCACTGCGCGCCCGCGTCCGCCGAGTGCACCCACAGGTGCATGATCTCGCCGACGTGGCCGAGCTGGCCCGGCCCGTCCTCGGGGGCGTAGTGGTCGGTGACGCTCCCGCGCCACTGCTGGAGCCGCTGCAGGCGCTCCTCCAGCAGCGCCACCGCCTCCCGCCGCGGCAGGTGGACGATGAAGCCGACGCCGGAGGAGAGGACGTCCATCCTCTGGTCGTGGGAGACGAGCGCCTCGCGCAGCAGGGAGAGGAACTCCTCGGCACCCCGTCGCGTGATCTCGTACTCGGTGCGCGGGGGGCCGCCCGCCGTGGACGGGGCGATCTCGTGGGCCAGCAGCAGGCCCTGCTTGGCCAGCTGCTTGAGCGCGTGGTAGATCGAGCCGGGTTTCGCGGTCGACCACTCGTGCGCGCCCCAGGACTCCAGGTCGTTGAGCACCTGGTAGCCGTGCGCGCGGCCGTGCCGGCGGACGGCACCGAGGACGAGGAGACGGACGGCGGACACGCAGCAGACCCCTTCCCTTCTCTTCAACTTTGAGTAGAGTACCGGCATGGCTGAGCGGACGATCCCCCTGCTCCCGTGCCGGAGCATCCAGCCCGTCCTCGACTTCTACACCGCCCTCGGGTTCGAGGTGACGTTCGTGCAGAAGAGCCCCAACCCGTTCGCGGTCGTCGAGCGCGGCGGCATCCAGCTGCAGTTCTTCGGGATGAAGGAGTACGAGCCCAGCCAGTCGTACAGCACGTGCTACGTCGTCACCGATGACGTGGACGGGCTGCACGAGGCGTTCCGGGCCGGGCTCAAGGCCGCGTACGGGAAGGTGCCCGGCCGGGGCCTGCCGCGGATCGGGCCGCTGAGGGACATGTCCTACGGGGTGCGGCAGTTCCTGATGAGCGATCCCGGTGGCAACTGCGTCCGGATCGGGCAGCCCACCAGCGAGGACCAGCACCACCGGCCCGCCCCCGAGGAGACCTTCGCGCGGGCCCTGCACCACGCCACGCTCTTCGCCGACTCCAAGGAGGACCTGGTGGGCGCGGCGAAGATCGTCGACCGGGTGCTCGGGCTGCCGGACGAGCACCCGACGCCCGTGCAGCTCGTGCGCCTGCTCGTCCTGCGCGGCGACGTGGCCGGGCGGCTCGGCGACGAGGAGGCGGCGGTGTCCGCGCTGGAGAGGGCCGCAGCGGTTCCGCTCACCGAGGGGGAGCGGGCGTCGGTCCGCGACGACCTGGCGCGGCTGGCGGACCTGTCGGGTTCGCCGGGGTGAGCCCCTGGCGGGCTGCTCGACGTCCACCCGCCCACGGGCGAGCCGCTCGCCGCCCCTACCGCGGTCCACCCTCCGCAGCGAGCAGGGAAGCCGTCTCGGCGTCGAGGACGCCCACGGCGCGCTCGAAGTCGTCGGCCACTCCCTCGGCGACCAGCTCCACCGCGGGGCCGTACCCGTCGGCGGCCGCTTGCCGCAGCCCGTGCGCGTGCTGCAGCGCGCGCTCGCGCACGGCCTGCAGCACCGCCGCCGTGCTGCCCCGCCAGCCGTAGGCCTGCAGCAGCAGGCGCAGCCGGCGGGCGCGGTCGGCGCCGGCGGGGAAGCCGTCGGCGAGGGCGGTGTCGTGGGCCGTCAGCGGTACCCACGTCAGCGCCAGGAACGCCAGGTCGCGCAGCGGTGCCGCTGGCCCGGCCAGGTCCCAGTCGATGAAGCCGACGAGTTCACCGGCGTCGGGGTCGGAGGCGGTGGGCGCCGGGCGCCACACGGCGTTGTAGGGGGCGGCGTCGTGGTGGCCGACGACCTCCCCCTCCCGCAGCTCGTCGTGGTCGCCGAACCAGTGGGCGTCCGCGGGCGGGGTGAAGGAGCGCGAGGCGTGGTGGAAGTCGCGCATCCACCGCCCGGCGGCCACCAGTGCCGCCTCGCCGTGCGCCCAGCTGGGCCAGGGCCGGCTGTCCCCGACGGTCTGACCCTCGAGGTGGGTGAGCACCTCCCGACCCTGCTCGTCGATCCCCAGCACCTCGGGTGCCCGGGTGAAGCCGACGGCGTGCAGGTGGCGCAGCAGGGCGTGGACGCCCGCGGTGTGCTCCCCGGTGCGCCTGCGCACCGTCTGCCCGACGCGGGTGGCGCCGTCGTTGCGGCCGCCCGCCATCCGCTCCTCGGGAACCCGCTCCTCCATGACGGTGAACGTAGCCCCGCGGACCGGTGACGTCACGGGCTGGCGCTGTACTGCTTCAGCGTCTCCTCGCGCAGCTCCTTCGAGCTCGACGGCCACGGCCGGCAGGTGATGTGGATGGATCCGGTGGCCGCGCAGCAGGGTCCCGAGGTGTCCACGGCACCGATGCAGCAGGCCGAGACCCCGCGCGAGGCGGCCGTCAGGGCCGGTGTTCCCGCGCGGCTGCGCAGGCGCACCGGTCCTGACGCACGACGGCCGGTGATCTTCCACGGTGCACCGTGGAAGATCACCGGCCGGGCTCTCAGGTGCGGGCTCTCAGGTGCGGGGCAGGGTGAAGGAGGCCACCAGCTCGTTCAACTGCACCGCCGTGCGCGAGACCTCCCCCGCCGTCGAAGCGGTGTGGCTGGCCCCCGCCGTCGTCTGATCCGCCGAAGCGGCGATGCCGGAGATGTTGGAGGCGATCTCCTGGGAGCCGGTGGAGACCTCGGTGACGTTGCGCACCATCTCACTGGTGGTCGCGCTCTGCTCCTCCACCGCCGCCGCGATGGTGGCCTGCAAGCCGTCGATGC
>NZ_JAAALL010000132.1 GCF_009906315.1 Kineococcus vitellinus | reverse complement strand
CCCGGGGCGGCGCGGACGACGACGGCCGCCCCGGGAGCTCCCGGGGCGGCCGTCGTGGTGGATCGTCGTGGATCGTGGCCGGGTCTCAGCCTGCTGCCGGCCGCGGCCGGCCGCGGGTCACTCCGCCAGCGGGGACGGCCCGAGCTCGGCGAGCAGCTCGCCCATCTTCTGGTACGCCTTGTTGCGGTAGTCGATGAGCGCGGCCAGCTTCTCCGGCTCCAGCTCCAGGAAGCCCGAGCCGGTCTTGGTGCCGTACTTGCCGGCCGCCACGAGCTCGGTGAGGTTCTGCGGAGCGGACATCCGCTCGCCGAAGTGGCCCTCGAGGACCTTGAAGCCCTTGGCGTAGACGTCCAGGCCGGCCATGTCGGCGATCGCGAACGGCCCGAAGAAGGGCAGGCGGAAGCCGAAGGTCGTGGAGACGATGGTGTCGACGTCGGCGGGGGTGGCCACGCCCTCCTCGACGACCGTCATGGCCTCCTTCAGCAGCACGTACTGCAGGCGGTTGAGGACGAAGCCCGGCACGTCCTTCACCTGCGCGCCGCGACGGCCGGCGCGGGTGAGCAGCTCGTCGATGATCGGCAGCACGGCCGGGTCGGTCGCCTCGCCGGTGACCAGCTCGACGCCCGGGATGAACGGGGCCGGGTTGGAGAAGTGCACGGTGAGGAAGAGCGAGGCGTCCTCGAACGCCTCCGCCAGCACCTTCACCGGGATGGTGGAGGTGTTGGTGCCGATGATCGTGCCGGGTGTGACGGCCTTCTCGACGCGCGAGAGGACGTCCTTCTTGACCTGCGGGTCCTCGAAGACGGCCTCCTCGACGAAGTGCACGTCCGCGACGGCCTCCTCGATGGAGTCCGCCGGGTGGAACTTCTCCTTGAGGACCTCGGTGCTGCCCGGGGCGAACAGGCCCTGCGCCTCGAAGAGCTCGGACTCCTTCAGCAGCCGCTCGTAGTTGCGCTGGGTCGACTCCTTGTCGGCGTCGGCCAGCCACACGTCGTTGCCGGCCAGGGCCAGCGACTGGGCGATGCCGCCGCCCATGTAGCCGGTGCCGATCTGGGCGACCTTGGTGATCTTGTCGGTGCGGGGTGCGGTGGGCACGGGAGTCTCCTGAGGTGGTGGGTGCTCCCGGCGAGGGGGCGGGCCGCGTCAGGCGCGGTCGGCCGCGGACTCGTCGGAGTGGTCTGCGTTGAGCGGGTGCGAGGCGATCTCCTCGATCACCGCGCGGAAGTTGGCGACGTCGTGGGCGAAGCGGCCGAGGAACAGGCCGTCGACGCCGTCGGCCACCTGGCTGAAGAGCCCGGGGCCGGCGCTGCCGCCGTAGAGGATGCGGGTGCGCCCGCGGCGGTGCGAGAGCGCCTCGCGCAGGCGGGTCGTGACGCCGACGACGTGCTCCGGCGGCGCGGGCTCGGTCTGCCCGATGGCCCAGTTGGGCTCGTAGCCGATCGCGACCTCGGCGTCGTCGGGGACGTCCTCCAGCGCTGCGAGGACCTGGCTGATGGTGGTGCGCGCCGCGTCGTCGACGTCGATGCGCACGTTCTCGCCGATGCAGATGAGCGGGACCAGGCCGTTGCGGGCCGCCGCGGCCGCCTTGCGGGCGGTCACGATGTCGTCCTCGGCGAACATCCGCCGCCGCTCGGCGTGGCCGATCTCCACGAAGCGGGCACCGGCCTCGCGCAGGGCGGCGGGGGAGACCTCACCGGTCAGCGCCCCGAAGTCCTCCCACGAGGCGTCCTGCGCGCCGACGGCGATGCCGGTGCCGCGCAGCAGGTCGATGCCCGTGGTGATGTTGAGGAAGTCCGGGACGACGAACGCGTCCACGCCGCTCGCCGCGACGTCGGGGCCGAGGGCGGCGACGTCGGCGAGGTAGCTGCGGGTGCGGGCCAGCGAGAAGTACATCTTGAGGCTGACCCCGACGAGCGGGCGGGGACGGTTCGTCATGTGGTTCAGGCTCCAGCGTCGGCGCGGTCTGTCAGCAGGAGCTGACGGTACCGGCCTCGTCGTCGGCGTCGTAGCCCGCGCCGGTCTCGTAGGCCGTGATGGCGTCGACCTTCTCCTTGGAGTGGCTGCCGGGGTCGAAGACGTAGCCCAGGAACTCCTTGGCCAGCCGGCGCGCCAGCTCCTTGCCGATGACGCGCTCGCCGAGCGTGAGCACCTGCGCGTCGTTGGAGAGCACCAGGCGCTCCACGGAGAAGGAGTCGTGGGCCACCGAGGCGCGGATGCCGGGGACCTTGTTGGCGCTGATGGCCACGCCCATGCCGGTGCCGCACACGAGGATGCCGCGGTCGGCGTCACCGGCGGCGATCTTGCGGGCCGCGGCGACGGCCACGTGCGGGTAGGCGGTGCCCTCGTCGCCGTTGACGCCGACGTCGATGACCTCCTTGACGCGGGGGTCCTTCAGCAGGTCGGCCTTGATGGCCTCCTTGTAGGACAGGCCGGCGTCGTCGGAGGCGACGACGACGCGCCACTGCAGATCGCTCACGGTGTTCCTCCTGGTCGTGGTGTCGGTGTCGGTGTCGGACGTGCGGTCGGGGCGCTCGCAGCCCCGGACGCTCAGAGCTGCTCGGCGACGGTGCGGGTCACCAGCGCCAGGGAGACGGCGCCGGCGTCGGGGTGGCCCAGCGAGCGCTCGGCCAGCGGGCGGGCCCGGCCGATCTGCGGACGCAGGTCCTTGGTGGCCTCGGCGGCCTCGGTGGCGGCCCGGGCGGCGGTGGTGAAGGCGGTCTTCAGGTCGTCCCCGGCGCCGATGCGCTCGGCGAGCGTCTCGGCGAAGGGGACCTGCGCGTCCAGCATGGTCTTGTTGCCCACCCGCGCGCCCGCCAGGCGCTGCACGGCCTCCACCGACGCGGTGGCGCCGGCGGCGACCTGCTGCGCGCTCGGGGCGCCCTCGTCACCCAGCTGGTCGGCGAAGGCGTGCAGCAGCACGCCCCAGATGACGCCGGAGGTGCCGCCGGCGCGGTCGGCCCAGGCGCCCCCGGCCGCGGCCAGCGTCGAGGCGGCGCCCGCCCCGGCGTCGGCGGCCGCGCGGGCGGCCTGCGCGGCGGCCACCGAGCCGTTGACCATGCCGGTGCCGTGGTCGCCGTCGCCGGCGATGGCGTCGATGCGCCCCAGCTCGGCCTCGGCGTCCTCGAGGACCTCGCGCACGGCCTCGATGAGGGAGGCCACCTTCTGGCCGGCCCGCTGCGCGGCCTCGGGGGTGCCGGAGTAGTCGGCGACCTGCTCCTCGGGGGCCTCGTAGCGCGGGGCGGGGGTGGTCTCGATGGTGGCGCCCACCGACATCGCCGGGCACTGGGCCGGCGCCGTCCACAGCGTCTCCAGCTCCTCGTCCAGCCAGGTGACCGTCAGCGAGGCGCCGGCCATGTCCAGGCTGGTGACGAGCTCGCCGACCTGCGGGGCGACGATCTCGTAGCCGGCCGCGCGCAGCCGGGCCGCGATGGGGGCGTAGAGCAGGAACAGCTCCTCGTACTTGGTGGAACCCAGGCCGTTGACGAGCACGGTGATGCGCCCGGTCTCCGGGGCGCCCTCGGGCTTGCCGTCCAGCACCTTGCCCACCAGCAGCTCGGCGATCTCCTCGGGGGAGCCGATGGGCTCCTCGGAGATGCCCGGCTCGCCGTGGATGCCGAGGCCGACGCCCATGTGGCCGGGCGTGACGGTGAACAGCGGCTCGCTCTCGCCGGGCAGGGTGCAGCCGGCGAAGGCGATGCCCATGGAGCGGGTGAGGTCGTTGGCGCGGCGCGCGGCGCGCACGACGCCCTCGAAGTCGTAGCCGGCCTCGGCGGCCGCACCGGCGATCTTGAAGGCGACGACGTCGCCGGCGATGCCGCGGCGCTGGCCGTTGGCGCCCTGGCCCTCGGAGGCGACGTCGTCGGTGACGACGATGAGCTCGGCGGGGATGCCCTCCGAGCGCAGGCGCTCGGCGGCCAGGCCGAAGTTGAGGATGTCGCCGGCGTAGTTGCCGAAGCCCAGGACGACGCCGCCGCCGCGGTTGGCGGCCTTGGCCACGTCGTAGACCCAGCGGGTGGAGGGGGAGGCGAAGACGTTGCCGCACACGGCGGCGTCGGCCAGGCCCGGGCCGACGTAGCCGGCGAAGGCGGGGTAGTGCCCGGAGCCGCCGCCGGCGATCACCGCGACCTTGCCCTCGGGGGTGGCGGTGGAGCGGACCACCCCGTGCGGCACCGGCTGCACGTACTGCGAGTACAGGTCGACGAACCCCGCCATGGCGTCGTCGACGAACGAGGCCGGGTTCCCGAAGATCTTCGTCATGTCGAACGGTCTCCTTCGATCGCTCAGAGGGTGCGGAACGGGGTGTGCGGGGTCTGCTTGGGCAGCACGCGCCGGATGTACTCGCGGTTGGTGGCGCCCACGCTGATGCTGTCGCCGCCGTAGTGCTCCACGCAGAAGGCGCCGCGGAAGCCGGACTCCAGCGCGATGCCGATCGCCTTGCGGTAGTTGATGGTGCCGAACTCCAGCGGCGCCGGGTGCGTGCGCACCGAGCCCGTCGAGGGCTCCTCGTCGCGGTAGTAGTTCTTCAGGTGCCAGTAGTTGGTGTGCGGCAGCATCTTCGCCGCGATCTCCTCCCACGGCTCCACCGGGCGGTGCAGGCGCAGGATGTTGCCGAAGTCCGGGTTGAGGCCGACGTTGTCGTAGCCCACCTCGTGGATGAACCGCACGGCCGAGTCGGCGGTGCCGAGGTAGGTGTCCTCGTACATCTCCAGCGCGATCTGCACCCCGACCTCCTGGGCGTGCCGGGCCAGCTCCTGGATGCGGGAGACGGCGAGCGCGCGGGCCTCGTCGGAGAAGTCGTCGGAGTAGCCCGGCTCCAGCCAGAACCACAGCGCCTTCGCCTGGGCGGGGGTGAAGCCGCGCATGAAGCCGAAGTTGACCAGCGGGATGCCGATGGCGGCGCACGCGTCGATGGCGCGGTGGGAGTAGGCCAGGTTCTCCTCGGCCTTCTCGTGGTCCATGACGCTGCGGCGCGAGGTCGAGAACGCCGGGATGCTCAGGCCCGCGGCGCGCACGGTGCGGGCGAACTCCTGCAGCCGCTCCGGGGACAGGTCCGCGATCCGGATCCAGGTGTCGGTGGGGTCGATGCTCGTGTACCCGGCGTCGACCATGACCTCCAGCGTGGCGGCCCACCCCTCGGCCGGCTGGTCCTGCACCGTCGTGCCGTCGGCCAGCACGTGGGGGTGCGGCATCATCGGCACGGTGATCGGCCAGTTCTCCCGCGTCAGCACGTCGGGGTAGCCGTCGAACACGCTCGTGCCGGGCGTGCTCGGGCGGGGGGACTGCGCGTCGTCGCTCACGTCTCACTCCAGAAGTCGTCCGTCGGTGCGATTCTATAGAAAATCACGGCGCTTGGCGAGTGCCGCCGCCGGCCGGTCACCCGTCCGCCGTCCCGGCGGCCTCGACCGCGCGGGTCAGCACGCCCTGCAGGTGCCGGCGCATGGCCGCCCCCGCCGCCGCGGGGTCGCGCCGCTCGAAGGCCCGCACGATCGCCTCGTGCTCGGCCACGCTCTCGTCGGCGTCGCTGACCCGCTCCTCGACCTGGTGCAGGCGCTGCACGAAGCCGCGGAAGGAGTCCAGGGTCCGCACGATGAACGGGTTGCCGGTGCCCTCGGCGACCAGCTCGTGGAAGGACCAGTCGGCCTCCAGGTAGTGCTTGAAGCCGGTGTACCCGGGACCGGTGGGCGCGCTGCGCTGGGCCTCCACGGCCGCCCACAGCCGCCCCACGAAGGCGTCGTCGGCGCGGGCGCAGGCGCGCTCGGCGTTGCCCGGCTCCACCAGCAGGCGCACGTCGACCAGCTGCGCCAGCTCCTCGTCGCTCAGCAGCGGCGCCGCCCGGTAGCCCCGGCGCGCCGAGCGCACCACCAGCCCCGAGCCCTCCAGGCGGGCCAGCGCCTCGCGCACCGGGGTCGCCGAGACCCCCAGGCGGTCCGCGAGCGCCTGGGTGCGCAGCGCCGAGCCGGGCAGCAGGGAGCGGTCCATCAGCAGCTCGAGGAGGGCGTCGTGCACGGTGTCGGTGAGCCCGCGGGGGGCCTCCAGCGACCAGTCGGCCTCCGGGTCCGTCCCCGGATCCGCGCGAAGGCTCTCCATGGCACCCGGACGCTACCGCGCCGGGCACCCCGTACGGTGACGCAGGTGAGCGCGAACACCACGGGCGGGACGGACGGCGACACGGGCGGCAGCACCGGCGGCGCGGCGCAGGCGGAGGTCGTGGACCTGTGCCGGGACCTGCTGCGCATCGACACCTCCAACTACGGCGACGGCTCGGGACCGGGCGAGCGGGCCGCGGCCGAGCACGTGGCGCAGCTGCTGCACGAGGTCGGCCTGCAGCCGGAGTACGTCGAGGGCTTCCCCGGTCGCGGCAACGTCGTCGTGCGCATCCCCGGCGACGAGCACGGCACCGCCGAGCGCGGCGCGCTGCTGCTGCACGGGCACCTGGACGTGGTGCCGGCGCGGGCCGCGGACTGGAAGGTCGACCCCTTCTCGGGCGAGATCGCCGACGGCTGCCTGTGGGGCCGCGGCGCGGTGGACATGAAGGACATGGACGCCATGGTGCTGGCGGTCGTGCGCGACATGGCCCGCACCGGCACCAGGCCCCCGCGCGACCTCGTCGTGGCCTTCCTGGCCGACGAGGAGGCGGCCGGGGTGCAGGGCGCCGAGTGGCTGGTGCACCACCGCCCCGAGCTCTTCGAGGGCGTCACCGAGGCCGTCAGCGAGGTCGGCGGCTTCTCCGTCGACCTCGACGGCCAGCGCGCCTACCTGCTGCAGACGGCCGAGAAGGGGCTGGCGTGGCTGCGGCTGGTGGCGCACGGGCGCGCCGGCCACGGCTCGCAGGTCGGCACCGACAACGCGGTGACGCGCCTGTGCGCGGCGGTGACGCGCATCGGCGAGCACGTGTGGCCGCTGGAGTACACCGCGACGGTGCGCGAGTTCCTCCGGGGCGTCTCGGAGATCACCGGCGTCCGCTTCGACGAGGACGACCCCTCGGCGCTGCTGGCCACGCTGGGCACGACGGCGCGCTGGGTGGGGGCGACGCTGCAGAACACGGCGAACCCGACGGTCCTGGAGGCCGGCTACAAGCACAACGTCATCCCCGGGACGGCCAGCGCCCTCGTCGACTGCCGCTTCCTGCCCGGCCGCCAGGAGGAGCTGATGGCCACGATCCGCGAGCTGGCGGGCGAGCGGGTCGACGTGGAGGTCGTCAACCACAGCGTCGCGCTGGAGACCGACTACGCGGCGCCGCTGGTGGACCGCATGCGCGCCGCGCTGGAGGCCGAGGACCCGGGCGCGAAGGTGCTGCCGTACTGCCTGTCGGGCGGCACGGACAACAAGTCCTTCTCCCACCTGGGCATCCGCGGGTACGGCTTCGCCCCGCTGCGGCTGCCGGCGGGCATGGACTTCGCGGGCATGTTCCACGGCGTCGACGAGCGCGTGCCCGTGGACGCGCTGGAGTTCGGCGTGCGGGTCCTGCAGCGCTTCGTCGCCACCTGCTGAGCCACCTGCCGAGCCACCTGCCGAGCCACCTGCCGACCCGTCCGCCCACGACCCGCGCATGATCCGCGCCGTCGTGGGCAGGAGGAGGCCATGAGCGAGAGCAGCGAGCAGACGCGTCCCTTCGCCGTCGTCACCGGCGCCTCCACCGGCATCGGCCTGGAACTGGCCCGGCGCTTCGCCGCCGGCGGCTACGACCTCCTCGTCGCGGCCGAGGACGAGCGCATCGGCGCCGTCCCCGCCGAGCTGGCGGGCGAGGGGGCGCGCGTGGACGCCGTCCAGGTGGACCTGGCGACCGCCGAGGGCGTGGAGCGGCTGTGGACCACGGCGACCGCCGGCGGCCGGCAGGTGGACGCCGTCGCCCTGCACGCCGGCGTGGGCGTCGGCGGTGAGTTCGTCGACACCGACCTGGCCGACGAGCTGCGCATGATCGACCTCAACGTCGTCTCGTACGTGCACCTGGCCAAGCTCGCGGCGCGCCCCATGGCGCAGCGCGGTTCCGGCGAGCTGCTGTTCACCTCCTCGCTGGCCGCGCGCGTGCCCGCGCCCTACCAGGCGGTCTACGGGGCGACGAAGGCGTTCGTGCAGTCGCTGGCGCAGTCGCTGCGCCAGGAGCTGGACCAGCGGGGCGTCACCGTGACGGCCTTCCTGCCCGGCCCCACCGACACCGAGTTCTTCGAGCGGGCCGGCATGGAGGACACGAAGATGGCGAACACGAGCGCCAAGGACGACCCGGCGACGGTGGCCGAGCAGGCGTTCAAGGCGCTGCGCAAGGGCCGCGACCACGTCGTCACGGGTTCGCTGGGCACCAAGCTGCAGGGCGCCACGGCCAACCTCGTGCCCAACGCGCCGCTGGCCAAGGCCCAGGGCAAGCTCGCCGAGCCCGGCTCGGCCGACTGAGGCCGCCGCCCGCCCGCCGCCGTCTCCCGCCGTCTCCCGCCGGGACCCGGTGGGAGACGGCGGGTTCAGGGGGCGGGCAGGTCGGCGGGGGAGAGCACGAACAGCTGCGAGCGCCCGTCGTGCCACAACCCGTCGACGACGCCGAGGTCGCGCATCCCGACGCGCGCGCAGGTGGCGCGGCTGCGCAGGTTGTCGACGGAGGTGAGCGCCCACACCTCCGCCACCCCCGCGGCGAAGGCGTCCTGCGCGGCGCGCCGGGCGGCCGCGGCCGCGTAGCCGTGCCCGACGGCGTCGGGATGCAGGTACCAGCCGACCTCCACCTCCCCGTGCAGGGCGTTCGGCGCCTCGAAGAGCAGCGCGCTGCCGAGCGGGTCGGGGCGCCCGGGTGCCGTGATCGCCCACGTGCCCAGCGGCGCGGCGGTCCGCTGCGCCCAGCGCCCGATGCGCTCGGCGGCCTCGTCGACGTGCCGCAGCGGTGCGCGCGAGGCCTCCCCGAACCAGCGGGTGACCTCCTCGCGGCGCAGCAGGTCGAAGAGCCGGTCGGCCTCCTGCGGCCGCCAGGGCCGCAGCTCGACGTCGGGGAGGCTGGGAGCGCGGGGCCGCACGCGCGGCACCCTAGCGGGCGGGGGCGCTGGCGGTGCGCGCGCCGGGCTCGCGGCCGAGGACCCGGGAACGCCCGCCGGCTCTGCCAGGATGGGCGCCGTGGCCCGGCCGGTCGGCCGGGGCCCCGACGGCTGGAGGCACCCGTGACGAGCCCGAGCGCCCCGACCCTGGAGTCCGTCGCCGCCCGCGCCGGCGTCTCCCGGGCGACGGCCGGACGCGTGCTGGCCGGGTACGGCCGCGTCAGCGACAGCGCCCGCGAGGCGGTGCTGCGCGCCGCCTCGGAACTGTCCTACGTGCCCAACCAGGCCGCCCGCTCGCTGGTCACCCGCCGCAGCGGCTCGATGGCCCTGGTCGTCGTCGAGCCCGTCGAGCGCTTCTTCGCCGACTCCTACTTCCCGCTGGTGCTCAGCGGTGCGCAGGCGGTGCTGGCCGAGCGCGAGGTGCAGCTCGTCCTCGTGGTGCTCTCCACCGCCCGCGAGCGCGAGCGCTTCGAGCGCTACGCGCGCAGCGGTCACGTCGACGGGGCGATCCTCGTCTCCGTGCACGGCCCGGACCCGCTGCCGCAGCACCTGGTCGACGCCGGGATCCCGGTGGTCATGTCCGGACGCCCCTTCGAGGACTCCTCGAGCGTGCCGTACGTGTCGGCCGACAACGTCGGGGGTGCCCGCACCGCCACCCGGCACCTGCTGGAGCGCGGCTGCCGGCGCGTGGTGACGGTGACCGGCCCGATGGACATGCGGGTGGGCCAGGACCGCCTGGAGGGCTTCCGCACCGAGCTGCGCGCCCACCACCGCCGCTACGGCGCGCAGCTGGCGGCCAGCGGGGACTTCACCGTGGCGGGCGGCCGGGCCGCCACCCAGGAGCTGCTGGCGCGCCACCCGGACCTGGACGGCATCTTCGCGGCCAACGACCTCATGGCGGCCGGTGCGCTGCAGGCGCTGGCCGCGGCCGGGCTGGCGGTGCCCGAGCGGGTGCGGGTGGTCGGCTTCGACGACGCGCCGCTGGCGGCCGCGGCCACGCCGCCGCTGACCACGGTGCGCCAGCCGGTGGTGGAGATGGGCCGGGAGCTGGCGCGGATGCTGCTGCGGCTGGTGGACGGCGAGGGCGTCGAGGGGCCGGTCGTGGCCGGCACGACGCTGGTGGAGCGCGCGACCACCTGAGGCCGTCCCGGGCCGCCCGCAGGGCGTTCGACAACGGTTTCGACACGGGCATTGACAGCGGGTCCCCGCTGGGTCCACGCTGTGCGAACCCCTTGAGAGCGCTCTCACGGAGGTCGTGACCACCGCGAGAGCGCTCTCAACGGCCCACCGATCAACGTCGATCCGCCGACCACGGCGAGGCCCGAGGAGTCCCCCATGTCGACAGTCCGCAAGACCACGCTCGCCGCCCTCGCGGCCTCCGTCAGCGGAGCGCTGCTGCTCAGCTCCTGCAGCACCAGCGACGCCGGCTCGGCCGACGCGGCCGCGGCCGACGGCAAGACCCAGGTCACGGTCAGCCTCTTCGGCACCTTCGGGTACGAGGAGGCCGGCCTCTTCGACGAGTACCAGCAGCTGAACCCCGACATCAGCATCAAGTACGAGTCCACCCAGGGCGAGAACAACTACTGGCCCGCCCTGCAGACCAAGCTGGCCTCCGGCAACGGCGCCGCCGACGTCCAGGGCATCGAGGTCGGGCGCATCGCCGACGTCGTCGCCAACCAGGGCGCGAAGTGGACCGACCTGAAGACCACCGCGGCGGCCGACCAGGTCGCGAACTACCCCGAGTGGAAGTCCGCCGCCGCCACCACCGAGGACGGCAAGGTCCTCGGCCTGGGCACCGACATCGGCCCCATGGGCCTGTGCTACCGCAGCGACCTGCTCCAGCAGGCGGGCCTGCCCACCGACCCCGCGCAGCTGGCCGCCCGGATGACCAGCTGGGACGACTACGTCGCCCTCGGCCGCGAGTTCAAGGCCAAGGCGCCCGCGGGTGCGGCGTGGATGGACTCGGCCGGCGGCTTCTACAACGCGATCGTCTCCACCGAGGAGGAGATCTACTACGACCAGGCCGGCGAGCTGGTCTGGGACAGCAACCCCGCGGTCAAGCAGGCCTTCGACACCTCCGCCGCCGCGGCCGCGGAGGGCCTGACCGCCAAGCTGGAGCAGTTCGAGGACCCGGCCTGGGACACCGGTTTCGGCGCCGGCACCTTCGCCACCATCGCCTGCCCGGCCTGGATGGTCGGCTACATCAAGGGCAAGGCCGGCGACGCCGGCTCCGGCAAGTGGAACGTCACCTCGCTGCCCGGCGGCGCCGGCGGCAACTGGGGCGGCGCGTACCTGGGCATCCCCGCCTCCAGCGACAACAAGGAGGCCGCGGCCGAGCTCATCACCTGGCTGACCGACCCCGAGCAGCAGGCGAAGGTCTTCGAGACGGCCGGGAACTTCCCGTCCAACACCAAGGCCTTCGACCTCGTCTCCAGCGCCACCGACGAGTACTTCCAGGGCGCGCCCATCGGCCAGATCTTCTCCGACGCGGCCGAGAAGGCCCCCACCCAGGTCCTGGGCGAGGAGGACGCCGTGGTGAAGTCGGCCCTCGTGCAGGCGCTGCTGTCGGTGGAGACCAACGGCGTGGCCCCGGCCCAGGCCTGGGAGAGCGCCTCGAAGGACCTCGCCAACCAGATCGGCTGAGCGCTCCCGCTCGCGGGGTGGCCGCCGTCCACGGCGGCCACCCCGGTCCAGCCCCC
>NZ_JAAALL010000131.1:440-11738 GCF_009906315.1 Kineococcus vitellinus | reverse complement strand
GCCGGGGCGGCCGCGGCTCGCTGACGCGCCCGGCGCACCGCACCGAGGTTCGAGAGGTCCCCCCGTGCCCCGTCCGTCCCGCCGTCCCACCGGTGCCGCCGGGGACCTGCGCCCCGACCGGCGCGTGCGCGCCTTCGTCATCGTCGTGCTGCTCGGGCTCAGCCTGCTGGCGGGCCGGCTGGTGCAGCTGCAGGGCGCCGACGCGGCCGTGCTGGCCGAGCGCGCCCTCAAGCAGCGCACCTCCTCCACGACGCTGTACGCGCACCGCGGCGACATCGTCGACGACCGGGGCGTCGTGCTCGCCACCTCGGTCGAGCGGCGCGACGTCATCGCCGACCCGTCCATCGTCAAGACGTTCAACACCCGCACCGACGGCTCGAGGTTCGACGACGACCTCGCGCAGGGGCCGGCCGGCGCGGCGGCGAAGCTGGCACCCGTCCTGGGCATCGACGAGGCCACGCTGACCACCAAGCTCACCGGCGACAACCAGTACGCCGTCGTCGCGGTGGGCATCACGCCCGAGGTGTGGCAGCAGGTCGCCGACGCCGGCGTCAGCGGCATCACCGCGCGCCGCACGACGCAGCGCATCTACCCCGCGGGCGCGGCCGCCTCCACCCTCGTCGGCGTCCTCGGCACGAGCGGGGAGGAGGACGGCAGGACCGTCGACCGGCCGCTGTCGGGCCTGGAGCTCGCCGAGAACGAGCTGCTCACCGGCACCGACGGCTCGATGCGCTACGAGCGCAGCCTCGGCGGCCAGGAGATCCCGCTGGGGGACAAGGAGACCGTGGAACCGGTCGACGGCACCTCCCTGCACCTGACCATCGACTCCGACCTGCAGTGGAAGGCCGAGAGCGCGATCGCCGCCAAGGTCGCCGAGACCGGGGCGCGCTCCGGGACGGTCGTCGTCATGGACCGCCAGCAGCGGCTGCTGGCGATGGCGAGCGCGCCGAGCATCGACCCCGCGAACCTCACGGACCTGCGCAACGAGGAGCTCAACAACACCGCGCTCACCGAGAGCTTCGAGCCGGGCTCCACGGCGAAGGTCGTCACGCTGGCGGCCGCGCTGGAGGAGGGCACCTCCACGGCCGCCTCGCAGTTCGTCGTGCCCTGGGAGCTGCGCCGCTCGGACAAGACGTTCCACGACTCCCACGAGCACCCGGTCGAGAAGCTGACCCTCGCGGGGATCATGGCCCAGTCGAGCAACACCGGCACGATCCAGGCCGGCGAGGAGATGGACGCGCGGACGCTGTACGACTACCAGCGCGCCTTCGGGTTCGGCCAGCGCACGACCCTCGACTTCCCCGGCGAGACCGGCGGCATCCTCGCCGACCCCGAGGACTACTCGGGGACCCAGCGCTTCACGGTGATGTTCGGGCAGGGCCTGTCGGTCAACGCCGTCCAGGCGGCCTCGGTGTTCGCCACCGTCGCCAACGACGGGGTCCGCGTCGAACCCACCCTCGTCGCGGGCACCTCGGACCCGAACGGCAACACCACCGCCAGCCCGGCCGGCGCGAGCACCCGCGTGGTGAGCGCGTCGACGGCGAAGACGTTGCGGGACATGATGCAGGCGGTCGTCAGCGAGGAGGGCACCGCGGCGGCGGCCGAGATCCCCGGCTACCTCGTGGCGGGCAAGACCGGCACGGCGAACCGCTACGACTCCGAGTGCGGCTGCTACTCCGGCTACACGGCCTCCTTCATCGGGATGGCCCCGGCCGAGGACCCCGAACTCGTCGTCGCGGTGATCCTGCAGGACCCCCGGACGAACTACTACGGCGGTGCCGCGGCCGGGCCGGTCTTCAAGGACGTCATGACGTACGCGCTGCAGCAGCGCGACGTGGCGCCCTCCACCACCGCCCCGGCGGACCTGCCGCTGACGTGGGGCGAGGACGCGGCCGCCGCGGCGGAGGTCCCCGGGGGTGCGGCCGGTGACGCCGCCGCCGGCTGACGCGCCGGCGGCGGGGCGCCCGACGGCAACACGCGCACCCGGCGGGCCGGGACGTCGCCCGCGGACGGGTAACCTCCCACCGTGCCGATGACCGACGGCCCCGGCGCCGGCAGCGCCGCTGGGCCCCTGACCCTGGTGGACATCGCGCACCTGCTCGGCGTCGCCGCGCCGACGCCGGCGGGTCCGGCCGCGGTGCCCGTCACCGGTGTGACGCTGGACTCCCGCCGCGTGCAGCCGGGCGACCTGTACGCGGCGCTGCCCGGCGCGAACGTCCACGGCGCCCGCTTCTGCGCGCAGGCCGCGGCGGCCGGTGCCGTCGCCGTGCTCACCGACCCCGCCGGCCGCGACCTCGCCACCGCCGCGCGGGACGCGCAGCCGGCCGCCGAGCCGCTCCCGCTGCTCGTCGTCGACGACCCGCGGGCGGTGCTCGGCGACCTGGCCGCCCGGGTGCACGGCCTCCCCGGGCGGCGGCTGACGAGCGTCGGCGTCACCGGCACCAACGGCAAGACGACCACGGCCTACCTCGTGGAGTCGCTGCTGCGCGCCGCCGGGTGGCCGACGGGGCTGCTGGGCACCGTCGAGACCCGTATCGGCGCCGAGCGCGTGAGCAGCGTGCGCACCACGCCCGAGGCGCCCGACCTGCACGCCCTGCTGGCCCGGATGGTGGCCGCGGGCGTGCGCGGCGTCGCGCTGGAGGTCTCCAGCCACGCCCTGGCCCAGCACCGCGTCGACGGCCTCGTGCTCGACGTCGCGGTCTTCACCAACCTCAGCCAGGACCACCTGGACTTCCACGGCTCGATGGCGGAGTACTTCGCCGCCAAGGCGCGCCTGTTCACCCCCGCGCACGCCCGCCGCGGCGTCGTGTGGACCGACCCGGCCGACCCCGAGGGCTGGGGGGCGCGGATGGCCGAGCGGGCCACCGTCCCCGTCGTCACCGTCGGGCCCGCCGGCGGTGCGGGCGGGGCCGGTTCGCTCGCCGCCCGCCCCGCACCGGACTGGGTGGTGCACGAGGTGCGCGCCGAGCGCGCCCGCAGCACCTTCCGCCTCAGCGGCCCGGGCGCCGAGCTGGCGCTGACCTCCCCGCTGCCGGGGGGGTTCAACGTCGCCAACACGGCGCTGGCGGCGGTCGCGGCGCTGCTGCTGGGAGTGCCCGCCGAGGTCGTCGAGCGCGGCAGCGCGCAGGCCGAGGGCGTGCCCGGGCGCATGCAGGCGGTGGGCACGGGGGCCCCCGGCGAGCCGCTCGTCGTCGTCGACTACGCCCACACCCCCGACGCCCTGGAGCGGGTCCTGCGCACGCTGCGCGCGGCCACCCCCGGCCGCCTCGTCGCGGTCCTCGGCGCCGGCGGGGACCGCGACCGCGGCAAGCGCCCGCTCATGGGCGCGGCCGCGGCGGCGCTGGCCGACGTGGTCGTCGTCACCGACGACAACCCGCGCTCGGAGCCCCCGGCGGACGTGCGCGCCGCCGTCCTGGCCGGCGCCCGCGGCGGGCGGGCCGAGGTGCTGGAGGTCGCCGACCGCGCCGCCGCCGTGGAGGCGGCGCTCGCGCGCTGCGCCGGCGCCGACGACACCGTGCTGCTGGCCGGCAAGGGCCACGAGAGCGGGCAGGAGGTCGCCGGCGTCGTGACGCCGTTCGACGACCGGCTGGTGGCGGCCGAGGCGCTGCGGCGCCGGGCGCAGCAGCGCGCGCGCGGCTCCGCGCCGGCGCGCACGCAGGACCACGCCCCGGGAGGGACCCGGGGACACGCGCAGCACCAGGCGGAGAGCGCGGCACCGGCCGCGCGAGGAGGTGGGTCGTGATCGCGCTGACCGCGGCGGAGGTGGCGCAGCTGGCCGGTGGCCGGCTCGTCGCCGGGGCCGCGTCGACCCTCGTGGACGGGCCGGTGGTCGTCGACTCCCGGCTGGCCGCACCGGGATCGCTGTTCGTCGCGCTGCCCGGGCAGCGCACCGACGGCGCCGAGCACGCCGCCGCGGCCGCCGCGGCCGGTGCGGTGCTCGTCCTGGCCGAGCGGGAGGTGCAGGTGCCCGCCGGGACGGCCGTCGTGCTCGTCGAGGACGGCGTGGCCGCCCTGGGCCGCCTGGCGGCCGGCGCCCTGCGCCGGCTGCGCGAGGGCGGTCGCGGCCCGGTGGTCGTCGGGGTGACCGGCTCGCAGGGCAAGACGACGACCAAGGACCTGCTCGCGCAGGTGCTGACCCCGCTGGGTCCCGTCGTGGCCCCCGCGGGCAGCTTCAACAACGAGATCGGCGCGCCCCTGACGGTGCTGCGCGCCGACGAGGGGACCGCCGCGCTCGTCGTGGAGATGGGCGCCCGCGGGCTGGGCCACATCGCCGCGCTGTGCGAGCTGGCGCGGCCCGACGTCGGCGTGGAGCTCGTCGTGGGCGCCGCCCACGCCGGGGAGTTCGGCTCCCTGGAGGTGACGGCGCGGGCCAAGGGCGAGCTCGTCGAGGCGCTGCCCGCCGACGGCCTGGCCGTGCTCAACGCCGACGACGACCGGGTGGCCGCGATGGCCTCCCGCACGACGGCGCGGGTGCTGACCTTCGGCCGCTCCGCGCACGCCGAGGTCCGCGCGGAGGACGTCGTCCTCGACGAGCGGGCGCGGGCCGGGTTCACCCTGGTGCGCGGCGGGGAGCGCGCCGACGTGCGGCTGCGCCTGCACGGCGAGCACCAGGTGACCAACGCCCTGGCCGCCGCCGCCGCGGCGCTCGGCCTGGGCCTGCCGCTGGCCGGCGTCGCCGCCGCGCTGAGCGCCGCCGAGGGCGTCAGCCCGGGGCGCATGCAGGTCGTGGAGCGCGCCGACGGCACCACCGTCGTCCACGACGCCTACAACGCCAACCCCGACTCGATGCGGGCGGCGCTGAAGGCCCTCGTCGGCATGGCCGGCGGGCGGCGCACCTGGGCGGTGCTGGGGGAGATGCTCGAGCTCGGCCCGGCCTCGCGCGACGAGCACGACGCGCTGGGGCGCTTCGTGGTGCGCCTGGACGTCGCGCAGCTGCTCGTCGTCGGGTCCGGTGCGCGGCCGGTCTACACCGGCGCCGTCATGGAGGGCTCCTGGGGCGAGGAGGCCGCGTTCGTCGACGACGTCGACGCGGCGCTGGAGTTCCTGCGCCCCCGCCTGCGCAGCGGTGACGTCGTCCTGGTGAAGGCCTCGCAGGGGGCGGGCCTGTCCCGCCTCGCGCTGGCGCTCACCGCCGACCCGCTGACCGACCCGACCACCGACCCGACCACCGACCCGACCACCGACCCGACCACGAGCACGGAGGCGCCGGCGTGAGGACCGTCCTCATCGCGGGGGCCTTCTCCCTCGTCGTCGCCCTCTTCGGCACGCCGCTGTACATCCGCTGGCTGGTGCGCCGCGGCTACGGGCAGTTCGTGCGCGACGACGGCCCCACGAGCCACCACACCAAGCGCGGCACCCCCACGATGGGCGGCACCGTCATCATCCTGGGCGCGGTGCTCGCCTACGGCGCCGCGCACCTGTTCACGGGGGCGCCGCCGACGGCCTCGGGGCTGCTGGTCCTCTTCCTCATGACCGGCCTGGGCGTCGTCGGGTTCCTCGACGACTTCATCAAGATCTCCAAGCAGCGCAGCCTGGGCCTGCGCCCGCGGGCCAAGCTCGCCGGCCAGGGCCTGGTCGGCATCGCCTTCGCCGTGCTGGCGCTGCAGTTCCCCGCCGCGGGCAAGGACGGGGCCACCCCCGCCTCGACGCACGTGTCCGTGCTGCGCGACACCCCGCTGGACCTCGCGTTCGCCGGCGCGGCCGCCGGCACCGTCCTGTTCGTGCTGTGGGCGCTGTTCATCACCTCCGCCATCAGCAACGGCGTGAACCTCACCGACGGCCTCGACGGGCTGGCCACCGGGGCGACGACCCTGGTGCTGGCCGCTTACGTCCTCATCTGCACGTTCCAGTCCAACCAGAGCTGCTACGTGCTCAGCGAGGTGGAGGCGCGCTGCTACGAGGTGCGCGACCCGCGCGACCTCGCCGTGGTCGCCGCCGCCGTCATGGGCGCCTGCTTCGGCTTCCTGTGGTGGAACGCGAGCCCCGCCAAGATCTTCATGGGCGACACCGGCTCGCTCGCGCTGGGCGGCGCGCTGGCCGGACTGGCGATCCTGTCGCGCACCCAGATGCTGCTCGTCGTCCTCGGCGGCCTCTTCGTCATCATCACCCTGTCGGTGGTCCTGCAGGTGGGCTCCTTCAAGCTCACCGGCAAGCGCATCTTCCGGATGGCGCCGCTGCAGCACCACTTCGAGCTCGCGGGCTGGGGCGAGGTGACGATCGTCATCCGGTTCTGGATCATCGCCGGGCTGTTCGTCTCGCTCGGCCTGGGCGTCTTCTACGCGGAATGGGTCACGGGGGCATGACCGTCTTCGACAGCTGGCTGGGCAACCCCAGCCCCCGCGCCGACGACACCGACCGGGTGCGCGAGCTGCGCGACGCCGGCTCGCGCTGGTCGGGGCTGCGCACGCTCGTCACGGGCATCGGCCTGTCCGGCTTCGCGGCCGCCGACGCCCTGCTGGAGGTGGGCGCCGAGGTCACCGTCGTCGACGCCGCCACCGGCGAGGCCCCGCGCGAGAAGGCGCAGCTGCTGCAGGTGCTCGGCGCGCAGGTGCTGCTGGGCCCCGAGCACGTGCAGGAGCCGCCGCAGCCGTGGGCGGCCTACGACCTCGTCGTCACCTCCCCGGGCTGGCACCCCGATGCGCCCCTGCTCGTGGGGGCGGCGCTGGCGGGCGTGCCCGTGTGGGGCGACGTGGAGCTCGCCTGGCGGATGCGCCCGGCCGGCGGCGCCGCGCCGTGGCTGACGCTGACGGGCACCAACGGCAAGACGACCACCGTGGAGCTGCTGGCCTCGATGCTGCGCGCCGCCGGGCTGCGGGCCGCGGCGGCCGGCAACGTCGGCACCCCGCTCGTGGAGGCGCTGCGCCACCCGGAGGGCTACCAGGTCCTCGCGGTGGAGCTGTCCAGCTACCAGCTGCACTGGCTGTCCACCGACACCGCGAGCTCGCTGCGGCCGCTGGCCTCGGCGGTGCTCAACCTCGCGCCCGACCACCTCGACTGGCACGGCTCGCTGGACGCCTACGCCCGCGCCAAGGGCCGCGTGTACGAGAACACCGAGCGGGCGTGCGTCTACAACCTCGCCGACCCGCGCACCGAGGAGCTCGTGCGCAAGGCGGACGTCGTCGAAGGCGCCCGCGCCGTCGGCTTCACCACCGGCGTGCCGCGCATCGGCACGCTCGGCCTCGTCGAGGACGTCCTGTGCGACCGCGCCTTCGTCGAGCAGCGCGCCACCAGCGCCGCGGAGCTGTGCTCGCTGGACGACCTGCGCCCGGCCGGCTCGCAGGACCCGGTGCCCCCGCACGCGGTGGAGAACGTCCTGGCGGCGGCCGCGCTGGCCCGCGCCGCCGGGGTCGGCCAGTCCGCCGTGCGCGAGGGGGTCCGCGCCTTCACCCCCGCCCCGCACCGGGTGGCCACCGTCGCCCGGGCGGACGGCGTGCACTGGGTCGACGACTCCAAGGCGACCAACGCGCACGCGGCGTCGGCCTCGCTGGCGGCCTTCGACCCCGTGGTCTGGATCGCCGGGGGACTGGCCAAGGGCGCCCGCTTCGACGACCTCGTGGCCGCCCACCGCGGGCGGCTGCGCGCCGCGGTGCTCATCGGCGCGGACCGGCGGCTGCTGCGCGAGGCCCTGCGGCGACACGCGCCGGATGTCCCGGTCGCCGAGGTCGACCTCCCGCAGACTGCAGACGTGCCCGCCTCCGACACCCCGCCGGCCGACGCCCTCATGGACGCCGTCGTCGAGCGCGCGGCGGCCGCCGCGCAGCCGGGCGACACGGTGCTGCTGGCCCCGGCGTGCGCCTCCTTCGACCAGTTCACCTCCTACGCCCACCGCGGCGACGCCTTCGCGGCCGCGGTGCGCCGCCGCCTCGGGCGCCGGGACGGCTGACGTGGCGCTGACCGGCTCGCAGGCGCCGCGGGCGCGCTCGGCCGGTGCCCGCCCGGCGTCCGGACCGGGCGCCGGCTGGCGCCGCCCGGCGTGGCTGGAGGCGACGGGGGAGTGGGTGCGCGAGCGCGCCCGCCTGCTGGACTCGCCGCTGGCCACGCACCACGTCCTGCTGGCGACGACGTCCGTGCTCGTCGTCATCGGGCTGGTCATGGTGCTCTCCAGCTCCAGCGTGGAGTCCCTCACCGAGTACGGCTCGCAGTTCTACTTCTTCCAGCGCCAGGCGATGTTCGCGGTGCTGGGGGGCCTGGCCCTCGTGGTGGCCAGCCGCGTGCCCGCCGCCGCCTGGTCGCGGCTGGCCGTGCCGGCCCTCTTCGGCTCGGCGCTGCTGCAGCTGCTCGTCTTCGTGCCCGGCGTCGGTCGCGTCGTCAACGGCAACCGCAACTGGATCGCGATCGGGCCCTTCGGCGGGCAGCCCTCCGAGGCCGCCAAGCTGGCCCTGGTGCTGGCTCTCGCGCTGGCCCTGACCCGGCGCCGCGAGCGGCTGCACGAACCGCTGCAGCTGCTCGGCGCGCTGGCGCTGCCCACCGGCCTGACCATCGGCCTCGTCCTGCTCGCGCGCGACCTCGGCACGGCGCTGGTCATGATGACCATGGTCGTGGCGGTGGTGTGGGCCGCCGGCGTCCCCGCGAAGTGGTTCGCCCTCGCCGGCGGTGCCGGTGCGCTCGTGGCCACGGTCGCCGTGCTCACCAGCAGCAACCGCCGCGACCGCGTGCACGACTGGCTCTTCGGCGCCGGCGACAGCGCCGAGGCCATCCAGGGCCTGTCGTGGCAGCCCGTGCAGGGCAAGTACGCGCTCGCCTCCGGCGGCTGGTGGGGGCTGGGCCTGGGCGCCAGCCGGGAGAAGTGGTCCTGGCTGCCGGAGGCGCACAACGACTTCATCTTCGCCGTCATCGGCGAGGAGCTCGGCCTGCCCGGCACGCTGACCATCCTCGTGCTCTTCGCCGTCATCGCGCTGGCCTGCCTGCGGCTGGTGCGCCGCTCCGAGCAGCTGTTCACCAAGCTGGCCGTGACCGGCCTGGCCGCCTGGGTCCTCGGGCAGGCCTGCATCAACGTCGGCGTCGTGCTGGGCCTGCTGCCCGTCATCGGCATCCCGCTGCCGCTCATCTCCTACGGCGGCTCGGCGCTGGCGGTGACGCTGCTGGCGATCGGGGTGCTGCTGTCCTTCGCCCGCGCCGAACCCGGTGCGCCGGAAGCCCTCAAGGCCCGCGAGTCGGTCATCTCCCGCTCGCTGGCCGTCCTGCCGCGCCGGGCCGGTGGCCCGGCGCCGAAGAACCGCACGACCGCACGGAAGGCTCCTCGGTGAACGTCCTGCTCGCCGGTGGCGGCACGGCGGGGCACGTCGCCCCGCTGCTGGCCACCGCCGACTGCCTGCGCCGGCGCGACCCCGGCACCCGCGTCCTGGTCCTCGGCACCGCCGAGGGCCTGGAGTCGCGCCTGGTGCCGCAGCGCGGCTACGACCTGGCGCTGGTGCCCCGGGTGCCGCTGCCGCGCCGGCCCTCGGCCGACCTGCTGCGCCTGCCGGGCCGGCTGCGCTCGGCGGTGGCCGCGGCCCGCCGCGCCCTCGACGACGTCGGCGCGGACGTCGTCGTCGGCTTCGGCGGCTACGTGGCCGTCCCCGCCTACCTCGCGGCCCGCCGCGCCGGGGTGCCCGTGGTCGTGCACGAGCAGAACTCCCTGCCCGGCATCGCCAACCGCCTCGGCGCCCGGTGGGCGCGCAGCACCGCGGTCGCCTTCCCCGGCACCCCGCTGGCCGGCGCGGTGCACACCGGCATGCCGCTGCGCACCGAGATCACCGCCCTCGCCGCGGCCGGCGACCGCCCCGCGCGGCGGCGGGCCGCGCGGGCCGAGCTGGGCCTGGACCCGGACCTGCCGACGCTGCTGGTGACCGGCGGCTCGCTGGGCGCCCAGCGCCTCAACGACGTCTTCGGCTCCTGCGCACCCGACCTGCTGGGCGCCGGGGTGCAGGTGCTGCACGTCAGCGGCCGCGGCAAGCGGGTCCCGCTGCCGCCGCTGGAGGGCGCCCCCGCGCACCGCTACGCCGTGCGCGAGTACGCCGACGCGATGGACACCGCCTACGCCGCCGCCGACCTCGTCGCCTGCCGCAGCGGGGCCGGCACCGTCAGCGAGCTGACGGCCCTGGGGCTGCCCGCGGTCTACGTGCCGCTGCCCGTCGGCAACGGCGAGCAGCGGCGCAACGCCGAACCCGTCGTCGCCGCCGGCGGCGGCCTGCTCGTGCCCGACGCCGAGCTGGACGCGGCGTTCGTGCGCGAGCGGGTGCTGCCGCTGCTGACGGACGCGGCGGCGCTGGGCGCGGCCGCGCGGGCCGCCGCGGGGTTCGGCGTGCGCGACGGCGACGAGCGGCTGGCCGACCTCGTCGAGGCGGCGGCCCGGTGAGCGCGCCGACCCCCGCGCCCGTCGCCGTCGCCGACCTCGGCCGGGTGCACCTGCTGGGCATCGGCGGCGTCGGTGCCGGAGACCTGCACGCCACGCGCCCGCAGCAGCCGGGCGACGCCGCCGACTCCGAGACGCTGCACCGCCTGGCCGACCTCGGCGTGCGCGTCGTCGTCGGGCACGACCCGGCCAACCTCGGCGACCTCGGCCCCGGCGACACCCTCGTGGTCAGCTCCGCGGTGCGCCCGCACAACCCCGAGCTGCTCGCCGCCCGCGAGCGGGGTCTGCGCGTCCTGCACCGCTCGCAGGCGCTGGCGGCGCTCATGACCGGCCGCGCCGGCATCGCCGTCGCCGGCACGCACGGCAAGACGACGACCTCCTCGATGCTCGCGGTCGCCCTCACCGAGGCCGGCCTGGACCCCTCCTACGCCATCGGCGGCGAGCTGACCGGCGGCAGCGACGGCGGGGCGCGCGAGGGCGCCGGGCCCTTCGTCGCCGAGGCCGACGAGTCCGACGGCTCCTTCCGCGCCTACGCGCCGGTCGTCGACGTCGTCACCAACGTCGAGCCGGACCACCTGGACCACTACGGCACCCCCGAGGCCGTCGTGGCCGCCTTCGAGGAGTTCGTCGAGCGCCTGCAGCCGGGCGGGCTGCTCGTGGCCTGCGCCGACGACCCGGGTGCCCGGCGGCTGGCGCGGGTCGCCCGCGGGCGCGGGGTGCGGGTGCGCACGTACGGCACGGCCGCCGACGCCGACGTGCGCCTGGAGCAGGTGCGCGACGGCGCCCGGCCCTCGGCGCTGCTGCACGAGGGCGCGCAGCCGGTCGGCGAGCTGCGCCTGCTCGTGCCGGGCCGGCACAACCTGCTCAACGCCGCCGCCGCCTACGCGGCCGCGGTGGAGGTCGGCGCCGCTCCCGCCGCCGTGCTGGCGGGCCTGGCGGTCTTCGGCGGCGGCGTTGAGCAGGTT
>NZ_JAAALL010000131.1:0-430 GCF_009906315.1 Kineococcus vitellinus | reverse complement strand
GGCGGCGCCCGCCGGCGCTTCGAGCACAAGGGCGAGGCGGCCGGCGTGCGCGTCGTCGACGACTACGCCCACCACCCCACGGAGGTCGAGGCGCTGCTGCGCGCCGCCCGCCCCGTCGCCGACGGCGGCCGGGTGGTGGCGGTCTTCCAGCCGCACCTGGTCAGCCGCACCCGGGCCTTCGCCGCGGAGTTCGGCCGCGCGCTGGGGCTGGCCGACGACGTCGTCGTCCTCGACGTCTACGTGGCCCGCGAGGACCCGGACCCGGCCGTGACCGGGGAGCTGGTCGCGCGGGCCGTGCCGCTGCCGGCCGAGCACGTCGCCTTCGTGCCCGAGCGCGCGGCCGCGGCCGCGGCCGTCGCGGCGCGGGTGCGCCCGGGGGACCTGCTGCTGACGATCGGCGCCGGCGACGTCACGCGGGTCGGCCCCGAGG
>NZ_JAAALL010000130.1 GCF_009906315.1 Kineococcus vitellinus | reverse complement strand
GACCTGCCCGTCGCCGGCGCGCCGGCGGAGCCGGCCCGCCGCTCCACCGCCCGCGCGGACGCGCTCGTCGAGCCCTTCCCGGACGAGGACGACGAGAGCGACGTCGACGACGTCGACGTCGAGGAGGCCCCCGGCGCCGAGGACGAGACCGACGACGAGGCCGCCGACGCGTTCGAGCGCGACGAGGAGGAGCCCGGCTCCTCGCGCCGCCGCCGCCGCCGCGGTGGCCGCGGCCGCCGCGGGCGCACCCGCGACGAGGACGCGCAGGACGCGCAGGACGGCGAGGAGGACGAGGGCGAGGAGCCCGCGCCCGCCGCCGTCGAGGCCGACGCGGACGAGGAGGACGCCGAGGGCCCCGACGAGGCCGACGAGGCGGAGGAGGAGGCCGAGGGCTCCTCGGGCTCCTCGCGCCGCCGCCGCCGCCGTCGTCGCCGCTCCGGCGCCGGCGAGGGCGAGGAGGCCTCGCCGGACGACCCGCCGAACACGGTCGTGCGGGTCCGCGAGCCGCGCCGCGCCCGCAGCACCGGCGCGAGCACCGGCACCGGCGAGGACGAGATCACCGCGCTCAAGGGCTCCACGCGCCTGGAGGCGAAGAAGCAGCGCCGCCGGGAGGGCCGCGAGCAGGGCCGCAAGCGCGCCATCCTCACCGAGGCCGAGTTCCTGGCCCGCCGCGAGAGCGTCGAGCGCGTCATGGTCGTGCGCCAGCAGGACGACCGCACGCAGATCGGCGTGCTCGAGGACGGCATCCTCGTCGAGCACTACGGCGCCCGCCGCGCGCAGACGACGATGGTCGGCAACGTCTACCTCGGCCGGGTCCAGAACGTGCTGCCCAGCATGGAGGCCGCGTTCGTCGACGTCGGCAAGGGCCGCAACGCCGTCCTGTACGCCGGCGAGGTCAACTGGGACGCCGCCGGGCTGGAGGGCCAGCCGCGGCGCATCGAGGTCGCGCTGAAGTCCGGCGACCCCGTCCTGGTGCAGGTCACCAAGGACCCGGTCGGCCACAAGGGCGCCCGCCTCACCAGCCAGGTCTCGCTGCCCGGGCGCTACCTCGTCTACGTCCCGCGCGGGTCGATGACGGGCATCTCGCGCAAGCTGCCCGACACCGAGCGCGCGCGGCTGAAGAAGGTCCTCAAGAAGGTCGTCCCCGAGGGCGCCGGCGTCATCGTGCGCACCGCCGCCGAGGGCGTCGCGGAGGAGGAGCTCGCCGCCGACGTGCAGCGGCTGCAGGCCACCTGGGAGGCCATCCAGGCCAAGGCCTCCAGCAAGAACGCGCCGGTGCTGCTGCACGGCGAGCCGGACCTCACCGTCCGCGTCGTCCGCGACGTCTTCAACGAGGACTTCACCCGCCTCGTCATCTCCGGCGACGAGGCGTGGGAGACCGTCCACGGCTACGTCGGCGACGTCGCCCCCGACCTCGCCGACCGCCTGGAGCGCTGGAGCGGGCCGGAGGACGTCTTCGCCCACCACCGCGTCGACGAGCAGCTGCAGAAGGCCCTCGGGCGCAAGGTGTGGCTGCCCTCGGGCGGCTCGCTGGTCATCGACCCCACCGAGGCGATGCACGTCATCGACGTCAACACCGGCAAGTTCACCGGTGCGGGCGGCACGCTCGAGGAGACGGTGACGCGCAACAACCTCGAGGCCGCGGAGGAGATCGTCCGCCAGCTGCGGCTGCGCGACATCGGCGGGATCATCGTCATCGACTTCATCGACATGGTCCTGGAGTCCAACCGCGACCTCGTGCTGCGCCGGCTCGTGGAGTGCCTGGGCCGCGACCGCACCAAGCACCAGGTCGCCGAGGTGACCTCGCTGGGCCTGGTGCAGATGACCCGCAAGCGCACCGGCCAGGGGCTGGCCGCCGTGCTCGAGGAGCTCGAGGAGGCCGGTGAGAGCGCCTCCGCGCCCTCGGGCGGCCCCGCGGGCGCCAACGGCTCCACGGGCGCCGGGTCCGGCGGCAACGGCTCCGGCAACGGCTCCGGCAACGGCTCCAACGGCTCCAACGGGGCCTCCGGCGGCGGCTCCACCGGCGGCAAGTCCCGCTCGCGGCGCGGCCGCGGCCGGGACAAGGCCGTCGAGGAGGTCGAGGAGGCCCCCGCCGCCCCGGCCGCGGCCGTCAAGGAGCCGGCCAAGGACCCCGCCGTGCTGGCGGCCATCGCGGCCGTCGCCGCGGCCGGGCGCCGGGACAAGGACGCCGACGAGGGCGGTGCCGGCGAGGCCCCGCGCCCGTCGGTGGCGGCGCTGGAGTCGGCCGTCGAGGCGGCCGCCCAGGCGGTCCACGGGACCGTCGCGGTGGCCGAGGAGTGAACCGCGCCGGCTCCGGCCGGCCGGTCGTTTTGACCCCCGGGGCTTGCGTTCCGTACGCTTGACCCCTGGTGCGCCATCGTGCGCGAGCCTCCGACTGCCCAGTCAGTCCGGTGGCGTTCCAGTTCGTGACGAGAGAAACGGGTTCGTTGTGGTGTACGCCATCGTCCGCGCCGGCGGCCGGCAGGAGAAGGTCTCGGTCGGCGACGTGCTGACCATCGACCGGGTTCCCGTGGCCAGCGGAGAAACCCTCCAGCTGCAGCCCCTGCTCCTCGTCGACGGCGAGACCGTCACCCACGACGCGTCTGCGCTCGCGGGTGTCAAGGTCACCGCCGAGGTGGTCGAGGAGGCCAGGGGCCCCAAGATCACGATCCTCAAGTACAAGAACAAGACCGGGTACCGCAAGCGCCAGGGCCACCGCGCGAAGCTGACCCGCGTCAAGATCACCAGCATCGGGGAGTGACGTCAGCTCATGGCACACAAGAAGGGCGCGAGCTCCTCGCGCAACGGTCGTGACTCCGCCGCGCAGCGCCTCGGTGTGAAGCGCTTCGGCGGTCAGGTCGTCAGCGCGGGCGAGATCCTCGTCCGCCAGCGCGGCACCCACTTCCACCCCGGTGCGGGTGTGGGCCGCGGCGGCGACGACACGCTGTTCGCGCTGGTCCCGGGCGCCGTCGAGTTCGGCACCCGTCGTGGCCGCAAGGTCGTCAACATCGTCGCTGCGGGCGAGTGACGACGCACCAGTCGTGATCGCGGAGGGGCGGGCCGGGCAACCGGTCCGCCCCTCCGCGCGTTCCACCCCGCCCCGCCCCTCCCGCAGGAGGGCCGGGGACCTGCCAGAGACTCGGAGAAGCCGTCATGTCCACCCACTTCGTGGACCGCGTTGTCCTGCACGCCGCCGGCGGTGACGGCGGCAACGGCTGCGCGTCGGTGCACCGCGAGAAGTTCAAGCCGCTCGGCGGGCCGGACGGCGGCAACGGCGGCCGCGGCGGCGACGTCGTCCTCGAGGTCGACCCGCAGGTGACCACCCTGCTGGAGCTGCACCGCCGCCCGCACCGCAGCGCGCCCGACGGCCGCTTCGGCATGGGCTCGCACCGCAACGGCGCGGAGGGCGAGGACCTGGTCATCGGCGTGCCCGACGGCACGATCGTGCGCTCGGCCACCGGTGAGCTGCTGGCGGACATGGTCGGCCCCGGCACCCGCTACATCGCCGCGGCCGGCGGCCGCGGCGGCCTGGGCAACGCCGCCCTGGCCTCGCCGCGCCGCAAGGCCCCCGGCTTCGCGCTGCTGGGGGAGCCCGGTGACGCCCGCGACGTCGTCCTGGAGCTGAAGACCCTCGCCGACGTCGCGCTCGTCGGGTTCCCCAGCGCGGGCAAGTCCAGCCTCGTCGCGGCGATGTCGGCGGCCCGGCCCAAGATCGCCGACTACCCGTTCACGACCCTCGTGCCCAACCTCGGGGTCGTGGAGGCCGGCGACACCCGCTTCACCGTCGCCGACGTGCCCGGGCTCATCCCCGGCGCCAGCGAGGGGCGCGGGCTCGGCCTGGACTTCCTGCGCCACGTCGAGCGCTGCGTGGCGCTGGTGCACGTGCTCGACGGCGCCAACCTGGAGACCGACCGCGACCCGGTCAGCGACCTGGAGGCCATCGAGAAGGAGCTGGCCGCCTACCCCGTCGACGAGGGCACCGTGCCGCTGCACCAGCGCCCGCGCATCATCGCGATCAACAAGGCGGACGTGCCCGACGCCCGGGAGATGGCCGAGATCGTGCGCGCCGACCTCGAGCGCCGGGGCGACCCGGTCCTCGTCGTCTCCGCGGCCTCGCACGCGGGGCTGCGCGAGCTGGCCTTCGCCATGGCCGAGCTCGTCCAGGCCGCCCGCTCCGCGGCGCCCGAGGCCGCGCCCACCCGCGTCGTGCTCAACCCGCCCGCCGTCGACGAGACCGGCTTCGCGGTCACGCGCGAGGAGTACGGCGACGTCGAGGACCGCCGGGTCCGCTTCCGGGTGCGCGGGGAGAAGCCGCGCCGCTGGGTGCGCCAGACCGACTTCACCAACGACGAGGCCGTCGGCTACCTCGCCGACCGGCTCGCTCGGCTGGGCGTCGAGGACGAGCTGTTCAAGGCCGGCGCCACCCCCGGCGCCGAGGTCGTCATCGGCGACGACGCCAACGCCGTCGTCTTCGACTGGGAGCCCACGATGGTCGCCGGCGCCGAGGTGCTCGGCCAGCGCGGCTCGGACCTGCGCCTGGAGGACCACTCCCGGCCCACCCGCGACGTCAAGCGCCAGCAGGAGCGCGAGCGCCGGGCCGCCAAGGCGGCCGCGCGCGAGGAGCTGGAGGTCGAGCGCCGCGCCGGGCACTGGACCGCCGACGACGAGCCGGGCGCGCCCGTCGAGCGCGCGGCCGTCGGCGCCGCCGACGAGGAGTCCTCCGAACGGTGAGCACCACTGCGGCGGTGGCCCGGCGCGAGGAGCTGCGCCGGGCCGCCCGCGTCGTCGTCAAGGTCGGCTCGTCCTCGCTGACGAGCGCTGCCGGCGGGCTGGACGCCTCGCGCCTGGACGCCCTCGTGGACGTCCTCGCCGCGCGGCGCGCCGCCGGCGGGCAGGTCGTCCTCGTCTCCTCCGGCGCGATCGCCGCGGGGCTGGCGCCGCTCGGGTTCGGCAAGCGCCCGCGCGACCTGGCCAGCCAGCAGGCCGCGGCGAGCGTGGGCCAGGGGCTGCTGCTCGCGGAGTACGCCCGCGCCTTCGCGCACGCGGGGCTGACGGTCGGGCAGGTCCTGCTGACGGCCGAGGACGTCGTGCGCCGCACCCACTACGGCAACGCCCAGCGCACCCTGGAGCGCCTGCTGGGCCTGGGCGTCGTGCCGGTGGTCAACGAGAACGACACCGTGGCCACCCACGAGATCCGCTTCGGCGACAACGACCGCCTCGCCGCGCTGGTGGCGCACCTCGTGCGCGCCGACGCGCTCGTGCTGCTCTCCGACGTCGACGCCCTCTACGACGCGCCCCCCTCGCGGCCCGGTGCGCAGCGGCTGCGCACCGTGCGCGGGCCGGAGGACCTGGCCGGGGTGACGGTCGGTGCGGCAGGTGCCGCGGGCGTGGGCACCGGGGGGATGGCGACGAAGGTGGAGGCCGCCTCGATCGCGGTGGCCGCCGGGGTGCCGGCGCTGGTGACCTCCGCGGCGCTGGCGGCGCAGGCCCTCGACGGCGCCGACGTGGGGACCTGGTTCCCGGTGCCGGCCGCGCGCCGCTCCCGCCGCAGCACCCGGCAGCTGTGGCTGGCGCACGCCGCCGCCCCCGCCGGGCGCCTCGTCCTCGACGACGGCGCCGTGCGCGCGGTGCGCCAGGGCCGCTCCTCGCTGCTGCCCGCCGGCGTGACCGGCGTGAGCGGGCGCTTTCGGGCGGGCGACCCCGTGGACCTCGTGGACCGAAACGGTCACGCGCTGGCCCGCGGGCTGGTGAACTACTCCTCGGAGGAACTGCCGGACATGCTCGGCCGGTCGACGCGCGAGCTCGCCCGGCAGTGGGGTCCGGCCTACGAGCGCGAGGTGGTCCACCGCGACCACCTGGTGCTCCTGGGGCGTTGAGCCCCTCCAGCAGCGAGCAGCGTCGAGCCGGGGAGCCGGGTGTGGTGGAGCCGTCGTCGTCGCTGTGGTCGGTGACGCTGACGGTCGCCGGTGCGGCGGTCGAGGTCGAGGAGCTGCGGGCGGCGCTGGACCGGCTGCTGGGCGAGCACCCCTTCCTCTCCAGCGTGCGCTACTGCGCCACCCGCGTCGAGCTGCGCTACTGGGACGAGGCGCGCGACGCCGACGACGCCGCGGCGATGGCGCTGCGGCTGTGGCCGGAGCACCGCAGCCGCACCGGGCTGCCCCCGTGGTCGGTGGTGGGCGTGGAGGTCGTCGACCGCACCACCGTGGAGCACCGGGTCGCCCAGCAGGGCGCCCAGCAGGGCGCCCGGCGCCGTCCGCACGCCGGCGCGCGCCCGCGCACCCGCTCGCTGGACCTCATCGGCGACATCGCCCCCTGGTGAGCCCGGCGGGAGCCCGCCGAGCCCCGCGCGCGGGCCCGGTGCGCCGGGGAACGCGGGTGAGGGCGGGGGCCGGTGCGTCCTACCCTGTCCCCATGACCCTCGAGGCACCCGCGCTCGACGCCGCCGCCGTCCCCGCAGCCCCCTCGACGGAGGAGGCCGTGCTCGCGGTCTGCCGCCGCGCCAAGGCCGCCTCGCGACCGCTGCGGGTGGCGACGAGGGCCGCCAAGGACGCCGCGCTGCTCGCCGTCGCCGACGCCCTCGTGGCCGCCACCGCGCGCATCGTCGCGGCCAACGAGGAGGACCTGGCCCGCGGCCGGGCGCAGGGCACCTCCGCGCACCTGCTGGACCGCCTGCGCCTGGACCCGCCGCGGGTGGCCGCCGTGGCCGCCGCCGTGCGCGAGGTCGCCGCCCAGCCCGACCCGGTCGGGGAGGTCGTGCGCGGCTCGACGCTGCCCAACGGCCTGCGGCTGCGCCAGCTGCGGGTGCCGATGGGCGTGCTCGGCGTCGTCTACGAGGCCCGCCCCAACGTCACCGTCGACGTCGCGGTCCTCGCGCTCAAGAGCGGCAACGCCGTCGTGCTGCGCGGCGGGTCCGCCGCCGCGTCCACCAACACGGTGCTCGTGCAGGTGCTGCGCGCGGCCCTGGAGTCCGCGGGCCTGCCCGCCGACGCCGTCACGAGCATCGACGAGCACGGCCGCGACGGCGTGGGCGTCCTGCTCACCGCCCGCGGGCTCGTGGACCTGCTCGTGCCCCGCGGCGGCGCGGAGCTGATCCAGCGCGTGGTGCGCGAGGCGACCGTGCCGGTCATCGAGACGGGCGTGGGCAACTGCCACGTCTACGTCGACGCCTCCGCGGACCTGCGCCAGGCCGTCGACGTCGTCCTCAACGCCAAGACCTCGCGCCCCAGCGTCTGCAACGCCGCCGAGACCGTCCTGGTGCACTCCGCGCTCGCGGCCGACTTCCTGCCCACGCTGCTCAGCGCCCTGCACGGGGCGGGCGTGGTGCTGCACGCCGACGCCGCGGCGCGCGCGGCGGCCGAGGCGGCGGGGGTCCCCTCGGTCGCGGTGACCGACGAGGACTGGGCCGCGGAGTACCACGGCCTGGAGATCGCCGTCGGCGTCGTGGACTCCGTCGACGAGGCCGTCGAGCACATCGCCCGCTGGTCCTCCGGGCACACCGAGGCGGTGCTGGCCACCGACGTGCGGGTGGCCGACCGCTTCTGCGCCGCCGTCGACTCCGCCGTCGTCGCGGTCAACGCCTCGACGCGCTTCACCGACGGCGGGGAGTTCGGCCTGGGCGCCGAGGTGGGCATCTCGACGCAGAAGCTGCACGCGCGCGGGCCGATGGGCCTCTCGGAGCTGACGACGACGACGTGGCAGGTCCTCGGCGACGGTCACGTGCGCGTCTGAGGTCCCTCCTCCCGCCGGCCCTCCTCGAGGCTGTCGGCGGCGACCAGGTACGCCGGCCGCCCCTGCAGCTGCACGTAGAGGCGGCCGACGTACTCGCCGAGCACCCCCAGGCACAGCAGCTGCAGCGTGCCCACCCCGGCCACGACGGCCAGCGTCGAGGTCCAGCCCGGCACCGTGGAGCCGGCCGCGAAGGAGACCAGCGCGTACACCAGCAGCAGCGCCGTCAGCACGGCCCCGCCGAGGCCGAAGAACGTCGCCAGCCGCAGCGGGGCGGTGGAGGAGCCGGTGATGGCGTCCACCGACAGCCGCAGCATCCGCACGAGCGGGTACTTGGTGCGGCCGGCGCCGCGCGCCTCGCGCACGTACCCCACCCGGGCGGAGGCGAAGCCGAGCTCGGGCACCACCAGCCGCAGCACCCGGTGCTGCTCGGGCAGGCCGAGGACGGTGTCCACGACGACCCGGCTGGTGAAGCGGTAGTCCCCGGCCTGCGCGGGGGCGGTGCCGCCCAGGGCGCGCACGAGGCGGTAGAAGGCCGCCGCGGTCAGCCGCTTGAGCCGGGTGTCCACGGAGCGGTCCTCGCGCACGGCGTAGACGACGTCGGCGCCGTCGCGGGCCGCGGCCAGCAGCCGCGGCAGCAGCTCCGGCGGGTCCTGCACGTCGGCGTCCATCGTGACGACGCCGTCGCGGCCGCGGGCGCGGGCCAGGCCCGCCGACAGCGCCGCCTGGTGGCCGGAGTTGGTGCGCAGCCGCACCACGCGCAGCTGCGGCCAGCCGCGGCGCAGCCGCGCCAGCACGACGGGGGTGGCGTCGGCGCTGCCGTCGTCGACGACGAGGACCTCGTAGCCGGCCAGGCCGCGCGCCAGCAGGTCGTCGAGCACGGGGCGCAGCCGGGCGGCGAAGGCGGGCAGCACCTCGGCCTCGTCGTAGGCGGGCACGACGACGGACAGGGCGGGCCGGTCCTCGGCCGGGGGCGGCTCGGGGCGGGCGGACACGCGGTGATCCTCTCGCACACCCGCGCGGCCGGTCCCCGGGCGGCGTGCGAGGATGGGCTCCGAGTGCCCGCCCGACCTGGAGGATCCCCATGCTGCACGCGCTCGTCGCGGAAGCCGCTCAGCAGACCGAGGAGCACGGCGTCGACCTGCCCATGCCCCCGCTCGCGTTCGGCATCGTCGCGATCTGCATCCTGCTCGCCATGCTCCTGGTGACCTGGGCGTTCAAGAACTCCGGCACCCGCCACTGACCTCGCCCGCCGTGCCCGACGCGACGAGCCCCTCCTCGCCGGCGGCCGCGCCCGGTCCGGGCGGGCGCCGCCCGCGGCTGGGCGTCATGGGCGGCACGTTCGACCCGATCCACCACGGGCACCTCGTGGCCGCCAGCGAGGTCGCGGCGCGCTTCGAGCTGGACGAGGTCGTGTTCGTGCCGACCGGCCGGCCGTGGCAGAAGTCCCAGCGCGACATCACCCCGGCCGAGCACCGCTACCTCATGACCGTCATCGCGACGGCCTCCAACCCGCGCTTCACCGTCTCGCGCATCGACATCGAGCGCGGCGGGTTCACGTACACGATCGACACCCTGCGCGAGCTGCGGGACCTGCGCCCCGAGGCGGACCTCTTCTTCATCACCGGCGCCGACGCCCTCACGCAGATCCTGCAGTGGAAGGACGTCGCGGAGCTGTGGTCGCTGGCCCACTTCGTGGGCGTCAGCCGCCCCGGGCACGCGCTCAGCGACGACGGCCTGCCGCTGGACGGGGTGAGCCTGCTGGAGGTGCCGGCGCTGTCGATCTCCTCCACCGACTGCCGCGCGCGCGTCGCCGACGGCCTGCCCGTGTGGTACCTGGTGCCCGACGGCGTCGTGCAGCACATCAGCAAGCACCGCCTCTACGCCCGGGCCGCCCGGAGCGAGCCCGCCGCCGTGGGAGAATCGCAGGACTGACCGAACCCCCGCGCCCCTGCCGGCCGGGGCCGACCGAGGAGTTCCGTGCCCGCATCCGAGCGATCCCTCGAGCTGGTGACCAGCGCAGCGGCCGCCGCGGTGGACAAGCTCGCGACCGACGTCATCGCGCTCGACGTGTCCGAGCAGCTGTTCATCACCGACGCCTTCCTGCTCGCCTCCGCGCCCAACGAGCGCCAGGTCCGCGCCATCGCCGAGGCGGTCGAGGAGAAGCTGCTGCCCCTGGGGGCCAAGCCCGTGCGCCGCGAGGGCGAGCGCGAGGGCCGCTGGGTCCTGCTCGACTTCGTCGACGTCGTGGTCCACGTCCAGCACGCCGAGGAGCGCGAGTACTACGCCCTCGAGCGGCTGTGGAAGGACTGCCCGCCCATCGAGCTGCCGGTGCCGGCGACGGCTCCCGACAGCCAGGCGTGACGGCCTCGACCCTCGTCCTCTGGCGGCACGGGCGCACCGCGTCCAACGCCGAGAACCGCTTCCAGGGCCAGCTCGACGTCCCGCTGGACGACGTCGGGCGCGCCCAGGCGCGGGAGGCGGCCGCGCACCTGGCCGCGCTCGGCGTGGACGCGCTCGTCGCCTCCGACCTCTCGCGCGCCGCGGACACCGCGGCGGCCCTCACGGCGCTCAGCGGCGTGCCCGCCCGGCTGGACCCCGCCCTGCGCGAGGTCGACGCCGGGCGCTGGCAGGGGCTGCTGCACCACGAGATCACCGCGCAGTGGCCGCAGGAGTACGCGGCCTGGCGGCGCGGGGAGGACCTGCGCATCGGCGGCGGTGAGACGCGCACCGAGGTCGCCGAGCGCACCACCGCGGCCGTGCGGGGCCACGCCGACGCCGTCGACGACGGCGGCACCCTCGTCGTCGCCTCGCACGGGGCGGCCCTGAAGGCGGCGCTGCTGCGCCTGCTCGGCCTCCCCGTCACCGCCGGCGGCGCCTTCGCCGGTTTCCGCAACGCCCACTGGGCGGTGCTGCGCCGGCGCGCGGAGGGCTGGTCGCTGGCGGAGTACAACGCGGGGCCGCCGGGTGCCGGCGTGGGCGCCGAGGGCTGAGCGCGGGTCGCCCGCACCCCCCGCCCGTGGACGCACGCGGGGGTCGTCTCGACCACCGCGCGGAGTGCGGTAGTGTTGTCCTCGTTGCCGGGCGGGAACGCCGGGTGACGAGCAAGGGGCTGTGGCGCAGCTGGTAGCGCACCTCCATGGCATGGAGGGGGTCAGGGGTTCGAATCCCCTCAGCTCCACCTGACGAAGGGCCCGGACATCCGTCCGGGCCCTTCGTGCGTCCCCGGGCGGGCCGCGCACCGTCCTGGTCAGCCGCCCTCCAGCAGCCGCAGGACGCCCGCCGCCGCCGCGCGCGCCGTCCGCGCCGACCCCCGCGTCGACGGCTGCCCGCTGCGGGTGAGGACGCTGACCAGGACGGTGCGCGCCCCGCGCTGCGCCAGGCCCACCACGGCCGCGCTGCCGTACCAGCCGGTGCCCGCCGCGTGCGTGAAGCACCACCCGCCCGGCAGCGGCGCCGTCGCCAGCCACGAGCGCAGCTGCGCCCGCGCGGGCGCGGGCAGCGCGGTGCCGACGAGGACGCGGCCGTAGCCGCGGGCCAGCGCCGTCGCGGTCGTCACGTCGCGCGGTTCCCACGGCTGCCCGCCGCTGCTCTCGGGCGCCCAGCGGTCCAGGCGGGTCGTGCGGTCGCCGAGCTCGCGGCAGGAGCGGGTGAACCCGCGCGGGCCGCCGACCAGCCCCAGCAGCAGGTTGGCGGCGGTGGCGTCGGCCCGCCGCAGCGCCGCGTCGCACAGCTGCTCCACGCTCATGCCGTCCGACAGGTGCCAGCAGCACACGGGGGAGCCGTCGACGAGGTCGTCGGGGGAGAAGCGCAGGTGCCGGCGCAGCACCGCCGGCCCGCCGGTGCGCAGCAGCCGGGCCGCCACCAGCCCCGCATGCAGGCAGAGCAGGGGACGCGGGACGTCGGCGCGGTGGGCCAGCCGGGCGCCGGTGCGCAGGTCCAGCGCCCACGCGCTCGCACCGCACGCCCGCAGCGCCGGCACCTGCGCTTCTCCCCCGACGACCTCGTCGACGGCTCCCCCGTGTGCTGCTGGCACCTGTCGGAC
>NZ_JAAALL010000012.1 GCF_009906315.1 Kineococcus vitellinus | reverse complement strand
CGATTACGCCTGGACGAACGGGATCAGGAGCGCGTTGACCTCGTCGGCGTGGGTCCACAGCATCCCGTGTGGGGCGCCCTCGATCTCGTGGTACTCCGCCTCGGGGAAGGCGGCGCGGAAGGGGCGCCCGGTGGCGTCGATGGGCAGGGTGCGGTCCGCCGTGCCGTGGACGATGAGGGTGGGCTTGCCGCCGGCGCGCACGGCGGCGACGTCGGCGGTGAAGTCCTCGACCCAGGTGGGGACGACGGCGTGGGCGGCGACCGGGGCGCTGGCGGTGGCGGTGTTCCAGCTGGCGTCCACGGCCTGCTGGGAGATGCGGGTGCCGAGGTTCTCGTCGAGGTTGTAGAAGTCCTGGTAGAAGGCCGTGAACCAGGCGAAGCGGTCGGCCTTGGCCTGGGCCGCGATGCCGTCGAACAGCGACTGCGGCACGCCCTGGCCGAGCATCCCGGGTTCCAGGGAGGCGAGGAAGGCGAACTTCGCGATGCGCTCGGTGCCGAAGAGCTTGGCGTAGCGGGCGAGCTCGCCGGTGCCCATGGAGAACCCGACGAGGACGACGTCGGTGAGGTCCAGGGTGGTGAGGACGGCGTTCAGGTCGGCGGCGAAGGTGTCGTAGTCGTAGCCGGTCTCGACCTTGGAGGAGCGGCCGAACCCGCGGCGGTCGTAGGTGACGACCCGGTACCCGGCGGCGCGCAGCTCGCGGGCCTGGCGCTCCCAGGAGGACCCGTCGAGGGGGTAGCCGTGGATGAGGACGACGGCCTGGCCGGTTCCGTGGTCCTCGTAGTACAGCTCGATCGGGGTCGAGTTCTCCTGGCCGACGGTGATGGTGCCCATGGTCGTCTCCTCCTGGACCGGACCTGAGAACGGTCGTTCTCTGGCGATGGCCCTACAGTAGAGAACGGCGGTTCTCGATGCAACCCCCGGGAGGGCAACGATGGCGAGCGACGTGGCGGCGGACCGGACCCGTGTCCTGGAGGCGGCCGACCGGCTCTTCAACGCCCGCGGGGTCCAGGCCGTCGGCATGGACGCCGTGCGGGCGGCGGCGGGTGTCCCCCTGAAGCGCCTCTACGCGGCGTTCCCGTCCAAGGACGCCCTCGTGGTGGCCGTGCTGCACCGGCGCAGCGGCACCTGGGACGCGGGCATCGCCGCGGCGAGCGCCACCGCGGCCTCACCGCGCGAGCGCCTGCTGGCCGTCTACGACTTCCTGGGCGAGTGGTTCCGCAGCGACGACTTCCGCGGCTGCGCCTTCATCAACGCCTTCGGCGAGCTCGGCGGGGTCTCCCCCGCCGTGGCCGATGCCGTGCGCGTGCAGAAGGAGTCCTTCCAGCGCTACCTGGCCGGGCTCGTCGCCGAGCTCGGCGCCCCGCCGGCGCTGGCCACCCAGCTGGCGCTGCTGGCCGAGGGGGCGCAGACGACCGCGGCGATCGGGGGCTCCCCCGAGGCCGCCGCGCACGCCCGCGCGGCGGCCGGGACGCTCATCGACGCGGCGCTGGCCGTCCCGACAGCCTGACGTCGCCGCCCACCACCGACACATCGTCGACGTCGAGCCCGACCGCGGCGGCGATCGCCGTGATCCCGGTGCCCGCGAGCGCGGCCGTCTGATCACGGTCGGCAGTCAGCGCCAGTTCGGGTTCAACGTCAAGGACGTCATCGGGTCGGCCATCCACGCGTCGAACTCGTCCACCGTCACGAACAGCGGCTGCCCGGTGAAGCAGCGTGCCACCTCCGCGAGCCGCTTGAGCGCCTCGTCGGGGCCGGCGCTCGTGACCGCGATCAGGGCGTCGTCCAGCAGGGGCCCGACGGTGGCACTCACGTAGGTGTTGCGCTCCTCCCCCAGCGCCCGCTCCGCCTCCCCGAGCAGGATCGCGGTGGCGAGCGCGGAGGCGGTCTCGTCCTCCAGGGCCGCGAGGAGCTCGGCGTCGAGGTCCTCCCCGGCGGCGAGCTCGGCGCGGACCGCGGCGCTCGCGGCGCGCAGGCCCTGGCTGATCAACGTCGCCGCGGTTTGCCCCACCACCGCCCCGACGAGCCCGCCGACGACCGGGACCGGGATCACCGTCTGCCCCAGCCCGCCGCACACCCCCACCAGCGTCGCCTGCAGCGCGCAGTCGCAGCAGCGCGCAGCCAGCTCGGCGGAGTCGATGTCGCCGCGGGCGAAGGCGACCCCGGCGGCGGTGATGTCCACGACCGCTCCCGCCATCGCCGACGGCACCGAACCCTGCCCGAACGCGGCGGGCAGGGCGCCGGCCTGGGCGGCGATCCCGATGGCCTTGCCCAGCCCCGCCCCGGAGGCCGAGCGCACCGCGCCCATCGCCGCCGCCCCGGCGGCGGTCGCGGCGGCCGCCGCGGCGGAGGTCTCCCCCGCGCGGACCCGGGCGGCCTGGGTCGCGGCCTCCATCAGCCCCGCCACGGCGGCACCGGTGGCGGCCCCGAACGCCATCGCCGCGCCGATCTCGTGGGAGGCGACGGAAGCGGCGTGCTTGTCCCCCCACCGAGAGGGGTTGGTGGCGGCGTGGTGGGCCTGCTCGGTGGACACCGGGCGGCTGCTCACGGTGGTGGCGTTCCCGACAGTGCCGGTGGTGTCCGTGGTGTCGAGGTGCAGGGTGTCGGTGACGTGGGCGCGGGCGTCGACGTAGTCGTCGAACTTCAAGCCCTCCGGGTTCATCTGCAGCCGCCGATCCAGCAGGTCCTCCACCCGGGCGAGCTTGTCGGCGCCGATGAGGCGCTGCATCCCCTCGTAGCGCTCGTGGGAGATGCCGCTGGCGGCGGTCGTCGCCTTCCCCATCAGCTTCGCCTGGGCCGCGGCCAGCAGCCGCCCACCCTCGTCCCTGATGTGCAGGTCCGCGGGTGCGCTCTGCGAGCCACCCTTGACCCACTCGGTGGTGGAGGCGCGGATCCTCGAGCCCTTAGCGATGGCGTCGTGGTTGAAGGTCGCCTCGTGCATGACCTCGAAGAGGTGCCCGGCGCGCTGAGGGATCCCGAGGTTGCTGTAGCGCTGGGCGACCTGCTGGGCGAGCTCCCGGATCCGCAGAGCCTCCGCGGTCTGGGCGGCGTGGCGGCGGGTGGCGGCGTTCACCAGCGTCCACGCCGCCGTTTGTGCCCCCACCTTCGCCGCGGCCTTCGCTGCGGCGCCCGCTGCCGCCCCGGCTGCGGCCTCCGCTCCAGCCTGTACCCCAGCTCGTGCCGCAGCCCGCCAGGCCCGGCGAGCGCGCCGGCCCGACACACCGGGTTCTTCGGGGCCACCAGAAGCGTCAGGCTCGCTGGACTCCGGGAAGTCAGCCCCCGAGGCTTCGACACGTTGTGGCGCCTCGACGCTTTCGTCGGGGTCTTCAGCCATGCCCTCGCTCATGACGCCGCTCCCGGCCTCGGCCAGGAGGCCGCTTCGGCGGCAGCGTCTGCGGCGGTGTCTGCGGCGGCGGCGTGCTCGTCTGCACGGTCAGCGGCGAGGTCCTGCAGGCGCTGGCGGGCGTCGTCGACGACCTGACCCGACAGGTCGCTCACCACCCCGTGCTCGTCCGCCAGTGCGGTGGCCATCACCGAGATCGTCGTCGTCATCAGCGAGACCGTCGTCGCGAACTGGGCCCGCTGGTCGGGGGTGTAGAGCGCGTAGTCCGCCTCAGCGTCGACGAGGCTCCTCAGCTTTTCGAGGTGGTCGCCGGCCTCGGCCTGCAGGTCGGTGAGCAGGGTGCGGACCTGGCGGCTGCGGCGGATCACCGCGGCGGTGTTGTCCTCGGCCCTGGCCAGGTCGACCTCGGCCTGCGTGAGCTCCTCCGCGGTCTCCCGCTGGCGGCGGTGGTGACGTCGCCCCTGCCAGATCAGCACCCCGGCGGTGGCGAGGATCGCCGGTGCAGCCACCAGACCGCCGAGGACGATCGTTCCGCCGGCCACGCCGTACCCGCCGGCGGCCAGCGACCCACCACCGAGCCACGCCAGGGTGGCGCTGGAAGCCGCCGCCCCGGACAACGCCGAGATCGAGGTCCCGGTGGAGGCGGCGGCGAAGGCGGTGACCGCGGCGACGGTGCCCACGCCGGCCCCGGCCCCAGCACCCAGCCCGCCGGCCAGCGCCCCGACGGTCTGCAGGGCGCTCAGGCGCACCTGGGTGACCTCCACCTGTGGGGTGTGCCCGGCACTGGGCAGGTCGATGCTGGCCAGCTCGGCGAGGTCGATGTTCTTCAGCCGGGCGAAGACGTCGCGGAAGGGCACCAGGACCTGCTCGTAGACCTCCCGACGCCGCTGCTCCTGCGCCTGCCGCTCCCGCTCCGCGCGCTTCTGCAGGGCGGTCTGGCGGTCCTCGAGCTCCTCCTGCTGGCTGCGGTTGGCGCGCGCCAACCGGGCCGCCTCCACCCAGGCGATGCCCACGACGTCGTCCCCCGATCTGCTGCCCGTGCTCCGGTGCGCCCTGGTGCAGCGGTCCAGACCGGGCTGCTTTCAGCATGCCCCGCCCCCACGACACGCTGCCACCGCTTCGATACAGAGAGCGACATGGGCTCCGGCGGGGCCTGATCCGCGCGGTGGCCTCAGGGCCACCGGCTGCTCATGAGCGGGTCCCGGGTTGGATCGGCCCCGGCATGGCTGCGGCCCGGCTGTGACACGGCTGCGACATGGCACAGCGCGGCCACCGCGTGGCGACATCTCGTGGCGTGGCGCGGGCATGCGTGTGGTCCTGGCGTGGTTGAGTACGGCGCCCTGCTGAGACGGCGGCCTGGGGAAGCCGGGCCGACCTCGGGGCGGACAGCGCAGAACGTGACGAGAGGTACCGATGGCGACCGACTACGACGCCCCACGCAAGACCGGTGAGGACTCGGACACCGACTCCATCGAGGAGCTGAAGTCCCACCGCGCGGACGGGACGTCGTCCGCCCGCGTCGATGAGGACGAGGCCGAAGCCGCGGAAGGATTCGAGCCGCCTGGAGCAGACCTGTCGGGTGAGGAGCTGTCGGTGCGGGTGCTGCCGCGCCAGCAGGACGAGTTCACCTGCACCAGCTGCTTCCTGGTCAAGCACCGCAACCAGCTGCACGCCGCGCAGAGCGGCGGCGACGGTCAGCTGATCTGCAACGAGTGCGCCGACCGACACGCCGCCTCGGTCGGCTGACCCGATCGGCTTCGGTCGCTCGTCACCTTCAGCCGCTCGTCACGACAACGCCCGGATCGGCGAGTGACGTCGGCGGTGCCATGCACCGAGGACGAGGGAGGTGGCGCTGAGGGCGGCGGCGACGACGAGCCAGATGACGTCGTCGAGGATGCTGCCGCTGGTCCCGGTCACGTCGGCGCGGACGCCGCCCTGGTGGGTCAGCACGATCCAGACCGCGGCGAGCCCGGCGCCGGCCAGGGCGAGCAGGACCGTTGCCGGTCGCCGTGGTGGTGTGATCAGGGCGAACACGACGGCGATCACGACGGTGACACCCCCTGCCATCGGGCAGGCCAGGGTGAGCAATGCCGAGAAGGAGTCCACACCGTCAGCACCGTCGGGAACGGGTGCAGCCGCGGCACCCACTCCTGATCTTCACCGGGTCCGCTGACCGGGGACACGGGCGCCGAGGGGTGACCCTCACGGCGTGGCGTGCAGCTGGAGGGCGCGGACGCCGAGCCCGCGCGGGCCGGTGCGGCGCACCTGCCCGGTGACCGGCGGCAGCGATGCCCGGTGCAGCAGGTGGTGGCTGGTGGCTTCCTGCGCGTCGGCGACGACGGTGACGTCCACGCAGCCGGTGCCGTCGTCCAGGGTCAGGAACGCCACCCGCCGCCCGGAGCGCACCGGCGGGGTCCGGGTCGCCACCCGTACCCCGGCGACGAGGACGTCGACGTCGGTGCGCACCTCCAGCAGCCGCTCGGCCGGGGTGCAGCCGCGCCGGCGCAGCTCAGGCAGGTGCGGGGTGAGGACGTGCTGCTGCAGGTCCATCCCGGTGCTGGCTAGGCCGTGTCCTGCCGATCATGGTGACCGTGACGTCATGATCGCGGACACGGGAAGGGGGCACGGGGCGACCTGCGCTGCCGCGGTCGACGTCGTCTGTGTCAGCATGGGGCTGCTGGCGCTGGACTCCTTCCTGGGGAACCCCGCTGGCTCGACTGTGCGCAGGGCTTTCGGCCTGGTGCTGGCCCGACAGCTGTAGCTGTCGCTCACCCGCCAGGCTGGCGAGGTCCTGCGCCTGGAGGTAGCACCATGCGCATGATGACCGAGCACGACCTCTCGCCCCGGCCGCCGTCGCCGTGGACGGGATCTGCGTACCAGACCCGGCACCGGTGGCAGCTGGACTCCGCGATCGGCTTGACCCAGGCCGTGACGCTGCTGCGGGAGCTGGCGGCGAAGCTCACCGCCGCGCACACCGCAGGCTGGTGGCTGGTGGAACCGATGCGCAGCGGTCACCTGGTGGCTGCCCGTGCGTCCCGGCGACAGCGGGCGCGGCAGGCACCTGAGGACCTCAGCACCCCTGCGGCGGCGAGCCCGCCGACGCCAGCCCGGCGGCTGAGGCTGATCCATGATCCTCCCCTGGTGGACGAGGCGGTCTTCGACATCGCTGCGGCACCCGGGACTGCGGTCCTGCTCTGCACGGCACGGTCGCTGGAGCAGGTCAGCGGCCCCGCGGTCCCCGCCGACGTCCTCGCCGAGATAGCCCCGCAGGTGAGGCCCGCAGACGTCGCCGCAGCCCGGTGGGGTGTCAGCACGGCACGCGTCGGGATCGGGCTCGACCTGGTCGCCGAGGGCAGCGCGCTGCGGCTGCACGCCGTCGTCCACGGCGCCCTCGTCCGGACCCGGGAGGTGCTGCCCTTCCAGCACGCTGCCGATGGAGCCGCGAGCCTGCTGCAGGCCGCAGCCGCCTACCAGGAGCTCGCGGACGAGGCGGAGGCGATGGCCATAGCCGGTGGCCGGCTGAGCAGCTGCGATGACGGATTCCTGCACGTCGACTACGACGAGAGGTCGCGTTGATGCGGCCCGACGCAGGGCGCGAAGTCACCTTCTCCGCCCACGACGGCACCCGCCTCGCCTACCGCCTCGTGGGCCATGGTGCCCCGCTGGTCTGCCTTCCCGGCGGACCGATGCAGGACTCGAGCTACCTCGGCGGCCTCGGTGGGCTGTCCGCCCACCGGCAGCTGGTGCTGCTGGATCTGCGGGGAACCGGCCGCTCGGCGACCCCGCAGGACGTCACCTCCTGCCGCTGCGACCGCCTCGTCGACGACGTCGACGCCCTGCGCGCGCACCTTCGGCTCGACCGGGTCGATCTGCTCGCGCACTGCGCCGGCGCCAACCTCGCGGTGCTCTACGCGCAGCACCACCCCGAGCGGGTCGGGAAGCTGGCTCTGATCACGCCGAGCGTCGCGGCCGTCGGCGTCCCCGTCACCGGCCAGGACCGACTGGCGGTGGCCCGGCTCCGTCGAGACGAGCCGTGGTTTACCGCCACCTTTACAGCCCTCGAAGCGGTCGTCGCAGGCCGCGCAGACGCCGCCGCCTTCGAGGCGATCGCCCCGTTCTGGTACGGCCGCTGGGACGAGCGGGCTCAGGCCCTGCATGCGGCGCAGCAGGTGCAGCGCAACCGCGAGGCCGCTGGCATCTTCGGTGCTGGCGGCGCCTTCGATCCGCCAGCCACCCGCGCCGCGATGACGGCGTTCACCTCCCCGGTGCTGCTGCTGGCGGGGGAGGTCGACGTGAACTCCCCTCCTGAGGCGATGGCCAGGCTCGCCGGTCTCTTCCCGCGCTGCGAGCTGGTCATTCAGGCCGCAGCCGGGCACTTTCCCTGGCTCGACGACGCCGAGCAGTTCCTGTCCCTGACCACGCCGTACTTGCGATGAACCGTCAGCAGACACGTTCGGACCCGGGCCACATCCAGCCTCATCCAGCCTCGGAGCGCCCGAACCGCCGACCCCGGCGCCCAGCGTGGTGCGCTGAGTCGGCGGGCACCTCGTGAGCTCAGCGATGCCATGGGGGCACGGATTTAGCCCCTGCTGCCTGCGACCGGGCGCCGGGGAGCACGCTGGTGAGACCGCCGCCAAGTGCTCAACGCCATCCTCTGGAAGCTGTGGACCAGAGCGCCTCGGCGGGAAGTGCCCCGACGCTACGGTTCCTGGAAGAGGCACACGAACGGCTACGCAGGTGGACCGCTGACGGCACCCGGCAGCGCCTCCGCGCCAGCCTCATCACCACACCCGGTTCTGCCGCTGCCGACGGCGCGCTTCGCCCACCACGCACGGACACGGTCCTCAGCATCGACTCCACCCATGTCCGAGCCCACCACCACGCCGCCGATGCCCGCAAAAAGGCGTGTGCAGCCTGGATCGAAGCCCTGGCCGTTGAGGGAGAGTGCATGGGCCGTTCACGCGGCGACCTGACCTCAAAGCTGCACCTAGCCGTCGATGCGGACGCTCTGCCGCTGGCCGTGCTCCTCACCCCCGGCTAGGCCGGGGACAACCCCCAGCTCCTACCGCTGCTGGACGCCTTGGCCGACCTCCACGTCAGCGGCCGCCGCCTGTGCGTCGAGCGGGTGATCGCCGCTCCCCCGCAAGCGGGCGGTACCTCCAGGCCTACGCCCACCGCCCCACTCGAGAGGCGCTGCGCCGCCGAGGCGTCAAAGCCACCATCCCTCAGAAGAGCGACCAGATCTCCCGCCGTAAGGCGAAGGGATCAGCAGGCGGGCGTCAACCGGCCTTCGATGCCGACATCCACCGCCCATGCAACGTCGTCGAGCGCTGCATCGACCGCCTCAAGCAGTTCCGCGCCATCGCCACCCGCTACGCCAAGCGTGCCGCCTACTTCCACAGCGAGGTGATCATCACCTGCGTCACGCTGCACTTGCAGTGATCTACAGGACATGTCCTAGAACGGTATGGACCACCCTCGCCATCATAGACGGCTCCCGGCCTAGGTGAACGACCTCGGCGGTGAGGTAGACAGTCCCACCCGACCATCGCGGTGGCGTAGCCGGGCCGCTGGCAGGCGATGACTTGAGACTCGGAGGAGTATCTACTGGGAGCGGCAGGGTTGCTCAGCACCTTCTCAGTGCGAGCACCCAGCGTCGCGGTGGTCAAGCAACTTCGCGTGTCGGCCGCCGCGGGTGCAGAAGGTGTGCCGACTGTGAGCGCCGTAGCGGTCAACAATCTCACTGAGAAGGCGCGCACCAGGGATTACAGCATCAGCGCAGTTCCCTTGCTGTCAGCAGTGCTCGCTGGGACTGTTGTAGGTGACACCGCTGATGGCGCCGCCCCAGCGGATGCAGCCAGGCGAGGAGCGCGTGACTGGGCCTGCATAAGAGGTGAAGGAACCAGAGTCGGTCGAGCGCTTGCTCCCCGCCGGCTCAAGGTAAGCACTTGTCGCGCTGGATGCACTACGGTTGCGATGCTTCACAGTGACGACGCAATTGTTGGACGTGGAGGCGTTCCACGCGAGGTAAACGGTTCCTTGGTGGACGCCTGCCGAGCCGCGCAGATAGGCCCAGTCGATCGCCCTGAAGCCAGGACCGCACAATTGCTCTGGATCGTTGCAGTTGCGCGAAGTGATGCTCTGCTCGGGATAGGCGAATTGGGTGCCATCGAATCGGACAGGCTCGACGCTTCCCGGGTAGGATCCGTCGTTGCGCAGCTCGAAGTGGAGGTGCGGTGAGATTGCGTTACCGGGCTTGCTGGTGTTGCCGAGCTCTCCGATTTTCTGCCCCTGTTTCACTGTCGTGCCGGCGCGAACGGAAATGCTACGCAGGTGAGCGTAGTAGGTGTACCAACCGTTTCCATGATCAATCTTGACGAGGTTGCCGTACCCGTTAGCGCTTCCCTGGTGAGCGGCGGTGACGACTCGACCGCGGGCGGCGGCGACGATGGTGTCGCCAAGGTCAGCGGTCGCGCTGGCGCCTCGATTGAAGTCGATCTCGTGAGTTCCTGCGTGAGCGCTGCTGTTGTCGGAGTCACCCCTCCAAGATTGCCCACACGGGAAGGGGGCTTGCATCAGGGGACGCTGGCCGGAGGCTGCGGCGGGAGCAGCTTGCACGGCGAGGCAGGCTGTGACCGCGGCGATTGTGGAGATGAGCAGTCTTGCTGTACGCATCGGGTGTCCTTCGTCGTCGGGTCATGTGTGATGCGCCCTCTGGCGCCGGTTGCGCTCTACGCGCTGTAACGCGCACATGCACTGCTGCACGGCATTGGTTGGTCAGTCACAGGCAATTGACGAACGGTGGACGAGCTGTCGTGCCGTCTCTATCTGATGCAAGGTAAGTCTCTGCCTCGCGGGTGCAGCTGGGTGCGGCCCTGCACGTGCTCGAACGCCAAGGCAGCAGTCGGAACGGCTTCTCTGCGTGAAGTTCGTATTTCTGCACCGACCGCTTCGGCACCGCAGCACAAGAAGTACAGTGCCGCTCGCCCGAAGACATTCTTTCATGCATTGAGCTATGACTGTTGTCGCTACGGCCAGCACGGCGGGCGACCTTGTTCCGCGCATGGTGACGTTCTCCGTTTGTGACGCGGATCGGGGCGCTACCGTCACCAAGGTGGAGGGTCGGCGCGCGGTCGCGTCAGCGACGTTGCTGTCCATCCCCGCACGGTGCTGGCCGGCTATCACGCAAGATGTCCTTTCACCACATCAGACCGCTGCCCGATCGCGGCCCTAGGGGCGACTCCTGCGTCCGGGTTCTCACGCGCCGGCCGCCGTAGTTGTCATGAGTACTGCTGAACTGGATCCTGTGAGCCAAGGTGAAGCGATTGGTTACCAGCTTCGCCGGGGACGTCGGGCCTGGCAGTCCATGGGCATCCAGAGCCTGGTAGCGCAGTGATGCCTGGAAGGTGGCGTAGGCGGCACGTGCACTGGCGGCTGGCGTGTCGGACGTCGGCTGAAAGGCGGTGCTCGTGCGTGTGAGGTCGTCAGCGGTGCGCCGCCTGGATGCCTCAGCGGTGGACATGCAGGAAGCATGGCGCCGCTCGCCGGACCTGTCAGGGGCAGCGGCTGCCCCTGCGGTGGTTGCGCATGTCCAGCCGGCAGTCAGCCAGCCGGCACTGCAGCCGCGTGGTGGTGGAGTGCAAGGCGGATGCACGTTAAGAATGCTCGCGCGGACGGCATGGCGAGCGTGCGAGACAGTCGGGCGGCGTCGTCGGCGACCTGCGTCAGTGGGCACCTGTACTCGGTGATCGACTGTTCATTCGTCGACGTGGCGGTGGGCTCTTGGGTGGGACGAGCTCACAGGCACCCTTGTCGTTGTGTGCTGTCCCGCAGCAGCCAGCGGGTGTCGCCTTGGTCTCTCATGGAGGCCCGCCAGCTGATGCACCCGTCGTGGGAGGGCACCACGACCGGTCCCGCATCGATGGGGTAGGAGTTCCAGTCGTGGTCGCAGGAGTTGGCGTCGCCGCACAGGGTGATCGCCAAGTGCGTGGGGACACCGCGCATCTCACTGTTGTCCGCCTTGACCAGCTTGGCGCAGGCTTGCTGCAGGGTCGGGCTGTAGTAGGTCTGGATCCGGGCGATGACGGTACCGTCGATGATGAAGGAGTGATCGCCGGTGGACGTAGCGCCCCTGACTGCGTCGGAGCACCGGCCGGCCTTGGTGGAGGGCAGCAGCACCGGCGTGTCGTCCTCGGCGATGTCGGGAGGAGCCAAGCGGGCGTCGGGTAGCTGAGCGGCAGTGACCGGCGGGCTTCCCGTGTTCTCTGCGGCAGCGGGCGCGGACGTCGCCGGGGTGCTCGCCGCGGCTGGAGGTGTCGTCGCTGAAGGTGTCGTCGCCGCACGGTTCGGGGCGACCTTGAGGTTGGTGACGTCCCCGTCCATCGCAAGCACGGTGATCAGCACGGCGATGATGACACCGGCGCTGAGCGCACCCGCCCGCAGGGTGCGCCACCGAGGACGTGCGGGTCGCTCATCGCGCTCCCGCGCCGGCACCTCTTCGCTGCCCGTGGTATCCGTGGTGCCCGTCTGGCTCGTCGGTGTGCTCGAGGGCGCAGGAAGGGGAGGCACCAGGCGATGCCCCAGCGCACCACAGGCCTGCCGGAACATCCGCTCGAAGGCACCGGCATCAGCTGGCCGGTCTGCAGGGTTTACCGACGCAGCCTCGGTCAGCAGCTGCTCCAAGGGCTCCGGCACGTCCGTGCCGATAATGGTGCGCAGTGTCTGCGCCGCGGCGTAGACGTCGGTGCGTCGGCTAGGACGCGTGGTGCCGTCGAGCAGCTCGGGGGCGAGGTAGCGGGGGGTGCCGGCGGCGTTGTCCTGGGTGAGGGCGGACAGGTCCAGGGCCAGACCGAGGTCGCACAGCTTGGCCCGCCCGTGCTCGGCCACCACATTGGCAGGTTTGACATCGCGGTGCACCATCTTCAGCTGGTGCATCGCGCTCAAGCCTGCCAAGAGGTCGGCACCGAGCACGAGCGCCTCCTCCAGCGGCACGGGCTGTCGTTGCTGCAGCTGCTCCAGCGATTCACCGTGTTGCTGCATGCCGATCCAAGGCAGCCCCCCACCGGGCTCCTCTGAGGCCCAGGTGTAGGTGACGATGTGCCAGCTCACCTGGTTCAGCGTGACGTGCTGGCGGATCTCGCGGCGAAAGCGTTGCCGCTCGGCGTCGTCGGTGAAGGGGCGTCGCCAGACCTTCAAGGCAAAGCTGCGCCCGTCCAGGACGTGCCTGGCCGGCCAGACGATCGCCGTGGCGCCCACTCCGAGGGGTGGGCCGGTGGCTTCGAAGTCGGCCGGCAGCCAGCCGACCTGCGGCGGCTGGGCGCTCAGCTGCTCCGTGGCGGGCGCGACGGGGGACTCATCGCGCTCGACCAGGGCGGGGGGTTCGTCGTGGACGGTCACGGACTCACCGTCGACCTCGTCCCCTCCGCGTGCGCCGGCGCCGTCACGCCCGCTCACCCGTGCTCCTCCGCCGCGGTGGTCTGCGCGGTGCGGGAGCGGGGTGCGGTGAGCTTGTTGCGGGTCACGAGGGTGCGCGCGACGGCCTGGGTGAGGGTCTCCTGGGGCAGGCGGCCACCGGGCAGTGCCTGGATCTGCGGGCGGTAGTGCTCGCAGAGCTCCTGCACCCGCCGACGCGCCACCCGATCGCTCCAGCCGGTGCGTTCGGCGATCTGCGCGTACGTGGCCGGCGCCGCCTGCCCGGCGAGCAGGGGCGCGCACAGGGCCTCGGCGGCCTGACGGTGGCGGTCGGGGATGTCGTCGATGCGCAGTGTCAGGGCAGCGCCGAGCAGCTCACCGTGCTCGGGCTCGAGGGGTCGCAGCTGCTCGATGCTCAGCGACCACGCTCCTGTGCTGGGGGCGCTGACGGTACCGGTCGGCAGCGGCACTGAGCAGGCGTGGCCGGGCTCGTCGCCGACGCGCGGGGGCAGCAGCTGGCTGCCCGACGTGCCGGCGACCACCAGCTCGTGCGCGGTGGACAGGTTGCGCACCCACATCTGCCGGCCGGTGCACCACAGCTCGCCGGCGACCTTCGAGAGCGAGTGGCCGTTGATCTGCTCCCACACCGGGATCTGGCACGCGGCGTCGTCGCGCCCGAAGCGCATGCGTGTCCCGCTGGCGAAGGAGTGCGGTTCCTCGTCGGCGTAGCGCACCTGGAAGCTCGCGGCGAGCGGTGCCTGCGGTGCCTGCGCTGCCTGCGCTGCCTGCGCTGCGTGCGGTGTGTGATCGCCGTTCGGTGTTGAGGGGGCAGCCCCTGCCCTGCTGCGAGCGCTGCTTCGAGACCAGGCTGACATCGCCACCTCCACCGACCGCGCCACCACTGAGCCCCTCAAGGACCTGCCGCCCGCACGCCCAGGCAGCGGTCAGTGTGCCCGACCCCGTCGCTGACGGCTAGCGCCAACGCACACACCGTGCGCCCGCTCGCCCACACCACCCCGGAGACCACCATGATCACATCCCCGGTGACCGCCCACCGGACCTCCCCTCGCAGCGCCCTGCGCCCCGTGCTCCGCGTCCTGCTCCCCACCCGCAGCCCGGACCGGGACCGTCAGCAGGACCGCCAGCAGGACCGCCAGGTGAAGCCGGTACGACGCCTGCGCCCAGTGCTGCGCGGCCTGGGCGGACTGGGCGGTGTCCTCCTGCTCAGCGGCGCCGCGCTCAGCGCCGCACCGAGCGCTGCGCACGCGCAGAGCTTCACCACCGAGCAGGTCAAGGTGGCGCACGTGGTCCGCGATGCCGGACGTGCCGTGCACGCCTCAGATCGAGCCGTCCTGGCGGCCCTGGAGACCGTCATCGTCGAGTCCAACGTGCGCGCCAACCCCCAACCGTGCGAGGGCGACCACGACTCGGCCGGCGCCTTCCAGCAGCGCCGGGTGTGGGTGCCGGCCGGTCAGCGCCCCAGCGCCGGTGGTTGGTGCGTTCCCGGCAAGGACCCCCGCCTGAACGTCAAGTGGGCCGCGCAGCACTTCTACACCGGCTCCCCCGGTGTGCAGGGGGCCATCGCCCTCGACAAGCGCGGCATCGACCCGTGGGGGCAGAAGATCCGCACCGCCGGGGACCTCGCGCAGGCCACGCAGCGCTCCGCCTTCCCCGATCGCTACGACGAGCGAGAGGGTGATGCGCGCGCGTTGTTGAAGCTGCTCGGCCAGGGCGGTCCGGTCAACCCCTACAGCCCCGAGGAAGTCTGCGGCGCAGGCTTCCAGGTCATCGACTCCGCCGACGTCGGCGGGCGGGGAACGGTCTACCTGCTCTGGAACGCCGGCGCGCGGCAGAACTGCGTGGTGACGCTGAAGGCGCGTGATCTCGGCAAGGTGACGTCCACCAGCGCCTACCTGCAGGTGAGAGGTCAGACGGTCGCCACCAACTCCGGATCCTTCAAGTACTACGCCGGACCTGTCAGCAAGGTGGCCCCTGGCTGCATCAAGTGGGGCGGCTCGATCGACGGGATCAAAGCCGGCGCGTCGGCCTGGGAGCACTGTGGTAGCTGAGCAGAGCTTTCCACGGTGCAGTCGTGGTAGGGCTAGCTGTACTGACCACGCACGTTGGTGACACGCCGGGGGCCGTCGGGTCCGTGACGTAGCGAAGACCTCCGAGTGAGGTGTGGAGCTGTCTGACGGCATCCGCACCGATCACCCGGAGGTCTTCGTGCCCCACGCTAATGCGCCCTTGAGCGAGCTCGGAAGGCTGCGCCTTGCCCGCTGCGTCGTCGAAGACGGCTGGCCGCTGCGCCGAGCCGCCGAGCGCTTCCAGGTCTCGGTGAGCACCGCCGCGCGCTGGGCCGGGCGCTACCGCCAGCTCGGCGAAGCAGGCGTGAGTGACCGGTCCTCGCGTCCCCACCGCAGCCCACGCCGGACCCGGCCGCGGATCGTCAAGCGGATCAAGCACCTGCGCACCAGTCGTGGGTGGGGCCCAGCCCGCATCGGCCCCAAGTTGGGCCTGCCCGTCTCCACCGTCGCGAAGGTCATCCACCGCGAGGGGCTGCCACGCCTGAGCGATGTCGACCTGGCCACCCGCCAGGCGCTGCGCCGGTCGGTGCGCCGCTACGAGCACGCCGCACCAGGCGATCTGGTCCACGTCGACGTCAAGAAGCTGGGCAACATCCCCGACGGTGGTGGGCACCGCGTCCACGGCCGCAGCAGCGCGGTTCGCGCCCGCAGCCGCCCGCAGGCTCTGGGCTACGCCTGGCTGCACACCGCGCTGGACGACCACTCCCGCCTGGCCTACACCGAGGTCCTCGGTGACGAGAAGGCCAGCACCACCGCCGGCTTCTGGGCCCGTGCTGCGGCCTGGTTCACCGACTGCGGTATCCGCGTTCAACGGGTCTTGACCGACAACGGCCCCAACTACCGCTCGCGCGACTTCGCCGCCGCGCTGGCAGCCACTGGCACCGTCCACAAGCGCACCCGCCCCTACCGCCCGCAGACCAACGGCAAGGTCGAGCGCTTCCACCGCACCCTGGCCACCGAGTGGGCCTACGCCCGCCCCTACGCCAGCGAGTCCCAGCGGCGGGCGGCCTTGCCGAACTGGCTGCACCTCTACAACCATCACCGCCACCACACCGCGCTCGGCGGGCTACCGCCCGCCTCGCGCGTTACCAACCTCAGTGGCCAGTACAGCTAGCGCTCCCACGACTGCACCGTGGATGCAGGTGGCGTGCCCGGGCACCAGCGAGCTCGCTGGTGCCCGGGTGATTCGCTCAGGTGGACGGCGCTGCAAGCCGGCGGTGTCAGGGCTGCGGCGCTTCCCCGCCCTCGCTGCTCGGGCGTGCGGTTCGGCGCAACGGGTCAGGAGTGTCGCTGCGCGCTCCCCCAGCCGCCCGCTCGTTCCTCGCGGCACGGTGACCGCTCATGAGACGGCGCAGCTCTTCAGCGCACTCTGACGGATGTCACCGGCCTGGACGCCCTGCCCGTCGCCGCAGGCTCGACCGGCGCGCAGGCCGAGGCCGTGCACGCGGCACGCAGACGTAGATCGGCTGGATGGATGGTGACGACAGCACCTCCTTCACCAATGTCACCGGCAACGCCCTGGCGGCGGCGCTGAGGCACCACAGCAGCCGCGACCTGCTGCTCGTCCCGCCCCACAGCGGCACCTGGACCGAGGGCGACCTCACCACGAGCCACTCCAGCCCTCGTACCGATCCCCTCACCGACCACGCCGCAGGCCGCCTGCTCGTCAGCGGAACCCTCGACCTCGACATCAGCGATCGCATCATCGACGAGGGTGGGCCGTGTGCTCGACAAGGCCACCTGCAACGACGCCGAGCACGCAGGCACTCTGGTCATGCAGGCGTTCCTCGGCTGGGACCAGGACAACACCATCGCCGCCGGGCTGTGAGCGCGCGAGACCATCCAGCAGGGCGACCGGTGCTCCCTGCCGCCCCTGGTGTACGCCGCCGTCTCGTACGGCGTACACCAGAGTAGAAGATCCGCTGGCCTGCCCGTGTAGTCAACGCAACGCTTCCTGTCGAGATCACCACACGGCCGCCGGCCTTCGAGGCGAAGGTCTGCCACCAGCGCAACGCCGTGGAGTGCTGCCTTAGGCGGTGCGATCAGTCGCGCACCTCTGCCACTCATCATGCCCGAGGTGCTGCCCGCCCCCACAGCCCGGTGATCATCGCCTACGTCATGCTGTGCTTTGATGATCCGCACGATGGACCCTAGTCGAGTGCCAACGGGTACGGCGGCGCCGCATCAACTGCCTCAACCGATGGCGCCGATCACAGAGCCTCATACAAACCCTGCACATACCCCGATCGCGCAAGACTCTCCAGCAGCTCCCATTCATCCTGGGGCCGCAACCACATCATGTTGGGCGGGTCCACCACATCCGCGACAGCGCTGATCGGGCGGTCGACGCTGGTGAACGGCGCATACGCAGTGTCAACGAGGACCAGCGGGATCGGCGAGGACCAGCACTCCAACCGCACCGCCTCGTGCTGCGGCCGCAGCAGCGCCGCGCGCTCACGCGGCCGCAGCGCCCGCAGCTCTTTCGAGTCTGCCTCGGCCAGCACGAGAGCCTGAGCAGCCACCGCCGCCCGGTAGGCCAGGCGGATGCGCGCCACCAGACGCGCTTGATCGTCCAGACCGCAGTAACCGGGGATCAGAGCGTCCAACAAGTCAGCCGGGACGTCGCCATAGGCGATCCACCCATTCCCGCCGTAGCTCACGGCCAAGGCAAACCGGGAGCCGTCAGGGCGCAGCAGCGGGCGCGGGGGCCTTACCTGGCCCCGGGCGAGGCGGTCGATCACTACAGGCATATCTGCTCCTGAGGACGGAGGAACAACTTCTGACATCAGCCTCTCACCCGCCTCCGACATCACCCGGCACTTCCTTCCGCACTAGCCCGCGGTGCACATCACGTTCCTCATCGCCTCGGCCCGATGCACCATCATTGCGCCTCACTGGCGGCCAGCGATGAGTACTTCCCTCCTCGACGAGTGACCTTCAGTGAAGAAGTGGTGGGTGGCGCTGCACCCCGGGTCGTGCACGAGCCGGCAGGCGTGCACGGCACTCCATGTCGCGGCAGGTAGCTTGTGAAGGAGCGGGCACCGTCTCCGCCGGCCTAGCTGCGTCATGCACGCGAGAGTCGACAGATGTGGACAAGGAAGTCTTGATCAGCACCTGGCCGCCCGCGAATCGTCCCGACGTGTCTCCTGCGCGGTGAGGCGGTGTCGCCCCGCCCAGGCGGGGACGGTCGGTGCTGTACCCGGTCGCGGCAGGTCTACCCAGTCGCAGCAGAGCGTGCCACCCGTGCCCGAAATGCCTCTGGTTGTGCTTGCCTGATGCGCTGATCGACTTCCGTCAGTGTCGGGGGTTGCGCGGGCGTGTGCGGGTCAGCACCCAATGCTTGAATCTTGTTGCTCTGCTGTTGCTTCGGCTCCGCAGCACTGGCGCATGCCACCGCGTTGCCGCCGATGCGGAGGCGGAGGTGGAGGCGGTGGCAACACTGCGGCGGTGAGGTCGAGCGGTGGACTGTCGAGGGTGGAGGAAGGGACAGTGAGCATGGTCTCCTCACCGTCCCTCCTCCACCGAGGAGGTCAGCTCCGACGCCTCATTCGCGTAGACGGTGCCGATCAGGGATGGGTCGGGCACGCAGGGCGCTTGGAGGGGCTGTACCCGCTGGAGCGCTGGTAGCTGCGGAAGCCGATCAGGTGTAGCAGGCTTTCGCTTCCTGCCGTGTAGCGGCACAGCAGGCCCGCAGCGATGAGTTCGCGAAGGTCGCGGGCCATCTCGATCGCCGTGTGCTCTGGCCTCAGCGGCCACAGGTCGGCGTTGAGCAGGCACCCGTTGTCACCCAGCCGGCCGTCGTCATCGGCCTGCGTCAGCAGACCGAAGAAGGTCCACTGCGCTGCCGCCGACACCTCCATCAACTCCTCCCCCTGAAAGAGCTCTGGCCTCAACTGTCGCTTGCGAGCCATGCTGGCCCTCCTCGTCGCATCGCCGCGCCGGAACGCGGACTATCGTTGAAACTTCTATCCTCGGGTGTGCTGGCCTGCCTGGGCAGGTCGTCACGTCCTCACTGGAGCTATCGGCACGACGTGCCAGGGTTCGTGTCACCCCGGTCGCCGGCTCCTGCGGTGCATGCCGGCCGCTTCCAAGGCCTTGCATCTTGGCGGTCCATCGCCATCGTTCATGCCTGCGTTCTGGCGACGGGAGTCCCTCACGTGCGACCGGCGCGCACCCAGGCCGCGGCCGAGGGGACGGTGCTCAGGGAGTGAGCCCCAGCAAGGCGAAGCCGTACAACGCATGCGCGCCGACGGTGCACAGCAGCAGATCCACCAGCAGCGGCCGGTAACGGCGGTACTCCTTCACCGCGAACGGATCGCGGTGGGTGGGGTGACGCGCGTGCCAGTCCTCAATCACCTGGAAGATCTCATCACGTTCGGGATCGTCGCGATGCTCGCGCAGGGCAGGAAACGGCAAGAACGCAGCCACTAGAACCATCTGACGGCGGGTGAAGAGCAGCAAGCGCTCATCCACCTTCGCTCGCAGCAGGGATCCCGGCGGCAGCACCGTCTGCCACAGCGGTTGCTCCACGACCAAGTCGTCATCTTCGCTGAAGGTGATCTGCGGACGGTACAGGCAGCGCAAGGTGACAGCAGTCCACAGCGCTGCCGCCGCGGGAACCGTCCACTGGTAGCCGCCTGCGGCGCTCTGCCAGGTCGACTCCAGCAGCCGCAGCATGATGAACGCGATGATGCCCACGGCGAGCGCACGGGCGCGGCGGCGATAACCCAACATCACAAGTGCTCCTTCCTCTTCTGATCCAGCGTTACCGCGGTGGGCGCGGCGCGTCCTCACGGTCGTCACGGGTCCGTCATCGGCAGGCTGACGGTGGGGCGTGACCGCCGGCCGCTTCGACCGTCGATCGCCGACGCGCCACACCCACCGCCGCACCCACCTCCCTCACACCGACCGCCTCTCCCACGCTCACCGCGCTCGCCTTGCCGTGGGCGCCAAAGCTGCCCACGGCAAGGCGAGTGCGTACGCTGGTCTCGGCCTGCAGGCTTATGCGGTTCCCCGAGGGCTGCGGTGGGCACGCCGGGTGTGCCGGGTGGTGCGCTGCGCTGCGGGTGAGCCGTCGCGGTAGGCGCGCCGGGCAGGGCGCCGGGGCGCTACCCGTTCGAGCATCAGAACGGCACGCCGTAGGGGTCCTCGCCAAGGCTGCCGGGGTCGCTGGCGCTCTCGCCGTTCTGCTCATCGACGAAGGACGGGTCAGGGCTGACACCGTGAATGTCCGTCACCTCAGCCCACCGCTGCCGGGGATCCTTGCGATCGGGGACCATGGCGATCGTCACACGGAAGGTGAGGCCGGTGAGATTCTCGGTGTCAATGACCATGCCGTCACTCAGCTGGTCCCCGTAAATCATGGTCAGCCACCCATTCAGCCTACGGTCCAGCGCCGAGCCATAGCGGCGCAGCGCCGTGGTGGTGGTGCCGCGCACCCTGCGGCCGGTGAAGCGCGCATCGGGTCCGGTGACCGTGAAGTACCAGTTGAGGAGCGAGAAGGGGGTGGCGTCGCGGCGGGTGATGGTCTTCTCCTCGCAGCGGTCCAGCCGGGCGTCGTAGATGCCCTCGTGTGGGAACTCGATGGCGCTCGTCGTGTCCGGCGAGCCGATCGTCAACTTCATGATTGTGTCCTTCGCATCGTGTTGTCGGTGGTGACGTGAGCTGATGTGGTGCCTTCACTGCACCGCAGGGAGTGCGTGAGGGGATCGGGGATCCGCGCTCTGCAGCGGCGCAGGGTTCGCGTCGCGGATGGTGCAGGTGCTTGCGACTCCCTACTGGTGGCTCAGTGGTTGATCATGTAGCAGCGCTCGTTTCTGCCTGCCTGGGCCGCCTGGCCCGCCCGGCCTGCCTGGCGTTCCTCTTTAGCCATTGGCAGGCAGGCGGGCTGGATGCACCGGAGCGAGCAGGGAAGTTCAAGATTTTTCGAAGGTGGCGCTGGCGGGCCGGAAGCTGCACGGTGGCTGGCCCGGTGGTCTGCGACGACACGCCTCCTGCGTCCGCCCCGTCACGCGTCAGGCCGGGCCGTGACGGCGGCGCCGTGCGGCTTCACGCTGTGGTGGCGTCTGTGGAGTGGTCCGCTCGGGAACCTAGAGCGATGGACGCTATGGCCGCATCGGCTGTATGCGCGTCAAAATCTGCGGTCGCTGAGCAACGCGACGCTCGGCGCACCCGTCGCCTCCCTGCGGTCCGCTGGCAGGTGACGGGTGCGCACCTCAGCGCTCCAGCGGGCCTTGCTGGCTAGGGGCGCTGGCTACCTGCTGGCTGCCGAGGGAGGGTCAGCGCACGGTGATGAGTCGGGCAGCTGGGCAGCTTGCGGCTTGCGTGCCGGTGGCCGCGCCGCTGCACGGCGTGGTCCACGATGTGCAGGTAGCCGCGGAGAGCGCCGAAGCGGCACAGCAGGCCCGCGGTCGTCAGCTGCTCAAGCTCTTCTTCCATCTCCTCCACGGTGTGCCCGCGCCCCGGCCACAGGACGGCGTTGAAGACCGCGGCCCGGTCCTTGACGTATCCACTACCATCCACCTGCGTCAGCAACCCGACGTAAGTGATCATGGCCGGTACCGAAACTCCCGCCATGCGCTCGCAGCGAAAAAGCTCCGGCCTGATCCAGGCGATGTGACCCAACATGTGCACTCCTCGTGCTCTGGTCTTCATGGTGACGACTACGGTGTGATGCGATGACCTGTCCGGTCAGGCCGAACAGCCCGCTGCAGCTATCGGCAGTCCGGGGGCTGGTTCGATCGCGGCCGCTCTTCTGTCTCGATCTTCTGTCCCACCCCTTCTGAGGGCGCAGCGTGCCAACATCCAGCAGTGGCGCAGCGGTGTGCAGCGGTGCACTTGGAAGCAGCCAGCGGTAGAGGCATTACGGCCGCCACTAGTCGCTGATGGTGCAGGCACGAAATGCTGATGCAGAACCGCGGACTCGCTATCTGGCTTGTCCCTTTGCGCCGCGGCCAGCCCCGTCTGTGCGCCGATCGGAGGCGGTCTTACAAGTCACACGCGCGTGACGACTGGTTCTGGTGGTTCTCACTCCGGCGCTCCTGCACGATGCAGCGCCTGTCCATGGTCGAGTCAGGCTCAGGCAGGAAGGGGCAGCGGTGCTGAGGCGTTCGCGAGGCGTGCCAGCGCCTGACGTCGTGTGCCTGGGTCCGCCATGACTCGCCGTGGACGGCGGCGGGACCGCTGGCCTACTGATGGCTCACGGGTGGATCACGGCCCGCGTAGCGCTATCTCCGTGTCTCCTCCTCTCATCGGCTCGGACGGGTTGAACACCGGCCCGCCTCAGACGCTGGGGGGTCGGTAGACGCACCGAATCGGCTCGGTACTCGCAGCCTCTCGGCGGATCACTAGGAGCTGACAAGCGGCAGGACCACCGCGGGCTCAACGGCGTCAGTGCCCTTCGCGCCGGCCTGTCATGAACGCCCCGAGGTCGACGGCGGCAGCTGCTCGCGGCCGCGCCATGCAGCTGACGACTGGTGCTTGGCGCATGTGATCTTGGAAGCACGGCGGCAGGTCGCGCACCGCCGTCCGCTGCACGCACGGCAAGGCGTCCCGGCCTACGCGATTGCGGCTCACCGTCAGCCGCTCATCGTGTTCGTGTCACCCTCTGGTCTAGCTCGTGCAGTACGCGCCGGCGAGCGGGTGACAGCAGTGCCATTCCGCTGCTGATAAAAAGATCGCTTTGAGCTGGCCGGTAGGTCAGCCGGTGCGTCAGCCGGACCGGGCGATGCGGTGCAGGCCCCGGCGCCATCGCGCCCGGCTGTGGCAGCGCCCCCAAGTGCCGAGGTGCCAGCCTGCCTGCCGATGGCGCTGCTCGACCGGGCGCCCTGCCCGGTCCCCGGTCTGCCCCCTAGGGGCCTGCCGGGTGCACCCGAACGGCAGGCCACCATGAGCTCTAGTCCCCACCCCACCGCGCCTACGGCACCCACTCCGGCGCCTACTGCGCTATCCACATCACATCCTGACCGGTCCCTGCCAGTTGCGCAGGCGCACCAGCCCAGCCCTGAGCTGGTGCGCCTGCAGCAGGCGCTGGCCGCGCCCGGTCGCCGGGTACGCTTGATCAGTCCCGACAACACCTCCCCCGGCACCGTCGCCACCGTCCACGCCGCCTGGCGCAAGGTCAACGACCCCCACTCACCAGCCGCCACCTTCGCCATCGAGCTGCGGGCCGGCCTCGTAGCCGCGGACGTCGACCTCGATGGCGTGGACGGCGATGTGGCCACTCACCAGCTGCTGACCTGGTGCCGGGCTCAGGGAATCCGCGCGGTCTTCGCGCTCTCTGGCCAGCCCGGTCATGCGCATGTGTACGCGGCCGTCGCCCCGCAACAGCGCACCGCGTTCGGCAGGTATGTCGCCAAGCTGGTGCCCTCCTCGCAGCTGCGCGAGGGCGGCTCACTGATCCGCCCGCCGGGCGCCCCGCACCGCCTGCCCGGGCTGCCGCCCTCACGGCTGGATTCCAGCCTCAGCATCCCCGAGGTGATCAGCCTGCTCGGGCTCGACCAACCGGCCAGCACCGCCACGACCCGGCGTTCCAAGGCCGGTCACGCCCACACCACGGCGGCCACGGCAGGAGCGGGCACGACGGCGCACAGCACAGCAGTCACAGCTCCCTCGGCCGGCACTCGGCGGAGCCCTCGCGGCACCTATCACCGGACCGGCCAGCAGAACGCAGTGAGCAAGCGGCGCAGGCAGGAGGATCCGGCGCGGAGGCGGCGCGAGCAGGACACCGCCGGATGGCAGCGCCTGGCAGTGCCCGCGCCGCGCCCAGCCCGTCTCAGGCGCCGCCGCACCGGACGAGGTGATCTGAGCGCTGAGCAGTGGATGCTGGCTCGCGATGCTGCAGGGCCGCTGGTACCCCGCGGAAGGGACGGGCGCGCCGATGAGTCGCGGATGCTGTGGATCCTCGCGTGTGCCTGCTGGGCCAACGGGCTCTCCGAGGACTGGTTCACCGCGCTGGCCACCAACCGGCGCATGGCCGGGTGCCGTCACGCCTGGCGCCGCTCAGCCCGGGCGAAGTACACACCGGAACGCTGGGCGCGGGGTACTTACCGCCGGGTAGCGGCGAGGCTGACGCAACTGCGCGCCGAGGACGCCGCCCGCGCGGGTACTGCGAGCAGCGGCGCTGGGCGACCTCGTGACGGTTTCACCAGCGGCGGGGACAGCGCCACCATGGTGGCGACGGTGCAGGCGGAGGACCTGCTCGGGCACCTGGCGCGGGTGCGCGCCGCCGCCGAGCGCTACCCCTGGGGCGTGCAGGAGCGCCCCGGGGTCCTGGCGCACCTGCAAGCGCACTGCCTGATCGCGCTGCAGGCCGGGACGGCTGAGGGCTACGGCGCCTCGGAGCGGCAACTGCAACAGCTGGCCTTGCAGCTTGGGCGCCACCACGCCCGCGGCGCACGTCGCAAGCTGCAGGAGGCCGGCTTCCTGATGGTCGTGGAGGTGCGTCGGCCTCAACCTGAGCGGGCCGGCGAGCCCGCTGGTGCGCTGGCCGAGGCGTTCACCCCTCACTGCTATCGCCTGACGGTTCCTCAAGAGACCGGTGACGGTGGCAGTGGGGTCAATGTGGTCGGGCCGCTGCCCGCGCGGTTCTACGTTGTCGATGGCGCCAGCGTAGGTCACGAACTGTGGAGCGAGCGCGCTGCGCGCATTCAGCCCGAAGCCGTTGAGGGGGGCGGTATCGAGAGTGGGCACGTCTGTCATACCTCCGACACTTCAAGGCGTGCAGCTGCAGGTCTGGGCAAGCGGGCCTGGCTGGTCTACGGGCTGCTGCACCAGCCCAGCACCCTGACCCAACTGGCCGAGGCTGCGGGCATGAGCGCGTGCGGGATGCGGACCGTGCTGCGCAGGCTGCACGCACACGGGCTGGCCACTATGGACGGAACGCGGTGGCTGCGGGGGCCGGCCACCTTGGATCAGGTGGCCACCACGCTCGGGGTGAACAGCGTCACTGAGCGCCTAGCCACACGCATTCGTGAGGAGCGCCAGGCGTGGGAGCAGCGGTGGCTGCGCCACTTCAACGCCCCCGCTGAGGTTGTGATGGAACTCGGCGCCACCAGGGCCGGCCATGGCGGTGTTCGACGCGCTGACGGCCACGGCGGCAGCGCATGGCTTGACGAGGCGGAGGCGGAGCGCGCCAGCGCCGCCGACCTGGCCTGGTACGAGGCGGCCATGGCTTCAGCAGATGCCGCCAGCGCGGGCGTGGCCAGCGCTGATGCGGCCAGCGCTGATGCGGCCAGCGCTGATGCGCGCAGCGCCGCCACGTCGACCTCGAAGCCCGTGCCCTCCTAGCCACCAGCGCGCGCCGGCGCGCCGCACACGCGCGTGCACCGGGCGCTGAGGGCTCTGCCGCTAACGCGCCCGGTCACGGCGGCCATCCTGCCCGCCGAGAACACCAGCAGCAGGCTCGGAGGGCAGGACGGTCACCATCGCCAACCTGCCCGCCGAGAACACCAGCAGCAGGCTCGGAGGGCAGGACGGTCACCATCGTCAACCTGCCCGCCGAGAGCCTCAACAGCGGGCGCCACGCCCGCAGCGGCTCACCAGCGGCGCTGGTGAGAGCACGAACCACCCGACATCCACAACGACATGGGAGATGACCATGATGAACGACTCGGCGGCGCCGATGCTGCAGGCACTGACCCAGATCGAGCAGCGCTTGCAAGAGGAGTGGCTGGCGGCAGGACGGGCGCTGGATGCCCGCTTCCAGCGGGCCGTGCTGCGCGCCTTCGACGCCTACATGTCGCAGGTGCCGCAGCGGCAGCGGGACGCCCTGGCCAGCGAGGCTGACGCCCTCACGCGCTCGCTGGCTGCCTGCGGTTGCCCGCGGTGCGTGCGCCGTCTCGTCAGCGCGCGGCCGATGGCCGCTGCAGGCGCGTAGTGGCGCCGCTGACAGCAGCTGCTCAGTGGCTCAGCCGCCCAGTCGCCGCTCGGCCGCTGCCCGGGTACCGCACGGTCACCGGGCAGAAGGTACGCAGCCGCGTGGCTCGCTGACGTGTGCGCGTGCTCTAGGACGCGCACCCACTGCTCACAGCAACTGCACACGTCAGTACGCGCACCGCGGACCGCCGCCTTCTGGCGCCCAGCCAATGATGCCTTCAAAGGCAACGTCTCCAACACTCCTGACCTAACACAAAGCGTCCGCGAGGTTCCCTCGAGGCGCAGAAGAGCAGACGATCTGGAGCGCGCAGCAAGCCCGTTCGATCCCGCACCGCGGAGTCGGACGGTCCACCCATCCAAACGTGCCGTCCGAGAACGGACACAAGCAGAAACGAGTATGAGATGAGCACCACCAGCACCCCATTCACGTGGTACCCCGATCTCGAAGCAATCCTGAGTGAGCTGTGGGTGATGTCGTGCCCGGCCCACCTCGCACGCCAGCAGCCGGAGCGCTGGCTGATTCCCAACCACATCACCGACAGGAGCGTGGAAGACGTCATCACCGACGAGATCTACACTGATGGGACGCTCCACTGGACGAGCGACCTGGTCTCAGCGCTGCTTCTGCAGGCCGCGTTGCGGCACGCAGGGCACTCTGCTGAGCAGGTGCAGGATTTGAGCGCCGGCGGCGCCGGCTTCTACGTCGTGATCACCTCGCGGCCCTGGAACGACGTCTAGTTCGGCGCAGGTGTTGAGGTGCCTGAAGGAGCACTGTGCTGCTTCGGGCACCTCACGCACGAACCGATCGACCTGACGGCCACCGTTGAGCGCAACCAATCTACGCCACCTGCTGCGGTGTCCACCGCACTCACGTCCGCGTGGTGCTCGCCGGCACCCCGGCACCCCGAATAGCGGGGTGTCCGCGCGCCGATGACGGAGAACACTTGCAGCATCTAGTAGCTTTCGGTGCCGGGCAGGGCGGTGCACAATAGACGGCGCGGGACATCGCAGTGCTCGACATCGCAGTGCTCGACATCGCAGTGCTCGACATCGCAGTGCTCGACATCGCAGTGCTCGACATCGCAGTGCTCGACATCGCAGTGCTCGACATCGCAGTGCTCGACATCGCGAAAGCCCGTCGGCGATCCACTGGCGCGGCCCGGGGCAGGCTTCAGCGGCCGCGCGCGGTGAGGTGCGCCTGTCCCCGGCCACCACCCCGAGGTGTCCCGACCGGCTTCCTGCCACGGCTCGCGCCCCCTCGCCGGCTTCTTCGCGCTCGAGGCAGGACTGGTCAGCCTGTCCGAGGAGACCGCCGATGAAGCAGTCATGTGCTACTGCGACTACACCGATGCGATCACTTGGGACGACCTGCACCTGCCGCGGGGCTGGGAACGCGACTACGAAGTGCGTGGGTGGACACCCCTCGAAGCCGCGCCGTGGTTCTACGGAGGCTGGTGCTTGGCGGCCATCGAGCTGGGTCACCCCGCAGGGGCGCCGCGCTTTACCGCGGAAGAGCTTACCGCCTGGCACGTGCACGGGTTCACGCCCGCGCAGGCGTGGAACCTATGGGCATCAAAGGTGGCCGTCGCGCAGGCGCTGACGTGGAAGCGCAACGGCTACTCGGCGCGGCAGGTCTTCGACGTCATGAAGTACCTCGACGGGTACCACTGGGTGCCGGGCCGAGACCCGTGGAGGGCGAACCTGAGGGCCGATGGCCGGCTCCAGTTGGAGGCGTACGCACCCCTGCGCCTGCCCGTCGCTCGCCTGCTCCTGGTGGTCCGTGCCGGGCTGTCACCGCAGGAAGCTGCTTGCGCACCCAGCAACGAAGTGCTGCGCGCCACGGTCACGGCGCGCGAGGCGGCGCGCGCAGACACCGCCCACCCGGGGCGGGCCTGGGGCGTCAACGTCCACAGGACGTGGTTCGAGTGCAACCGGCCCACGACGCTGACGCCGCAACGTTGAGCCAGCACAACTTCTTCAACCTTACTGCGCGCTGAGGAGACAGGGCATCGCCTTGCCGAGCCTTACAACTCGTTTCACTTTGACGCGGGCAGCTTGCGGTAGCAGATCAGCGCGCATGCCAGCTGCAGCAGGCCCAAGTGCAGATCAGCCCGAACCTCGTAGCGAACCCGCAGCCGTTTGAACTGATGCAGCCAAGCAAAGCTGCGTTCCACGACCCAGCGGATGCGGCCCAGTCCTGAGCCGTGGATGACGCCGCGACGAGCCATACGCGGGACGATGCCGCGGTCGCGCAAGGCGCGGCGGTAGACGTCGTAGTCGTAGCCGCGGTCGGCATAGAGGTACTTCGGGTGCAGGCGGGGCCGGCCGCGGACACCGCGGACGAGTGGGAAGGCGTCGACCAGCGGCAGCAGTTGGGTGACGTCGTGGCGATTGCCGCCGGTGAGGGTCACGACCAGCGGGACACCGCCGGCGTCGGTCAGGAGGTGGTGCTTGGATCCGTTGCGGGCCCGGTCTACCGGTGAAGGGCCGGTGTGAGCCCCGTTACCTTGTTCTTGCCTCCAAGGTGGGGGTGTAGGCCAGCGGCCCCGGTATGACTCGAAGCCCCTGTCGTCATGATCGAAAAGGTGGTGTCGCCGGGACCGCAGGGCGCTCGTGACCGCTGATAGGGACCTGGCCGCATTCGTGTAGGCCCTCCGTAACGTGGCTGCCGGCGCGGTGTCCAGGCTGGCCTGGCAGCGGTGCGGAAGGAGCGGTCTTGTCCGGATCCGACAAGCGCCACCATGGCGCAGACTCCGACGATGGTCTCGGCTATGCCGTGTTCTGCGGCCTCGACGTCGCGCGGGAGAACCATCATGCCGTCGCTTTGAACACCGCTGGGCGACGTCTGGCTGATGCGCCGCTGCGCAACGACGAGACCGCGCTGCGAGCGTTGTTCACCAGCTTGTCCGAGCACGGCCCGGTACTGGTGATCGTGGACCAGCCCGCCTCCATCGGCGCCCTGGCCGTCGAGGTTGCCCGGTCGATGGGCCTGGACGTGGCTTACCTGCCGGGTCTGGTGATGCGCCGCCTGGCCGACCTGCACCCCGGCGAAGCCAAGACCGACGCCCGCGATGGCTACGTCATCGCCGACGCTGCCCGCACCCTGCCGCACACACTGCGCCGGGTCGGCCCTGACGATGAAACCGTCATCGCGCTGGGCGTGCTGGCCGGCTACGACGCCGACCTGGCCGCCGAAGCCACCCGCCTAACCAACCGCCTGCACGACGCGCTCCTGCACGTTCACCCGGCTCTGGAGCGACTGCTGGGCAGGCACTTGCGTCGTGGTGGTGTGCTCGACCTGCTCGCTGAAGCGGGAACTCCGCAGCAATTGCAGGCAGTGGGCAAGGAGGGCATGGCGGCGGTGATGGCCAAGCGCTCACCCCAGCTGGCCAAGACGCTGCCCACGCGGATCCTTGCCGCCTTGGCTGAGCAGAGCGTCGTCATCGCCGGCACCGCTCAGTACGGCCGGGTGATCAGCGGCCTCGCTGCCTCATTGCGCACGGTTTTGGACACCCGTGCCGAGCTGGCTGCGGAACTGGAAGATCTGCTGGAGGCGCACCCTCTTGCCCCGGTCCTCACCTCGATGCCCGGGGTCGGAGTGAGGACCGCCATCCAGCTCCTGCTCACCCTCGGCGATGGCTCGGCCTTCCGAACTGCCGCGCACCTGGCGTCCTACGCCGGCCTGGCGCCGGTGACGCGGAAGTCTGGGCGCAGCATCCGCGGCGAGCACCCCGCCCGCCGCGGCAACCGTGATCTGAAGCGGGTGCTCTACTTGTCGGCTTTCGCCAGCCTGCGCGACCCGGCCAGCCGGGCCTACTACGACCGCAAACGTCGCGAAGGTAAGCACCACGTTGCTGCGGTGCTCTGCCTGGCGCGGCGTCGATGCGACGTCCTGCATGCCATGATCAGAACGGGGCAGCCCTACCGCCGGCCAACTCCGGATCCCGCCGTCACACCGCCTGCTGGGCTGGCTGCCGCTTGACGGAGGTCATAGGGACACCCTTTGAGGGCCCGCACGTGCGAGCCGTCCACCACCGCGGTGTTCAGGTCCAGTCTCCCGGCGGCGCGCAGCTCATCGAGCAGGACCTGATGCAGGGTCGGCCAGACGCCGGCCTCGGTCCAGTCCCGCAGTCGTCGCCAGCACGTCACGCCGGAGCAGCCGAGCTGCTCGGTCGGTACCTGGGCCCAGGTGCAGCCGGTGATCAGGACGTGGACGATGCCGGCCAGTGCGGCGCGGTCGTCGCGGGGGCAGGCGGCCGGGGTGGCGGAAGCGACGGGGCGGGCGCTGGTGCAGCAGCGGCTGCACCCGCTGCCACAGCTCGTCCGGCACCAGCTCCGCGATCCGTTCCAACACCACCTCGTCGGCCATGCGCACAAAGCTGCAACGACCGCTGCGGCCTCGCATGTCAAAGTGAAATCGGTTGTAAGTCGGCTCGCGTCAGGCCCGTCGCCACCGGATGACGAGCGCCACGACTTCAGCGGTGCTGCCCACCTTCAAACGCCGTCGCAGCGACTGCAACCGCTGCCCGGCGTAGCGCAGCTGCCAGCCCAGCGCGTCGGCAGCCTCGGCGACCGAACAGCCATCAGCGATCAACTGCAGCAGCCGGCGATCGTCGACATCCACCAAGGCGACATACTCATCCACGGCGGATATCTCCTCGCTCAGCGCGCCGACGGCAAGACGCTGTTGATCACCTGACCTGGGTGCGAGCCCACCTCGGTTTTCGGGCGGTTCTACCTCACGCCCGGGAGCACCGCAACGGAGATCGGACGATGTGCTGCGCCCCATGTCACGGTCCACACTGGTTGTGCGCATCAGGCGATACCCGTGAGTGGTTGCTGCCGCAGTGGGCAAAATCGACAACAGCTGCCTGATTGCCTCCAAGGGCCCCTCTTCGAGCTCGACAAGACTCGCACGCCCGGCGGATCCCGTACAGAGGCCGTTCCTCATCGACGCCGCCACGAACGACCAACGGGCAGGACCAAGCACCAGGACCTCTGACCGCTCCGGCGCAGGCCGGAGGCACCCTCCCTGGTTGCCCGGGCCTGACGTGCCGGCGTCTGCCACCGCTGGCCGGGGCGTCCGCTGAGCGAGCACCGGATGGTGATCGCCGAGCAGGTGATCACTGCACGACCGCGGCCGGCGCGCTCGCGACCCAGTCGTGGACCTGCTCCCAGCTGCGCGCCAGCTGCAGCAGCGACAGGTCGGCGTGGTTGCGGGCGATGACCTGCACGCCCGCGGGCAGGCCGCGGGCGTCGAACCCGACGGGCAGGCTGATCGCCGGGGCCCCCAGCAGGGTGGCGATGGCCGTGACCTCCATCCAGCGGTGGTAGGAGGGCATCGGCACCCCGTCGATGCTGCGGGGCCAGGTGGTCGAGGCCTCGAAGGGGAAGATCTGGGAGGTGGGCAGAACGAGGAACTCGTACGTCTGGAAGAGCTGCCGGAAGGCCTGGTACATCGCCGTCCGCTTCACCGAGGCCGTGTAGGTGTCCAACCCGGTGATCGCAGGATTGCCGTCCGCGCCGTTGAGCAGGCCTTCGACCTCGTAGATCGCCTCCGGCTTCATCGCCGCTCGCAGGAGGGGGTCCTGGTAGATCGGGTGCAGGATGCCACCGATGAGCCAGTGGCGGAACACCAGCCACAGCGGCCACAGGTCCTCGGTGCCCGCGAAACCTGGTGCGGTCGGCAGAGCGTCCAGGTGCTCGACGTGGGCGCCCAGCGCGGAGAAGGTTCTCAGGCCCTGCTCACACAGGGGAAGCAGGCCCGGCTCCGTGGGCAGGTAGCCGCCGAGGTCACCCAGCCAGGCGACACGCGCCCCGCGGAAGTCCCGGCGCAGGCGCCCGGCGAAGACATCGGGCTCCTGCTCGATCGACAACGGCGAGCGCTCGTCGTAGCCGGCCAGGGTGCTCAGCAGCAGCGCAAGGTCGGTAGCGTTGCGCGCCATGGGCCCCTCCACACCGCCGTGCTGCACGAAGACGTCGGCACCGGCGCCGGGGACCCGCCCGAAGGAGGGACGCATGCCCAAGACGTTGTTCCAGCCGGCGGGGTTGCGCAACGAGCCGAAGAAGTCGCTGCCGTCGGCGACGGGGAGCATGCGCGTGGCCAGGGCGACCGCGGCGCCGCCGCTGCTGCCCCCGGCCGAGCGGGAGCGGTCGTAGGCGTTCAGCGTGGCGCCGAAGACCTCGTTGTAGGTGTGCGAGCCCAGACCGAACTCCGGGGTGTTGGTCTTGCCGATGAAGACGGCGCCGGCGTTCCTCATGCGCTCGACGTGCAGGGCGTCGGCGCTCGCCGGTGGGACGTCGAAGGGCGGGCGGAAGAATCCGGAGGTCGTCTTCAGCCCGCGCACGTTGGCCAGGTCCTTCACCGCGTGCGGCAGGCCGTGCATCCACCCCTGGCGGACTCCTCGCGCCAGGAGGCGGTCCTTGCCCAGCGCCTCGGCGAGCAGCTCCTCGCGCGGGCGCAGGCTGACGAGGGCGTTGAACCGCGGGTTCACTCCTTCGATGTGGTCGAGGTAGGCGTTCATCACCTCCACGCACGAGATCTGCCGCCGCGCGATCGCCCTGGACAGCGCCGAGGCGTCCAGGTGGACGACGTCCGAGGTCCTGCCGTGAGGTGCGGCGCCTGCGGTGCTCGCCGCGGCGGGTGGCACCGCAGCGACCGCCCCGGTGGCCAGTCCCGCGAGCGTGCCGGCGCCGCCGGTGAGCAGGGAGCGCCGGCTGGGGGCCTGCCCCCCGGTGCCGCGCAACGGCCGGGGTGCGGGCTGGAGCGCGGTGGACGGGGTGGAGTGCTGGCGCATCGGTCTCCTCGAGGGGTAGCGGCTGCTCGCCTGGACCGTGCCAGGG
>NZ_JAAALL010000129.1 GCF_009906315.1 Kineococcus vitellinus | reverse complement strand
CTGCTGCGCCGCCCCGGCCGGCGCGGCGCAGCAGCGCCAGGGCGCCCGCACCGGTGGCCGCCGCCCCGAGCGCGAGCCCGGACAGGAACGGGCGCCCCGCGGTGCGGGGGCGCTGCTCGGGGCCGGGTTCGGGTCCCAGCGGCACGGCCAGCCGCGCCTGCGCCATGAGGTCCGGGTGCAGCGTGCCGGCGTCGTCGGCGCGGGTGGCCGCCCACGCGGCGGCCAGCAGGATGAGCCGGCCGATGAGGTTCATCAGCACGAGCAGCACCACGAGCGTCGCGGCCGCGCCGAGGAAGGCGTTGCCCTCGGCGCTGCGCCGGGCGAAGGAGGTGCCGAACTGCTTGAGCAGCCCCAGGCCGAGCCCGCCGAGCAGGGCCCCTTGCAGCAGGTCGTGCAGCGGCACGTCGGCGTTGGGCAGCACGCGGAAGACGAGCAGGAAGGTGCAGGTGTCGATGGCGAGGGCGACGAGGAAGCCGAGCACGGCCAGCAGCCAGCGCGACCAGGTGGACGGCTCGAAGCCCGTCGCGTCCAGCAGGTAGCCCCCGACGCCGTTGGTGGCGACGACCGCGGCGACCGACAGCCCGACGCCGAGGCCGACGACGAGCATCCCCAGCAGGTCGCGCAGCCGCACGAGCAGGAAGTTGCCGTCGCCCGGGTCGTCGCCGAAGACGGCGCGGATGCCCTGGCGCATGCCGTCCATCCAGCCCAGGCCGGTGAAGAGGAACGTCGCGATCGAGACCACGAAGGTCCAGGTGAGGGCGGAGCCGCGCAGGAAGTCGTCGATGTAGATGCCGGTGGCCGCCTCGCCGGCCGGGCCGGCGGGGCGGCTGCCCTGGTGCACCAGCCCGGGGGCGTACTGGTCGACGCCCTCGACGAGGTTGCGCACGACGTAGTCGCGCACCTGCGGCACGTCGTTCATGACGAACCCGAGCACCGTCAGCCCGACGGCGAGGGCGGGGAAGATGGAGAAGAAGGCGAAGTAGGCGATGCCACCGGCCAGCACGTTGCCGCGGGCGTCGCCGTAGCGCTGCCAGACGCGGGCGGGGAAGCTGCGCGTCACCGTCGTGATCGCGCTCTTGGCCTGCTCGACGGCGCTCACGCCCGGCCCGCACCCCTCACTGCTGGAAGACGAAGTCCTCCCGTGGCCGCCAGACGCCGTCGGCGCCGTGCTCGTAGAGGCTGAACCCCTTCACGGTGAAGGTCGCCTCCCAGTCGCGCAACACGAGCTCGGCGCGGTCGAGCGCGACCTCCTCGACGTCGTGGGCGACCGTGACGTGCGGGTGGTAGGGGAAGGCGATCTCGCGGCGCAGCGGGCCGGTGCGCACGGCGGCCTGCAGCAGCTCGCACTCGGAGATGCCGCGGGCCACCTGCACGAAGACGACGGGCGAGACGGGGCGGAAGGTCGCCGTGCCGCGCAGGACCACCTCGAAGGGCGCGCAGGCGGCCGCCGTCGTCTCCAGGTGCTCGCGGACGGCGTCGAGGTCGTCCAGGTGCAGCTGCGAGGGCGGCAGCAGCGTGATGTGCGGCGGCACCGCGTGGGCGAGCGGGTCGCCGAACCGGGCGCGCCAGGCCGTCAGCTCCGCGGCGTGCGGGGCGGGCACCGGGATGGACACGCCGATGGTGCGCACCCGGTCGTTCACGACCTGCGGCCCGCCCGGGCCCGGACCAGGCCGACGCGGTCGTAGACGGTGGCCAGGGTCTGCTCGGCGATCTCGTTCGCGCGCTCGGCGCCGCGGGCGAGGACCTCGTCGAGGGCTCCGGGGTCGGCGGTGAGCTCGGCGGCGCGGGCGCGCACCGGGGCCAGGGCGTCGGTGACGACCTCGGCGAGCTCCTTCTTGAGGTCGCCGTAGCCGCGGCCGGCGAAGTCCTCCTCCAGCTGGGCGAGGCTGCGCCCCGAGAGGGCGGAGTGGATCGAGAGCAGGTTGGACACGCCGGCCTTCCCGACCGGGTCGTAGCGCACCTCGCGGCCGGCGTCGGTGACGGCCGAGCGGATCTTCTTGGCGGTCACCCTCGGCTCGTCCATGACGTCGACGATCCCGGCCGGCGAGGAGGAGGACTTGCTCATCTTCGACCCCGGCTCCTGCAGGTCGTAGATCTTGGCCGTCTCCTTCAGGATGTACGGCTCGGGCACGGTGAAGGTCTCCCCGTAGCGGCCGTTGAAGCGCTGGGCGAGGTCGCGCGTCAGCTCCAGGTGCTGGCGCTGGTCCTCGCCGACGGGGACCTCGGCGGCCTGGTAGAGCAGGATGTCGGCCGCCATCAGGACGGGGTAGGTGAACAGCCCGACGGTCGTGCCCTCGGTGCCCTGCTTGGCGGACTTGTCCTTGAACTGGGTCATGCGGGCGGCCTCGCCGAAGCCGGTCAGGCAGGAGAGGACCCAGGCCAGCTCGGCGTGCGCGGGCACGTGGCTCTGCACGAACAGCGCCGAGCGCGCGGGGTCCACGCCGGCGGCGATGTACTGCGCGGCGGTGGCGCGGGTGCGCTCGCGCAGCGCGGCCGGGTCGGGGCCGACGGTGAGGGCGTGCAGGTCCACGACGCAGTACAGCGCCTCGTGGCTGTCCTGCAGCGCGACCCACTGCTTGAGCGCCCCGAGGTAGTTGCCGAGGTGCAGCGAGGAGGAGGTCGGCTGCATCCCCGACAGCAGGCGCGGCCTGCCGCCGGTGGTGGCGCGCTCTACCGTCGTCTCGGCCGCAGGCTGCTCGGGCATGCCCCCCATCCTGCCAGCCGCGGCGGGGTGGACGAGCGCGGGCTCCTGTCCGGTTGTGTGCGGTTCTGGTTGACGACGTTCAGCGGGGCGGGCATGCTTCCCGGGTGCGGCGGTGGAGCGACGTGCCGGGCGGCCCCGGTGAGCAGCGGTCCGGCCTGGTCTTCGGCGCGGACTACAACCCCGAGCAGTGGCCCGAGGAGGTCCGCGCCCAGGACGTGCGGCTCATGCGCGAGGCGGGCGTCAACCTCGTCTCGGTCGGCATCTTCGCCTGGGGGCTGCTGGAGCCCGAGCCCGGCCGCTTCGAGCTCGGCTGGCTCGACGACGTCCTGGACGACCTGCACGCCGGGGGCGTCGGCGTCTCGCTGGCGACCGCCACCGCCTCCCCGCCGGCCTGGCTCTCCCAGCGCTGGCCGGAGGTCCTGCCCGTCGACCACGAGGGCCGCCGCGTCGTCTTCGGCAGCCGGCAGAGCTGGTGCCCCAGCTCCCCCGTCTACCGCGAGCGCTCCCTGCAGCTGGTGGAGGCGCTCGCCTCCCGCTACGCCGAGCACCCCGCGCTGCGGCTGTGGCACGTGAGCAACGAGCTCGGCTGCCACAACGCCCGCTGCTACTGCGAGGTCAGCGCGGCCTCCTTCCGGCGCTGGCTGGCCGGGCGCCACGGCGACGTGCAGGCCCTCAACGCGGCCTGGGCGACGGCCTTCTGGAGCCAGCACTACACCTCCTTCGAGCAGGTGCAGGTCCCGGCGCTCTCCTCCTCCTTCCCCAACCCCGCCCACGCGCTGGACTTCGCGCGCTTCAGCTCCGACGAGCTGCTGGGCCAGCACCTGGCCGAGAAGGAGGTGCTGCGCCGGCTGACCCCCGAGGTCCCCGTCACGACGAACTTCATGGTCGGCTCGGACCTGGGGGCCGTGGACTACGGGCGCTGGGCCCGCGAGCAGGACGTCGTCTCCAACGACCACTACCTCGTGGCCTCCGGCCCCGGCGCCACCGAGGACCCGCGCGCCGAGCTCGCCTACGCCGCCGACCTCACCCGCGGCACCGCCGGCGGGCAGCCGTGGCTGCTCATGGAGCACTCCACCTCCGCGGTGAACTGGCAGCCGGTCAACGTGGCCAAGGGCCCCGGGCAGATGCTGGCCGACAGCCTGGCCCACGTCGCCCGCGGCGCCGACGGCGTCTGCTTCTTCCAGTGGCGCGCCTCCGCCGGCGGCGCCGAGCAGTGGCACTCCGCGCTCGTGCCGCACGCCGGGGAGGACTCCGAGCGCTTCCGCGAGGTCGTCGACCTCGGCGCGGTGCTGCACCGCCTCGGGGAGCTGGCGGGCTCGACCGTGCACGCCGACGTCGCCCTCCTCGTCGACTGGCAGAACGCCTGGGCGATGGAGTCGCCCACCCTGCCCTCGGCGCGCGTGCGCCACCGCGACCTCGGGCTGCGCGTGCACGGGCTGCTGCGGGCCGCGCAGACCGCCGCCGACGTCGTGCCCGTCGGCGCCCACCCCGACGACCTCGCCGCGACGCTGGCGCGCTACCGCGTCCTCGTCGTGCCCACGCTGTACCTGGCCGACGCGGGCACGGCCGGGGCCGTGCGGGCCGCGGCCGAGGCCGGCACCCACGTCCTGGTCACCTACTTCTCCGGCGTCGTCGACGAGCACCTGCGGGTGCGCCTGGGCGGCTACCCGGGCGCCTTCCGCGACCTGCTGGGGGTGCGCGTGGAGGAGTTCCACCCGCTGCTGGAGGGCGTCGCGAGCGAGCTGGACGACGGCTCGGTCGGCGACGTGTGGACCGAGCTGGCCGAGGCCGGCGAGGACGTGCAGGTGCTGGCCCGCTACGCCGACGGCGCCACCGCCGGCTGCCCCGCCCTGACCCGGCGCGAGCTGCCCTCCGGCGCCGCCGCCTGGTACCTGGGCACCTCCCCCGACGACGAGGCTCTCGCCGGGCTGCTGCGCGAGGTCTGCGAGGGCGCCGGGGTCGCACCCGTCGCCGAGGCCACCGGCCCGGTCGACCTCGTGCGCCGCCGCGCCGCCGACGGGCGCAGCTGGCTGTTCGCGCTCAACACCGGCGAGGAGCCCGCCGGGGTGCGCGTCAGCGGCCACGACCTCGTCGGCGACGAGGCCGTCGACGGCGCGCTGCACCTGGAGCCCGGCGCCGTCGCGGTCGTGCGGGAGGGCTGAGACCTGCTCGCCCACCAGCGCCACGGGGTGATCCTGGAGGCCGTCCGCGAGCACGGCGGCGTCCGCGTCGCCGACCTGGTCGAGCGCCTGGGCGTCTCGGAGATGACCGTGCGCCGCGACATCGGCGAGCTCTCGCGCCGCGGGCTGGTCGCCCGCGTGCACGGCGGGGCGGCCGCCGTCGGCGGGCGCTCCAGCGAGGAACCCGGCTTCGCCGCCAAGTCCGCGCTGCAGACCGGCGCCAAGCGCGCCATCGCCGCCGCCGCCGCCGAGCTCGTCGAACCCGGCGCCTCGGTCGCGCTGTCGGCGGGCACCACCACCGCGGAGGTGGCCCGCGCGCTGCGCGAGAAGCCCGGGCTGACCGTCGTCACGAACTCCCCGCGGGTGGCCGACCTGCTGCACGACCCCGCCGACCACGACCGCACCGTCGTCCTCACCGGCGGGGTCCGCACCCCCTCCGACGCCCTCGTCGGCCCCGTCGCGCAGGCCGGGCTGTCCGGCCTGCACGTCGACCTGCTGTTCCTGGGCGTGCACGGCTTCGACACCGCAGCGGGCCTGAGCACCCCGAACCTGTCCGAGGCCGAGACCGACCGGGCGCTCATGGCGGCCGCCGCGCGGGTGGTCGTCGTCGCCGACTCCTCCAAGTGGGGGGTCGTCGGCCTCATGTCGTTCGCCGGGCTCGACGCCGTCGACGTCCTGGTCACCGACCGCGGGCTGGACGCCGAGGCACACCCCGAGATCACCGGACTCGTCGGCGAGCTGGTGCTCGCCGGTCCCACCGATGGAGGAAGCGCATGACCGGGAACTCCCACGAGTTCCGCAGGACGTCCCTGCGGATGGCCGACGGGCGGGAGATCGTCTACTTCGACGACACCGAGCCCTGGCTGTCCGGCGGGCGCGTCCGCGACGCCGTCGACCACCGCCCGCTGCCGCCGGCCGACGAGCTGCTGCGCGGCGGCTCGCAGGTCCGCTTCGACCCGCTGACGGGCGACTGGGTCGCGATGGCCTCGCACCGCAACGACCGCACCCTCATGCCGCCGCCGGACCAGGACCCCCTGGCCCCCACGCTCCCCGGGGGCTTCCCCACCGAGATCGCCGACTCCAGCTACGACGTCGTCGCGTTCGAGAACCGCTTCCCCTCCTTCTCCAACCGCATCGGCGGCGAGGCCGGGTTCGTCGACGGCGAGGAGCTGTGGCCCACCCGGCCGGCCGCCGGCCGCTGCGAGGTCGTCTGCTTCAGCAGCGACACCCACGGCTCCTTCGGCACGCTGGACCCCCGCCGCGCCCGCACCGTGCTGGAGGCGTGGATCGACCGCACGCAGGCGCTGTCGGCGACCGAGGGCGTCGAGCAGGTGTTCGTCTTCGAGAACCGCGGCGAGGAGATCGGCGTCACCCTGCCGCACCCGCACGGGCAGATCTACGGCTACCCCTACCTGACCCCCAAGACGCGGACGATGCTGCGCCGGGCCCGCGAGCACCGCGAGGCCACGGGCCGCAACCTGTTCCGCGACGTGCTGGACGCCGAGCGGCGCTCCGGCGCCCGCGTCGTGCTGGAGACCGGGCACTTCACCGCCTACGTGCCGGCCGCCGCCCGCTGGCCCGTCGAGGTCCACCTGGCCCCGCACCGCGACGTGCCCGACCTGGCCTCGCTCGACGACGACGAGCGCGCGGACCTCGTGCGCGCCTACCTGGACCTGCTGGGCCGGCTGGACCGCTACTACCCCGACGACCACCCGCTGCCCTACATCGCCGGCTGGCACCAGGCGCCGGTGCGCGAGGGCCGCGAGGAGTTCCGGCTGCACCTGCAGGTGTTCAGCGTGCTGCGCGGCCCCTCGAAGGTGAAGTTCCTCGCCGGCTCGGAGTCGGCGATGGCGGCCTGGATCAACGACACCACGCCCGAGAAGGTGGCGGCACGACTGCGCGAGGTGGCCCCGTGAGCGCGACGACCACGACCCCGTTCTTCGAGGCTCCCGGGCGCGGCGCGACCGCGCAGGCGCTGGCGGAGCTGTTCACCACCACCCACGGCGGGCAGCCGGCCGGCGTGTGGTCGGCGCCCGGGCGGGTGAACCTCATCGGCGAGCACGTGGACTACACCGGCGGGCTCTGCCTGCCGCTGGCGCTGCCGCACCGCACGTTCGTCGCGCTGCGACCGCGCACCGACGGCCTGGTGCGGGTCCGCTCCGCGCAGGAGAGCGGTTCCGACGTCGAGGTCCGCCTGGCCGACGTCGGCCCGGGCGAACCCGCCGGCTGGGGCGCCTACGTCGCCGGCGTGCCGTGGGCGATGCTGCGGCAGGGTTTCACCGGCGAGGTCCTCACCGGCGGTTTCGACGCCCTCGTCGACGGGCACGTCCCGCTGGGCTCGGGGCTGTCCTCCTCCGCGGCGCTGGAGTGCGCCGTCGCCGTTGCCCTCGCCGAGCTCGCCGGAGCACCGCTGGACGACGCCGGCCGCGCCGCGCTGGCCGCGGCGTGCATGGCGGCGGAGAACGTCGTCGCGGGAGCGGCGACCGGCGGCATGGACCAGGCCGCGTCGCTGCGCTGCCGCGCCGGCGGCGGGATCCTGCTCGACACCCGCGACGACACCGTGCGCCAGGTGGCCCTGGACCTCGCCGGCGCCGGTCTGGCGCTGCTCGTCGTCGACACCCGCGCCGAGCACTCCCACGCGGGCGGGGAGTACGGCAAGCGCCGCGCCGACGTCGAGCGCGCGGCACGGCTGCTGGGCGTGCCCACCCTGCGCGAGGTCGACCCCGCGCAGCTGGAGACCGCGCTGGAGCGCGTGGGCGCGCAGGAGGACGGGCAGGTGCTGCGCCGGCGCGTGCGGCACGCAGTCACCGAGATCGACCGCGTGCGGCGCACCGCCGAGCTGCTGCAGGACGGGCGCGCCGGCGAGATCGGCCCGCTGCTCGACGCCTCCCACGAGTCGCTGCGCCACGACTACGAGGTCTCCTCCCCCGAGCTGGACCTCGCCGTCGAGACCGCCCGCGCGCACGGTGCGCTCGGCGCGCGCATGACGGGCGGCGGCTTCGGCGGCTCGGCCGTCGCGCTGCTGCCCGCCGGGCGGGTGCAGGCGGTCGCCGACGGGGTCGCCGCCGCCTTCGCCGACCGGCGGCTGCGGGCACCGCAGTTCCTGGCCGCGCTGCCCTCGGAGGGGGCCGCGCGGGACCGGTAGCACCCGGGGCGGCCTGCGCACCGCGCTCGGTGCACCCGCGACCGCGGGGCGCACCGAGGCGCAGGCCGCACCGGCCTGGCCGGCGCCCTCAGACGTCCATCCGCTGCAGCCGCCACGAGGCCAGCACCACCGAGACCACCGCCACCGCGGCGAGCACGAGCGCGGAGGTGCCCACCCCCGTCGCGGCGACCGTGCCCAGCGGGACGTCGCCCGGGATGGCCAGCGAGGCGACCCGGCGGCCGTAGGAGCCGATCGACAGCCCGCGCAGCGCGGGCGCCAGACCCGCCAGGAAGGTCTCCCACAGCACCACGTACGCCAGGCCCGCCAGCAGCCCGCGACGGGTCAGCAGCGACAGCAGCACGAACACCCCGCAGTAGGCCGCCGCCGTCAGCGCCGTCGCCAGCGCGATGCCGCCGACGACCCGGGCGGCGGGCTGCTGCACCGAGACCCCCAGCACCGCGCAGGCCACCGCGGCCGGCAGGCAGACGACGACCGTGGAGGTCCAGGCCGCCGCGGAGCGCGCCAGCACGACGTGCCAGCGGGGCCGGGCCACGGCCCGCAGCAGCGGCAGCGTGCCGGAGTCGCGCTCGTCGCCGAACGCCCCGATCCCCAGCACGAGCGCGACGATGGGGACGACCAGACCCGTGAGCAGGTTGCCGGTGAAGGTGTCCTGCACGCCGTAGCGGGCGGGCACGCTCGTGAGCGCGATGACGGCGACGACGACCGCGGCCACGACCAGCGGCAGCGCCGCGAAACCCGCCGTGCGCCCGCGGAAGAGGATGCCGCGCAGCGAGAACCCGAACAGCGAGGTGGACAGCGCGCTCACCGGCCCGCTCCCCTCGCCGCGCGCACCAGGTGCGCGAACGTGCTCTCCAGGTCCTCCCCGACGCCCTCCACCCGGCGCAGCGTCGCCCCGGTGCGCTGCGCCAGCCGCGGCACGGCCTCCGCGAGCGCCACCGCCCGCGGCGCCTCGACGAGGACGCCGCTGCGACCGGCCCCCTCCCGGCGCACCGAGGCCACGAGCCCCTCCGACAGCAGCGCCCCGGCCAGTTCCAGCACGCGTCCCCCCTCCAGCCGCACCGTGCGCGGGCGGTCCACCAGCAGTTCCCGGATGGCCGTGGGTTCCCCCTCGGCGACCAGCCGGCCGTTGACGACGACGAGCACCCGCTCGGCCATCCGCTCCACCTCGGCGAGCACGTGCGAGCTCACCAGCACCGTGCGCCCCTGCTCCCCGAGGCGGGCGAGCAGGTCGACGTCGGCGCGCCGCTGCGCGGGGTCCAGGCCGTTGAGGGGTTCGTCCAGCAGCAGCACCTGCGGGTCGTGCACGAGCGCCTGCGCGAGCTTCACCCGCTGGCGCATGCCCTTGGAGAAACCCCCGACGCGGCGGTCGGCGGCCTCGGTGAGCCCGACCGCCGCCAGGACCTCCGCGGCCGCCCGGGCCGGGGAGCGCACCCCGCGCTGGCGGGCCAGGAACTCCACCTGCGTGCGGGCGCTGGCGTGCGCCCAGGTGCCCTCGCCGTCGGCGACGATCCCCAGCACGCGGTGCACGGCCGGGTCGGCGTGCGGGTCCAGCCCCGCGACGCGGACGACGCCCTGGCTGGGGCGGGTGGCGCCCGCCAGCAGGGCCAGCGCCGTCGACTTGCCGGCGCCGTTGTGCCCGAGCAGGCCCGTGACGCCCGCGCCCAGCCGGACGCTGACGTCGGAGAGGGCGACGGTGTCGCCGAACCACTTGCTCACCCCGGTCAGCTCGACCGTCGTCCCCGCGGCGCCCGCGGTCACCGGGGCGCTCACCGGTCGCTCCCGCGCCCGTAGCGGGCGGCGAGCACGACGGTGCCGCCGACGACGACCACCGCCCACACCACCCAGGCCAGCGCACCGGGCCCGCTGATCGCCCCGTCGACGATCGAGGCGGCCAGCCGCACCGGCCCGCTGGAGGGGTCCAGCGCCAGCGGCCACTCGTCGCCGGTGACGACGGCGAGCACGCCCGCCAGCGCCGGGCCGACGAGGACGACGGCGAGGTAGCCGCCGACGGCGAAGACCCGCCGGGAGGTCAGCGACCCCACGGCCAGCCCCAGCGAGGTGTGGAAGAGCACGACGACCGCGGAGGCCAGCACGATGCGCGGCAGGTCCCCGGCGTGGTCGGCGGCCCAGGTGCCCGGCGCGTCGGCGGTGGCGATGGAGCCGACGAACAGCACGAGCATCGGCCCCAGCACGATGAGCGCCAGCAGCCACAGCGCCGCGAGCACCGAGCCGACGACGTACTCCAGCCACGACAGCGCGGTGGCGAAGTACAGCGACAGCACCCGGTCGCGGCGGTCGCGGGTGAGCATCGAGGGGATCGAGGTCGCCACGAAGGCCAGCAGCACCACGGAGTTCGTCGCCAGCAGCGCCGAGTAGCCGATGAGGTCGGTGGGCTGCACCTGCACCGCCGGCACCAGCAGCGGCACCGCCACGACGGCCAGCGCCGGCAGGTAGGCCACGGCCAGCAGCAGGAACGGCCAGACCTTCGCGCCGGCGCTGCGGCGCAGGCCCAGCGGCCGGCGCACGCTGGAGGTGACGAACGCCCCCACGGCCGAGCGCCGCGGGCGCAGCGCACCGCTGAAGCGCGAGTAGCGGATGTCGTGCAGCACCGCGCGCGGCGCCGTCCCGGCGGCCGCCGGGACCGCGCGCCCCTCGGCCACGCGTTCCTCAGCCACGGGTGCCTCCCATCGCGTCGACGACGACGTCCTCCAGCCCGCGCGCGGCGGGCACCAGCCGCGTCACGCCCGCGCCCAGCTCGGCGGCGAGGTCGCGCACCGCGTCCAGCGCGGCGTCCGGGCTGGCCGACAACCCGATGTCGCCGGCGGCGGTCGGGCTCAGCAGCACCCCCAGCGGCTCCACCCGCGGGGCCAGCGCCGCGGCGAACGCGACGGCGTCGGAGGTCACCCGCAGCTCGACCGCCCCCGAGGGGTCGTGGCCGACGGCGACGGGGCGCTGGGCGGCCAGCGTCCCCGAGCGCAGCACGACGACCTCGTCGCAGGTGCGCTCGATGTCGTCCAGGACGTGGGAGCTGGCCACGACGCGGATGCCCAGCTCGGTGGACAGCCGGCGCACGATGGCGAGCATCTCCTCGCGCCCGGCGGGGTCCAGGCCCGAGGTGGGCTCGTCCAGCAGCACGAGGTCGGGGCCGTGGACGATGGCCTGCGCGAGCTTGGTGCGCTGCTGCATGCCCAGCGAGTACGAGCCCACGGGGCGGCGGCGCTCCTCCTCCAGCCCCACGGCGAAGAGGACCTCGCTGGTGCGGCGCACGGCGTCGCGGCGGCCGAGGCCGCGCAGGCGCGCCAGGTGCACGCACACGTCCTGCGCGGACATGTCCGCCGGCAGGCAGGGGTGCTCGGGCATGAAGCCCACCCGCCGGCGCACCTCGGCGCGCTCGTGCACGACGTCCAGGCCCAGGACGCTCACCGCGCCGCCCTGGGGCCGCACCAGGCCGAGGGCGGCGCGCAGCAGCGTGGACTTGCCGGCGCCGTTCGCGCCGAGCAGTCCGGTGGCCCCGGCCGCCATCGTCACGTCGAGGCGGTCGAGGGCCTGCACGGCGGACGTGCCCGCGCCGAAGCGCACGCTGACGTCGCGGCAGGCGATCCCTGGCGGGTCGAGGGTGCTCACGCGCCCATCCGAGCACCTGCGGGGGCCGCGCGGCGTCCATCCTCCGTCGCGGTCCTGTGCGACCTCCGGGGAGGATCCGTGCGCGCGGCCCCCTCAGCCCGCCGAGGCCCACCCCGGCGCGGCGCCCAGCCCCAGGCGGTGGCGGGCGGCCTCCTCCGAGGGGCTGTACGGCCC
>NZ_JAAALL010000128.1 GCF_009906315.1 Kineococcus vitellinus | reverse complement strand
CGCCTCGGCGCTCCGCTGCCGGGACCGCCGGCCGTGCCGCTGCCCGGGCCGCCGCCCGCGCCGTGGCGTCGGCGGAGCGCCGAGGCGTGGACGCTGGGGCGCTTCGTGCTCGCGGGAGCGGCCGGCAACGGGGCGCACGCCGTCGTCTTCCTCGTGCTGGGCGCGGCCACCGCCCTGCCGGCGGCCGTCGGCAACGTGCTGGCCACGGTGGTCTCCACCCTGGTGGCCAACGAGCTGCACCGCCGCTTCACCTTCCGCGCCGCGGGCAGTGGCGCCTGGGCCACCGGTCACGGCATCGGCGGGGCCGCCGCGGTCGCGGGGCTGGTGCTCAGCACGCTGGCCCTCACCGGCTGGCACTCCCTCGTGCCGGGGGCGAGCGACCTCAGCGGCCTCGTCGTCGTCCACGTCGTGACCGCGCTGGTGGGGACCACCAACTTCCTGCTCCTGCGGGTGGCGCTGCGCGCTCCCGCCCGGACCTGAACGCCGGGGGCACGAGCTGCGGTGGCGGGCAGCCCGTCCCCGCAGCCGTCAGTGGCGCAGCTCGGCGGTGTCCGGGATCTTCCCGGCGCGCACCGGCACGAAGGCGATGACCATGCCCAGCAGGGCGAACAGCGCGTGCAGCGTGCTCGTCGGCCAGTTGAGGTTCAGCGGGGCCCCGCCGTCGTCCGCCCGCAGCGCGCCGTAGGCGAACAGCGCCGCGCCCACGAGGAACAGCCCGATCCCGTACCAGCGGGCCCGGCGCGCACCGGTGCGCGCCAGCAGGCCCAGCGCGCCCAGCACGATGTGCAGGACGTTGCTCAGCGGGTTGACCGCGAAGCCGATCACCTGCTGCTCCTGCGTCCCGCCGGTGAAGTCGGAGAACCCGGTGACGAAGAACCCGGCCACCCCCCACACCAGCAGCAGCACCCCGGCGATGAGCGACAGGTGCTGGCCGGCCGTGGTGCGGGGCCGCGGCACCGTCTCCGTTCCCGCCATGTTCAGGCTCATGGAGGAGCGGTACCCCTCCGCGACGGGCCGCAAACCCGGGCCGCGACGGGCGGCGGACCCGGGCCGCCGCGGCTGCTAGGGTCCCCGGCGACACGGGGTGCTCCGCGAGCGGAGCTGAGATCACACCCGCCGAACCTGACGCAGGTAGTGCTGACGAAGGGATGTCGCGGCCATGGCAGCCGTCGCAGCAGGACACGCACGCCCGGGCGAGCTCGTCGCCGCGGTGGCCGGGGCCCGCGAGGCCGTCACCACCGCCGCGCCGCTCGTGCAGTGCCTCACCAACTCGGTCGTGCAGACGATCACCGCCAACGCGCTGCTCGCGGTGGGCGCCTCCCCGGCGATGGTCGACAACGTCCACGAGTCCGGCGACTTCGCCGCGCTCTCCTCCGCCGTGCTCGTCAACGTGGGCACCCTCGACGACGCCCGCGCCGAGGCGATGGCGCTGGCCGCCGCGTCCGCGCACGAGCGCTCGCGCCCCTGGGTGCTGGACCCCGTCGCCGTCGGCGGCCTGGCCTTCCGCACCCGCGTGGCGCGCGAGCTGCTGGCGTCCTCGCCGACGGTCGTGCGCGGCAACGCCTCCGAGGTCATGGGCCTGGCGGGCGCCGGTTCCGGCGGCCGCGGGGTCGACTCGACGGCGGCCAGCACGGAGGCCGTCGACGCGGCCCGCGAGCTGAGCGGGCGCACCGGCGGGGTCGTCGCCGTCTCCGGCGAGGTCGACGTGCTCGTGCACGGCGGGCGCACCGCGCGGGTCGGCGGCGGCTCGGTGCTGCTGACCCGCACCACGGGCGCCGGCTGCTCCCTGGGCGCCCTCGTCGCCGCCTACGCGGCCGTCGTCGAGGACCCGCTGCTGGCCGCGCTCGCGGCCCACGCCCACGTCGCCGTGGCGGCCGAGCGCGCCGCCGCCCGCTGCGCCGGGCCGGGCAGCTTCGCGATCGCCTGGATCGACGAGCTCGACGCCGTCGACGCCGGCGCGCTGCACGACGCGCTGGCCGGTGCGGCGGCCCACGCGCCGGCCGGGGGGCAGCCGTGAGCGCCCGCTTCGACCCGACGCTGTACCTGGTCACCGACACCGCCCTGTGCGGGCCGCGCGGCGTGCCCGACGTCGTGCGGGCCGCCGTCGCGGGCGGGGTCAGCGCCGTGCAGGTGCGGGCCAAGGACGTCGGCGACCGCGACCGGCTGGCCCTCGTGCGGGCCGTGCGCGCGGTCCTGGAGGGCACCGGCGTCGCGCTGCTCGTCGACGACGCCGTCGACGTCGCCCTGCTCGCCGGCGCCGACGGCGTCCACCTCGGCCAGTCCGACCTGCCCGCCGAGGAGGTCCGCCGCCTCGCGCCGCAGCTGCTGCTCGGGCTGTCGGTGTCCACCGTCGAGGAGGCCCGCGCGGCCGGCCCGGTGGACTACCTCGGCGTCGGCCCGGTGCACGCCACCGCCACCAAGCCGGACGCCGCCGCCCCGCTGGGTGCCGCGGGCGTGCGGGCCGTCGCGGCCGCCACCGACCTGCCGTGCGTGGCCATCGGCGGCATCCACCTGGACACCCTCGAGGAGCTGCGCGGCACCGGGACCGCCGGGGTCTGCGTCGTCTCCGAGGTCTGCGCGGCCGAGGACCCCGAGCGCGCCGCCCGGGAGCTGCGCGCGCGGTGGGACGGCGCGCGCGAGGGGGCCCGGTGAGCGTGCCCGTCGCCCTCACCGTCGCCGGCAGCGACTCCGGCGGGGGAGCGGGGATCCAGGCGGACCTGAAGACGTTCACGGCCCTGGGCGTCTACGGCGCCAGCGTGCTGACCGCCCTGACCGCGCAGAGCACGCGGGGCGTCTTCGGCGTGCACGCCGTGCCCGCCGCCTTCGTGCGCTCCCAGCTCGAGGTCGTCCTCGACGACATCGCCGTGCACGCCACCAAGGTCGGGATGCTCGCCGGCGCCGAGGTCGCGCGCACCGTCGCCGCCGTCCTGCGCGAGCGCACCGCCGGGCCGCTGGTGCTCGACCCGGTGATGGTCGCCACCAGCGGCGACCGGTTGCTGGACGCCGACGCCGTCGACGTCGTGCGCGAGGAGCTGCTGCCGCTGGCCGACCTCGTGACCCCCAACGTCCCCGAGGCCGCCGTCCTGCTGGGCGCCGCCCCGGCCCGCGACGTCGACGGGTGCGTGCAGCAGGCCGAGGAGCTGCTGCGGCGCAGCGGCACCGCCGTCCTGCTCAAGGGCGGCCACCTCGGCGGCGCCGAGAGCGTCGACGTGCTGGCCACCGCGGCCGGCACCCGGCTGGTGGCCCGCCCGCGCATCGCCACCGGCTCCGCCCACGGCACCGGCTGCACCCTGTCCTCCGCGCTGGCCGCGCTGGCCGCGCGCGAGCCCGCCGCCGGCTGGGACGCGCTCGTCGAGCCCGCCCGCGACTACCTGCAGGCCGCGCTGAGCGCCGGCACCGCCCTCGGCGTCGGCCACGGCTCCGGCCCCCTCGACCACGCCTTCGCCCTCCGGGAGAGGACCCCGTGACCTCCACGCCCGCGACGTTCACCGAGGAGACCTGGGCGCGCACCGCCGGCCTGCGCGCCGCCGTCGAGGCCAGCGCCTTCCTCGCCGAGCTCGGGGCCGGGACGCTGGAGCGCGCCGTCTTCCGGCACTACCTGGAGCAGGACGCGATCTACCTGGCCGGCTACGCGCGCGCCCTGGCGCTGCTGGCCGCGCGCGCCCCCGACGCCGAGGCCGCCGGGTTCTGGGCGCGCTCGGCGCACGGCGCCGCGCTCGTGGAGACCTCGCTGCACGCCGACCTGCTCTCCTCCGACGTGCTGCCGCCGGCGCCGGCCGCGCCGCGGGCCTCGCCCACGACCCTCGGCTACGTCTCCTACCTCGTGGCCACCGCGGCGACCGCGCCGTACGCCGTCGGCGCCGCGGCCGTCCTGCCGTGCTTCTGGGTCTACGCCGACGCCGGCACCCGCCTCGCGGCCTCGGCCGCCGCCGCGGCGGGCGGGGAGCACCCCTACGCGCGGTGGATCGCCACCTACGACGACCCCGCCTTCCACGCCTCGGTCACCGCGGCCCGCGCCCTCGTGGACGCCGCCGCCGAACCGGCGCTCGCGGAGGCGATGCACGAGGCGTTCGCCGTCGCGACCCGCTACGAGTGGATGTTCTGGGAGACCGCGCACGCCCGCGAGGACTGGCCCGCCTAGGCGCCGTCCACGCCGTACGCGCGGGCGAAGTCCTCGGCCGCGCGCAGCACCGCGGCCGCCGTCGCCGCCCCCAGGCCCTGCCCCGCGAGGGCGGCGAGCACCTGCGCCGGCTCCTGGCCCGCGCAGCGCCCGTCCCACGCGCGCTGCGCGGCGGCGGCCAGCGCCACCCGCTCGCCGGCCGCGGGCCCGCTGCGCTCCAGCACGATCGCGGCGACCCAGTCGGGGTCGAAGCTGCCCGCGGGCGGGGCGAAGACCCTCTCGCCCTCCACGTAGCGGCCCGACCCGCCCCAGTGCCTCACGCGGCGACGGTAGCCCCGTCGCGGGCGCACCGCCCGCGTGCGAGGCTCGGGGCGGCGGAGCGTCCGCCGGGGGAGGGGAGGGAACGCGGTGCCGGGAACACGAGGGTCGGTCGTCGTCGTCAACTGCGGCAGCTCGTCGGTGAAGCTGGCGCTCGTCGACCCCGTCACCGGGGAGCGCTCGCTCTCCTGCCTGGGCGAGCGGCTGGGCACCCCGGACGCCGTCGTGCACATGACGACCACCGTGGGCGGGCAGAAGCGCACCCGCACCATCACCCCCGCCGCCACCACCCACCGCGGAGCCCTCGCGCACGTCCTGCAGCGCCTGCTGGACATGGACCTGCCGCCGCTGCTGGGCGTGGGCCACCGCGTCGTGCAGGGCGGCTCCCTCTTCCGCGGCTCGGTGCGCATCGACGACCGCGTGCTCGGGCAGATCTCCGAGCTGTCCGCGCTGGCCCCGCTGCACAACCCCGCCAACGTCTCCGGCATCGAGGCCGCGCGCGCCGTGCTGCCCGAGCTGGAGCACGTCGCCGTCTTCGACACCGCCTTCCACCAGACGATGCCGGAGGCCAGCTACCGCTACGCCGTCCCGCAGCGCTGGTACGAGGAGTTCGGCGTGCGCCGCTACGGCATGCACGGCACCAGCCACCGCTTCGTCAGCGAGCGCGCCGGGCGGCTGCTGGCCGAGGCCACCGGCGCCGACCCGCGCCGCCTCAAGCTCGTCGTGGCCCACCTGGGCAACGGCTGCAGCGCGACGGCCGTGCTCGGCGGGCGCTCGGTGGACACGACGATGGGCCTGACCCCGCTGGAGGGGCTGGTCATGGGCACCCGCTCCGGCGACCTCGACCCGGCCGTCGTGGAGCTCGTCGCCGAGCGCACCGGCGAGGGCGTCGCCGAGATCGTGAAGCAGCTGAACTCCGCCTCCGGGCTGCTCGCGCTGTCGGGGCTGTCCAACGACGTGCGCACGCTGTGGGACAAGGCCGCCGAGGGCCACACCGGCGCGAAGCTGGCCCTGGACGTCTTCGCCCACCGCGCGGCCAAGCACGTGGCCGCCCTCACCGTCCCGCTCGGCGGCCTGGACGCCCTCGTGCTCACCGGCGGCATCGGCGAGAACGCGGTGGGCGTGCGCTCGATGCTGCTGTCCCGGCTGGCGCACCTGGGCCTCGTGGAGGACCCGGCGGCCAACGCCGCGCACGGTCGCGGCGCGCTGCCCGAGGGGCGCATCACGCTCGCGCGCGAGGACGGCGCCGGCGGGCCGGTGGCGCTCGTGGTGCCCACCGACGAGGAGCTGCTCATCGCGCGCGACACCGTGGAGCTCGTCGAGCACCGCTGAGGCGCCCGGGCCGACGTCGCCGGGAGCGGCGGTGTGCGGGAGGGTGGGGCCATGGCCCGCGTCGTGCTCGTCGTCCCCACCGGCCACGGGGCCGGACTCACCTCGACCTGCCTGGGGCTGGTGCGGGCCCTGGACGCCCGCGGCGTGGCGGTGGGCTTCCACAAGCCGCTCGCGCAGCCGGCCCGCGGCTCCGGCCCCGACCGCTCGGTGCAGCTGGTCCGGCTGACCACGAGCCTGGACCCCAGCGAGCCCATCCCCGCCGCCCGCGTCGTCGAGCGCCTCTCGCGCGGGGACATCGACGACCTCATGGAGGAGGTCGTGGCCGCGGCCGAGCCGGTGCTCGCCGGCTCCGACGTCGTCGTCGTGGAGGGGCTGGCCCCCTCCGCCGACCAGGTCTTCTCCGGCCGGGTCAACCAGGCGCTGGCCACCGCCCTGGACGCCGACGTGCTGCTCGTCGGCTCCGCGGGCGTCGACGGCGCCGATCCCGGTGCGCCCGAACGCATCGCCGAGGACATGGCGGTCACCGCCGGCACCTACCGCACCGGCGAGGCGCTGCGCGTCATCGGCGGCGTCGTCTCCCGCTGGCCGGTGCCGGAGGACCCCGAGACGGCCGTCTCGCGGATCGCGGCCCTGCGCGGTGCGCTGGAGCACCACGGCATCCCGCTCGTGGGCGCCGTGCCCTTCCGCACCGACCTCACCTGGCCGCGCGTGCGCGACCTGGTGAGCGAGCTCGACGTGGAGGTCCACACCCACGGCGACCAGGGCCGGCGCATCAAGGAGGTCGTCGTCGCCGCCCAGGCCGTGCCGGGGATGCTGCCGCTGCTGCGCGAGGGCCGGCTCATCCTCGTGCCCGGCGACCGCCACGACGTCGTCATGGCCACCTGCCTGGCCGCGCTCAACGGCAACCGCATCGCCGGGCTGCTGCTGACGGCGGGCGTGGGGATGGACCCGCGCGTGGCCGAGCTCACCCAGGCGGCCGCGGCCACCGGCCTGCCGATCCTGCTCTCCGAGCGCAGCACCTACGCCACCGCCACGGCCGTCAACCGCTTCCCGCCGGAGGTGCCCGGCGACGACGCCGAGCGGGCGCTGTCGGTCACCGCGACCGTCGCCGACGCCCTCGACCCCGGCTGGCTGGCGAAGCTGCCGACGGCCTCGCACAGCCCGCGCCTGTCGCCCGCGGCCTTCCGGCGGCGGCTGACGACGCTGGCCGCCGAGCGCGTGCAGCGCATCGTGCTGCCCGAGGGCACCGAGCCGCGCACCGTGCAGGCCGCGGTCGTCTGCGCCGAGCGCGGCATCGCGCGCCCCGTCCTGCTCGGGCGCCCCGAGGAGGTCGCCGGTGTCGCCGCGGGGCTGGGCATCTCGCTGCCCGAGGGCGTGGAGGTCCTCGACCCCGCCGGGCTCGTGGAGCGCTACGTGCCCGTCCTCGTGGAGGCGCGCAAGCACAAGGGGATGCAGCCCGACGTGGCCCGCGACTCCCTGGCCGACCCCATCTGGCTGGGCACCACGATGCTGCAGGCCGGGGACGTGGACGGCCTGGTCGCCGGTGCCGTGCACACCACCGCCGCCACCGTCCGCCCTGCGCTGCAGGTGATCCGGACCAAGCCGGGTGCGCGGCTGGTCTCCAGCGTGTTCTTCATGTGCCTGCCCGACGACGTCGTCATCTACGGCGACTGCGCGGTCAACCCCGACCCGGGCCCGGAGGACCTCGCCGACATCGCGCTGCAGTCGGCGGCCTCCGCGCGCGCGTTCGGCATCGAGCCGCGGGTGGCGATGATCAGCTTCTCGACGGGCTCGTCGGGTTCCGGCTCCAGCGTCGACAAGGTGGCCGAGGCCACCCGCATCGCCCGCGAGCGCGAACCCGACCTCGTCATCGACGGCCCGCTGCAGTACGACGCCGCCGCGGTCGCCTCGGTCGCGGCCTCCAAGGCGCCGGGCTCGCCCGTCGCCGGCCGCGCGACGGTGTTCGTCTTCCCCGACCTCAACACCGGCAACACCACCTACAAGGCGGTGCAGCGCAACGCGGGCGTCATCTCGGTGGGCCCGATGCTGCAGGGCCTGGCCAAGCCCGTGAACGACCTCTCGCGCGGTGCGCTGGTGGAGGACATCGTCTACACGATCGCGCTGACGGCGGTGCAGGCCTCGCGCGGCTGAGCCGGGCGGTGCGCCCGTGCGGGGGGAGGCGGGAAGGTCTCGGGGCCGGCGCCTGTTAGGCTCACTGCGACGGTTGTACGCCGTCCACTCAGCGGGCGAGCCGCCCGCGAGGTCGCTTGAGTCCCATCCCTCAGCCCTGTGCGCTCCTGCGCGCCTCTGGCCGGGGGCGGACCGCCGTGCGGCCGACGAGCCCACGTGGAGTTCCCACCACATGCCTCAGTACGACGACCGTTCGTACCGTTCCACCCGTCCCTCGCGTTCCGACGAGGGCGGTTACCAGCGCCGCGAGTCCCGCGGCTACCGCTCCGAGGACCGCTCCTTCGAGCGCGACGAGCGCCCCCGCTCCGGCGGCTACTCCGGTGGCGGCTACTCCGGGGGCGGCTCCTCCGGCGGCTACCGCGGCCAGGGCGGTTCCTCCGGCGGCGGTTACCGCGGCCAGGGCGGCTCCGGCGGCCAGGGCGGCTTCCGCGGTCGCCGCAGCGGCCCGCCGCGCAGCCCCCGCTCCTTCGCCCCCTCGGCCACCGAGCAGGCCCTGACGGCCGCCGAGCAGATCGAGGTCGCCGAGCTGACGTTCGCCGAGCTCGGCCTGCCCGAGGAGCTCGTCGCGGCGCTGGAGCGCCGCGGGATGACCGCGCCGTTCGCGATCCAGTCGCGCACGCTGCCCGACGGCATCGCCGGGCGCGACATCCTCGGCCGGGCCCGCACGGGCTCCGGCAAGACGCTCGGCTTCGGCCTGCCGATGCTGGCCCGCCTGGCCCAGCAGAAGCGCCCCCGCATCACCGGCGCCCCGCGCGGTCTGGTCCTCGTGCCGACCCGCGAGCTGGCCATGCAGGTCGCCGACGCGCTGCGCCCGCTGGGCGACTCCCTCGACCTGCGGCTGTCCGTGGTCGTCGGCGGCGTCCCCTACGGCCGCCAGATCGCGGCCCTGCAGCGCGGCATCGACGTCCTCATCGCCACCCCGGGCCGCCTGGTGGACCTCATCGACCGCGACGCCGTCTCCCTCGCGGAGGTCGACGTGGCCGTGCTCGACGAGGCCGACCACATGGCCGACCTGGGCTTCCTGCCCAACGTCCGCGCCATCCTGGAGGGCACCAAGCCCGGTGGGCAGCGGATGTTCTTCTCCGCCACGCTCGACCGCGGTGTCGAGGCCCTCGTGACGGACTTCCTCACCGACCCGGCCTTCCACGCCGCGCCGGCCGACCCCGAGGACGTCGGGCACATGGAGCACCGCGTCTTCGCGGTGCGCCCGCACGACAAGCTGCCGATCCTCACCGAGATCAGCAAGCGCCCGGCGCGCTCGATCTTCTTCGTGCGCACCAAGCTGGGCGCCCAGCGCCTGGCGGACCAGCTGAGCGAGGCCGGCGCGCCGGCCGAGGCGATCCACGGCGACCTGCGCCAGTCGCAGCGCTCCAAGGCGATCGACGCCTTCTCGGCCGGGGAGACCCGCGTGCTCGTGGCGACGGACGTCGCCGCCCGCGGCATCCACGTCGACGACGTCGACCTCGTCGTGCACGTCGACCCGCCGAACGACCACAAGGACTACCTGCACCGCTCGGGGCGCACCGCTCGCGCCGGCGCCACGGGCACCGTCCTCGCGATCGCGCTGCCGGACCAGGTCCGCCGCTACGGCTGGCTGCACCGCGACGCCGGCGTGGAGGCCCACCAGGTCGAGCACGTCAACGCCGGCGACGACACCGTCCGCGCCGTCGCCGAGTCCGGTGAGCCCGTCGTGGTCAAGCCGCGCCGCACCGAGACCCGCGAGGGTCGCGGTCCGCGCCGCGGCCCGCGCCGCGAGGGCGGCTTCCGCGGTGGTCCCCGTCGCGAGGGCGGGCCCCGCGGCCCGCGCCGCGAGGGTGGCCCGGCGGGTGCCCCCCGCGAGGGCGGCTACCGCGGCCCGCGCCGCGAGAGCGCCCCGCGCGACTGACCCCGGACCGTTCGACCCGGCAGCCCCGGAGAGCCCCGCTCTCCGGGGCTGCCGGCGTTCCGGGGCGGGTCCGGGGACGGGGCCGGTTGGCAGCGGGCGGGAGCGGTGGGAAGGATGGGGGCGATCGAGACGCGATCGCACCGCCCGACCCGTGGAGGTCCCATGCCCACCCGCACCGCACGCACCGCCTGGAACGGCTCGCTGAACGAGGGCTCCGGCCAGGTCGAGCTGAGCAGCTCGAAGGTCGGCACCTTCGACGTGTCCTTCCCCAAGCGCGCCGCCGAGGAGGCCGGCGGGACGACCAGCCCCGAGGAGCTCGTGGCCGCGGCCCACTCCTCCTGCTACGCCATGCAGTTCTCCGCGCTGCTCGGCGAGGCCGGCGGCACCCCGGAGAGCCTGGAGGTGATCGCCGACGTCTCCCTCGGCCCGGACCCGGCCGGCGGTTTCCGCCTGACCGGCATCGTGCTCAAGGTCTCCGGCGAGGTCAGCGGCGTGGACGCCGAGACGTTCGCGAAGGTCGCCCAGGCCGCCAAGGAGACCTGCCCGGTCTCCAAGGCGCTCACCGGCGTCGAGATCACGCTCGAGGCGTCGCTGGACTCCTGAGCACCCTCGACCGGTCCCGCCCGACCGGTCCCGGCGGGACGGTCAGCCCTGCGCGGAGCGGTCCAGCGGCACCATCGTGCTGCCGGTCCAACCGCTCAGCGCGGGCGTCCCGTCGGGCAGCCGGTGCAGCCGCCACGTCTCCGCGCAGGAGCCGAAGCCCCCGTCGCGGCTCACCCGCAGGTGCTCGGCGTCGACGGCCTCCAGCACCACGGGGTCGGCGGTGGGGTCGGCGGCGGCCGGGTCCAGCGCGAGCAGCGCGGACCCCGCGCGCACGACGTCCACGACGCCCCACAGGTTCGCCCACCGCCCGCAGAACGCGTCCAGGTCGGCCGCCGGTTCGGCGTGCGACCACTCGGCCGCGAAGAGGTCCACGAGCTTGACCGTGCCCAGCGCCAGCTCCGAGGCGGGGCCGTCGATGCAGTTGGTGAGGACGCTGACCGCCAGGGCCGCCTCGGCGTCCAGCACGCTGCGGGTGCTGTGGCCGGGGAAGCTCCCGACGTGCCCGGTGAGCGTGCGCTCCCCGCAGCGCTCGCCGATGAACCCCAGGCCGTAGGTGCGCCCGCTGCTGTCGCCGGTGCTCCACTCCGCGCGCTGCGCCAGCCGCTTGGCGTGCTCGCCCAGCACCTCGGTGCGGCCCGGCACGTGGGCGCTGAACCATGCGGTGAGGTCCTCGGCGGTACTGCAGAAGCCCGTGGCCGCGGCCATCGCCGCCGTCGGAGGAGAGGTCAGCGGCCGGCGCGGCCCCGTGGCCAGCCCCGAGTAGCCGGTGACGAGGTCCCCGGCGGCCGGCAGGTCCGGCGTGGTGCGGGGCAGCTCCAGGCGCTCCAGCAGCTCGGTGCGCACGTGCTCGGCGTAGGAGGTCCCCGCGACCGCCTCGAGGACGAGGCCGAGCAGCGAGTAGCCGACGTTGGAGTACTTGAAGCGGCTGGAGCGGGCGATGAGCGAACCGCCGGCGCGCACGGCGGTGCGCAGGCCGTCCACGTCGAGGAAGTCCTCCTGCAGCTGCCAGAAGTCCCCCGCCGGCCCGTCGCGGGTCACCCCGGCGGCGTGCCCGAGCAGCTCGCGCAGCGTGGCGCGGCCGAGTTCGGGATCCTCCTCCCCGACCCACGGCACGTGCTCGGCCAGCGCGTCGTCCAGGCGCAGCCGCCCCTGCTCGGCCAGCCGCAGCACCGCGGTCGCGGTGAAGGTCTTCGAGTGCGAGGCGACCCGGAAGACGTGCTGCGGGGTGAGGGCGGTGCCCCGCTCCACGTCGGCGCTGCCGTGCGCGCTGGAGTGCAGCAGCCGCCCCTGCAGGCGCACCGCGAGCTGGACGCCGGGCACCCGCAGCTGCTCGCGCCGGAAGGCGGTCCAGGAGGCGGCGTGGTCGGCGGCGGCGGTCACGACCTCGGGGGTCGGCGCGGGGGCGGGCACCCGGTCACCGTAGGGCAGGGG
>NZ_JAAALL010000127.1 GCF_009906315.1 Kineococcus vitellinus | reverse complement strand
GGCCAGGGCGGTGGCGTACTTGCCGACCACACCGCCGCCGCCCTGCCCTCGGTGGCCCTGACCGCCTGGCAGGCCCTCTTCGACGACGGCGAGCTGCAGGCCGGTCAGCGGATCCTCGTCAACGGCGCCGGCGGCGTGGTCGGCAAGTACGCCACCGCCCTGGCCCGCCGCGCCGGCGTGCACGTCATCGCCACCGCCAGCCCCCGCAGCATCGACGCCGTGCGCGCCGCCGGCGCCGAGCAGGTCGTCGACCACACCACCACCGACCTGCTCAGCGCCGTGGACGGGCAGGTGGACGTCCTGCTCAACCTCGCGCCCATCGACCCCGAGCGCTTCAGCGCGCTGGTGGCGCTGGTGCGCGACGGCGGCACGGTCGTCAGCACCACCGCCTTCATGACCACCCCCGGCGACGAGACCCGCGGGGTGCGCGCGGTCACCGTCTTCGTGCGCCCGAACCGCGAGCGCCTGGCCGAGCTGGTCTCGCTGGTGGACGCCGGGCAGCTGCACGTGGAGGTCACCCGCCGCATCCCGCTGGCCGAGCTGCCCGCCCTGCACGCCGAAGCCGCCGCCGGGCGCATCGCCGGCAAGGTCGTCGTCCTGCCCGCGTGAACCTCGCACGACCGGCGAACCCCGTGGGTCCCAAGGGGTCTGCCGGGAGGTCGAGCCGGGCCACCGCGCCCGGGTCGTCCCGGATCCGCAGCACGTAGGGTGCGCGCATGCCCGACCCGACGCCGTCCCTGGACCCGGCACAGCTGGGGGCCTACTTCTCCCTCATCGAGGTCACCAGCCTGCTGCGTCACGCCGTCGAGCAGCAGCTGCGCGAAGCGGGCGACCTCAGCTACGTGCAGTTCCAGCTGCTGGCCCGCCTGGGCGACTCCTCCACCGGCAGCGAGCGCATGACGGACCTGGCCGACGGGGTCGTCTACAGCCGCAGCGGTCTGACCTACCAGGCCGGCCTGCTGGAGAAGGCGGGCCTGCTGACCCGCGCCCCCTCTCCCGACGACGAGCGCAGCACCACCGTGACGATCACGCAGGCGGGCCGCGAGCGCCTGCGGCGGGTGTTCCCCGGTCACGTCGAGCTCGTCGCCGGCCTGCTCTTCGCGCCCCTGTCGAGCCAGGACGTCACCACCCTGGCGGCTCTGCTGCGACCCGTCCGGGACCACATGCGCGCCGCTCCGCCGCGCTCGGCGGCACCGCGGCGCAAGAAGGCGGCGCCGGACGGCACGCGGTCGACGTGAACGCCACGCGCTCCGCACGCGTCCCCGCGACGACGCGCCGCCTCAGCGGCCGGCGGCGAAGCGCCCCGGGGTCGTGCCGAGCACCCGGCGGAAGTGCCGCGTCAGGTGGGGCTGGTCGTGGAAGCCCGCCAGCACCGCCACCTCGGCCGGGCGGTGCCCGCGCAGCAGCAGCCGCCGCGCGCCGTCCACCCGGCGGGCGGTCAGGTAGGCGTGCGGCGGCATCCCCACCTCGCGGGTGAACGTGCGCACCAGGTGGGCGGGGGAGGCGCCGAGCGCCGCAGCGGCCTGCGCCAGCGAGACCCCCTCGACGACGTGCTCGTCGAGCAGCCGCCGCAGCTGCCGGGCCAGCGGGACGTCGCGCACCTGCACCGGCGGCACCCGGCGCAGGTGCGCGTCGATCGCGTCGAGCAGCAGCGCGGCGCGCGAGGAGGCCTGCAGCTCCTCGTGCGCGGCGCCGGGGCCGGCGAGCGCGGCGTGCAGGGCGCGCGCGGCGCGGGCCAGCCGGGGGTCGGGCAGTTCCGGGGCGTCGGCGGCCCGGCCCGCGAACCGGGCCGGCAGCGCGTCCTGCTCGAGGTAGAGCACGCGCTTGCGGAACCCCTCGCGGGTCGCGGCGCGCCCGTCGTGCGGCACGTGCGGCGGCAGCAGCGTCACCAGCGACCCCGTGCCGTGCGGGCGCGAGCCGAGGTCGTAGCGCACCGCGCCGCTGTCCACGAGCAGCACGGTCCAGGTGTCGTGCACGTGCAGCGGGTAGGCGTGCTCGACGAAGCGGGCGTGCAGGACCTCGGCGACGCCCGGCAGGCCGGGCCGCCAGCTGCGCACCTGCTCGCCGGGACGCGCGACCACGTCAGGAACGTACAAGACCGCCGCCCGCGCGGGGGCGCACGCTGAGCCGGTGAGCACCGAGACCGACCACCCCGCGACCCCGCCCGCCGCGCCCGTCCGGTTCGAGACCAAGATCGCCGTCGTGGTCCGCGACGACCTGCTGCCCTGGCAGCGGCTGAACGTCACGGCCTTCCTGGCCAGCGGGATCACCGCCGCCAACCCGGAGCTGGTCGGCGAGCCCTACGCCGACGCCGACGGCACGCGCTACCTGCCGCTGCTGGGCCGGCCCGTCCTCGTCTTCGAGGCCGGCGCGGACGTGCTGCGCGCCGCGCACGCGCGGGCGGTCGGCCGCGGGGTGCAGACCGCGGTGTTCACGGCCGGGATGTTCGCCACCGGCCACGACGCGGCGAACCGGGCCGTCGTCGCGGCCCTCGCGGGCGCCGACCTCGACCTCGTCGGCCTCGCCGTGCACGGGCCGAGGAACGCGGTGGACAAGACCCTCAAGGGCGCCCGCACGCACCCCTGAGGCGCAGGTACCGTCCTCGCTGTGACGTCGAGCGAGGTGTTCCCCGGGTTCACCGGGCCTGCGGGGACGGTGCGGGTCGACCGCGCCGGGGAGCGCGTGGTGGTCCACCTGGCCGGTGAGGTGGACGCCTGCCTCGGCCCCGTCCTGGGGCGCGGTGTCGAGGAGGCGCTCGCCACCGGGCTGCCGGTCCTGGTGCGGGCGGACGGGGTGACCTCCATGGACTCCACCGGCCTGGGCTTCCTGGCCCGGCTGGCCTCCCGCAGCGCCGAGCGGCGCATCACCGTCACCGGTGCGCCCGACGTCGTGCGCCACCTCGTGCACCGGGCCCGGCTGGAGGGCGTGGTCGAGCTCGTGGACGGCCCCGGCGAGGCGGGGGGCGCCCGGTGAGCCGCCTCGACGTCCTCGACTGGCGCCGTCGCGTCGGCGACCTCTACGCCGCCGTGCGCGCCAGCGCCGCGCCGGCCGACGGGCACGCCCTGTGGACGGCGGTGCGCGACGAGCTGTTCGCCACCCACCCGGCCAGCCCGCTGCCGCCCGCGGCGCGCGCGGGCTTCCGCGGCCTGCCGGTCGCGCCGTACGACCCGGCCCTGCGCTTCGAGGTGCCCGTGCTGGAGGCGGAGCCGGCGGTGCGCGAGGCCGCCACCGGCACCGACGGGACCGTCCGCTTCGAGCGCGTCGGGCGCGTGGCGCTGCCGGGGGTCGGGGACCTCGACGTGTGGTGGCTGGACCAGTACGGCGGCGGGCTGTTCCTGCCGCTGAAGGACCCCGGCCCCGGTTACGGCGGTGGGCGCTACGTGCTGGACACCGTCAAGGGCGCCGACCTCGGCGGCGCGCGGGACCCGCGCGAGGCCCTGGTCGTCGACCTCAACTTCGCCTACGCGCCCAGCTGCGCGCACGACCCGGCGTGGGCGTGCCCGCTGCCGCCGCCGGGCAACGCCGTCGACGTCCCCGTGCACGCCGGCGAGCTGGCCACCGGCTGACCCCGGGGGTCAGGGCACGGGCCCCTGGGCCGGGACGGCGACGCGCTCGCGCAGGTCGAGGGAGCGGGGGTGCGGGCGCCCGCGCCGCCAGGCGCCCAGCAGGGCCTCGGTGGCCTCGTCGTCGCCGGCGCAGCGGAACAGCCCCAGCGTGTAGATGCGCGAGGCCTCCTCCGCCTGCCGGTGCCAGGCGAACTCGTCGCCCAGGTGCAGGTAGGCCTCCACGTCCGCGGGGCGGTCGGTGAGGACCTCGTCGGCCAGGGCCACGGCCTCGCGCAGGTGCCCGCAGACCAGCAGCGCGGAGACGACGTAGCAGCGGGTGTCGGGGGAGACGTGGTCGCCGGTGGCCAGCGCCTGCCGCGCCAGCCGCAGCGCCCGGGAGGCGTCGCCGGCGTACGCGGCGTGCTCGCTGGCCGCGACGAGCAGGCGGCCGCGGGAGACCGAGTCGCCGGGGACGGCGCCCAGGGCCCACGACTGCAGCAGGTCGGCGACGGCGCGCTGCCCCCGCGCGTCGTTGGCCGCGTTCAGCTCGACCGTCTCGAGGTCGTCGCAGGTGATGGGTGATCTCACCCTCCGGAACCTACCCACGGCGGCTGCGGCAGTCTCGCCCGCGAGCGCTCACCGGCCCGTTGTCAGCCGTTCGGCGCAAGCTCCACGAGCACCGGCGCGTGGTCGGAGGCGCCCTTGCCCTTGCGCTCCTGGCGGTCGATGGTCGCGCCCGTGACGCGGGCGGCGAACGCCGGCGAGCCGAGCACGAAGTCGATGCGCATGCCCTGGCGCTTGGGGAAGCGCAGCTGGGTGTAGTCCCAGTACGTGTAGGTGCCCGGCCCCGGCGCGTGGGGGCGCACCACGTCGGTGAAGCCGGCCTGCACCAGGGAGCGGAACGCCGCCCGCTCGGGCTCGGAGACGTGCGTGGAGCCGGCGAAGAAGTCCACGTCCCACACGTCGTCGTCCTCGGGGGCGATGTTGAAGTCGCCGACGAGGGCGACGGGGGTGTCCGGGTCCTCGGCCAGCCGGCGCCGCCCCGCCTCGCGCAGCTGCTCCAGCCACAGCAGCTTGTAGGCGTAGTGCGGGTCCTCCAGGCCGCGGCCGTTGGGCACGTACAGGCTCCACACCCGCACCCCGCCGCACGTGGCGCCGATCGCGCGGGCCTCCACGACCGCCGGGTCGCCGAAGCGCGGGACGTCGGGGGAGAAGGAGGTGCTGACGTCCTCCAGGCCCACCCGGGAGACCAGCGCGACGCCGTTCCACTGCGAGAGCCCGTGGTGGGCGACCTCGTAGCCGAGGTCGGTGAACGCCTGCTCGGGGAACTGCTCGTCCTTGCACTTGGTCTCCTGCAGGGCGACGACGTCGACGTCGCTGCGGTCGATCCAGGCCAGCACGCGGTCGAGTCGGGCGCGGATCGAGTTGACGTTCCAGGTGGCGAGTCGCACGGGCGGGACGTTACCCCTGGTGGCCCCGCGCCGAGTCGTCAGACGACTAGGCTGGCGGGCCCGGACCTGGACCCGGACCCGGACTGGAGACGACGTGCCGAGCGAGCAGCCCGACGGCCGTGCCGCGCCGTCCCCCTCCCAGACGGACGTGGTCGTCAGCGGCATCAAGCGGATGCTCCTGGACGGGACGCTGGGGCCCGGGCAGCGCCTGCCGGTGGAGGCGGACCTGGCGCGCGCGCTCGGCGTCTCGCGCGGGCCGCTGCGCGAGGGCGTGCGGGCGCTGTCGTACCTGGGCGTGCTGGAGACGCGGCAGGGCGCGGGCACCTACGTCACCGCCCTCGACCCCGCGCTGCTGCTGGCGCCGGTGTCCTTCCTCGCCGACCTGCAGCGGCCCGGCGCCTCGCCCGCGCTGCACGAGGTGCGCCGGCTGCTGGAGACCGAGGCGGCCGCCCTGGCCGCCCGGCACGCCGGCCCGCAGGCGCTGGCGGCCGCGCAGGAGGCGCTGGACGCGGTGTCCGGCCCGGGCGCGGTGGACCCGCAGGCGTTCGTCGAGGCCGACGTCCGCTTCCACCGGGCGGTCGCGCGGGCCAGCGGGAACCCGGTGCTGGCGGCGCTGGTGCAGGCGTTCGCGGGGCAGACGGTGCGGGCGCGGGTGCGCCGGGCCGTCGGCGACGAGGGCGCCCTCGCGCGCACGGTCCAGGAGCACCGCGCGGTCCTGGAGGCGCTGCGCGCGCGCGACCCCGACCGGGCGCGGCTGCGGATGGGCGCGCACCTGCTGGCGGTGGAGGACTTCCTCGCGGGGGAGGACCCGGACACCGCTCCGTCCTGAGGCCCGCCCGGGCCTTGCGGCACCCGTGGGGCAGGGCTAGCCTCAATCTACAAGTTGATACTTATGGATGGAGTCGACATGACGACCGATCCCCTCACCGTCGCCGGCGCCGTGGCCCGCGAGGTGCGCAGCGGCTCCCGCGACGGGGCGCCGACGAAGATCGCCACCGCCCGCCGGACGTACCCCACCGACCGGGCCGACCTGTGGGAGGCCCTCACCAGCGCCGAGCGGATCCCCCGCTGGTTCCTGCCGGTCAGCGGCGACCTGCGCGTCGGCGGCCGCTACCAGCTCGAGGGCAACGCCGGCGGCACCGTCGAGCGCTGCGAGCAGCCCGCCGTGCTCGCCCTGACCTGGGAGATGGGCCCCTTCGTCTCCTGGCTGGAGGTGCGCCTGCGCCCCGCCGCCGCGGGCACCGTGCTGGAACTCGCGCACGAGGCGCCCGTCGACCCGGGGATGTGGGAGCAGTTCGGCCCCGGTGCCGTGGGCGTCGGCTGGGACCTCGCGCTGCTCGGGCTCGGGCTGCACCTGGAGAGCGGGGCGGCGGCCGACCCGGCCGAGGGGGCCGCGTGGCCGACGACCCCGGAGGGGACGGAGTTCGTCCGCCGGGCCGCCGACGGCTGGGCCGCCGCGGCCGCCGCCGACGGTGACGACCCCGCCGCCGCGGCCGCGGCCGCCGAGCGCACGGTGGAGTTCTACACCGTCGTCCCCGAGGACGCCGCCGGCACGTGAACGAGGACGTCTTCGCGGCGCTCGCCGACCCCACCCGCCGGCGGCTGCTGGAACTGCTGGCCGGCGGCGAGGAACCGGTGGGCGCCGTCACCGCGGCGCTGCAGGCGCACCACCCGATCTCCCAGCCCGCCGTCTCGCAGCACCTCAAGGTGCTGCTGGCGGCGGGGCTGGTCAGCGTCCGCGCCGAGGGCACCCGGCGGTTCTACGCCCTGGAGCCGCGCGGTCTGGAACCCGCCCGCCGGTGGCTGGCCCACCTCGGCGACCCGCTGCAGGCCTTCGCCGGACCGCTCGACGCCCTGGCCACCGAGGTCGCCCGCGGCCGTCGCGCCCGCCGCGCCGCGACGCCGTCCGCGGGGCAGCAGGACGCGGGACAGCGCGACGCGGGACAGCGCGACGCGGGGTAGCGGCCGTCGGCGCTGTCGCGGCCCGGGCGGGCGGTCAGCCCGGCGCCGGCAGCGGGACGTCCTCGCGCACGGTCCCGGCCTCGCGCAGCGCCCGCCACGCCGCGGCGGGGACCTCGACGTCGAGCAGCGCGGCGGCCGCGCGCGCCTCCTGCGGGCTGCGCACCCCCAGGACGGCGGAGGCGACGGCGGGGTGGGCGAGCACGGCCTGCACCGCGAGCGCCGGCAGCGGGACGCCGTGCTCGCGGGCGGTGCGGGCGGCGGTGCGGGCCCGCGCGAGCACGTCGGCGGGCACGGGCGCGTAGCGGTACGTGGCGTCCTCGCGGGGTTCGTCGACGGCCAGCAGCCCGGAGCCGAAGACCCCGCCGAGCACGACGGACGTGCCGCGGCGCAGCGCCGCGGGCAGCAGGTCGTCGAGCGCCGGCTGCTCCAGCAGGTCGTACTGCCCCGCGCACAGGACGACGTCGAGGTCGAACTCCTCCACGAGCGCGGTCAGGCGCGCCGAGGAGTTCATCCCGGCGCCGACCGCGCGCACCAGGCCCTCCTCGCGCAGGCGCAGCAGTTCCGGCAGGGCGCCGGCCCGCGCCGCGTCCAGGTGCTCGTCGGGGTCGTGGACCAGCAGCACGTCGACGCGGTCCAGCCCCAGGCGCTCCAGGCTCTCCTCCAGGCTGCGGCGCACGCCCGCGGCGGAGAAGTCCCACACCCACCGGCGGGTGGGCGGCACGTCGAAGGCGCCGTCGCGGACGGCCGGCGCGCCCTCCTCGACGGGTTCGACCAGCCGGCCCACCTTGGTCCCCAGCACGAACCCCCCGCGCGGCACGCCGCGCAGCGCGCGGCCGACGCGCTCCTCGGACAACCCGGTCCCGTAGTGCGGGGCGGTGTCGACGTAGGTGATCCCCGCGGCCAGGGCGGTGCGCACCGCCTCCAGCGCGACGTCCTCCTCGACGGCCGCGTACAGGTTGCCCACGGGCGCCCCGCCGAACCCCACGCGGGGGACCTCCACGTCCGAGCGCCCCAGCCGGCGCGTGCCGCCGCGCAGGCCCGTGCTCTCGCGCAGGCTCACGCCGGCGCCAGCTCGTTGCGGGTGCGCCCCAGGCCGTCCACCTCGCACTCGACGACGTCGCCGGCGCGCAGGTACGGCTTGGGGTCCGGGCGGCCCAGCGCCACCCCGGCGGGGGTGCCGGTGTTGATGACGTCCCCGGGCTGCAGGACCATGAACCGGCTGAGGTAGCGCACGAGCTCGCCGACGCCGAAGACCATGTCCCGCGTCGTCCCCTCCTGGCGCAGCTCGCCGTTCACCCACAGGCGCAGCCCGAGGTCGCCCGGGTCGGGGACCTCGTCGGCGGTGACGAACCACGGCCCCAGCGGGTTGAACGTCTCGCAGTTCTTGCCCTTGTCCCACTGCCCGCCGCGCTCGAGCTGGAACTCCCGCTCGGACACGTCGTGGGAGACGACGTAGCCGGCGACCGCGGCGAGCCCCTCCTCCGCGCTGTCCAGGTAGCGCGCCGTCGCGCCGATGACGACGCCGAGCTCCACCTCGTAGTCGGTCTTCGTGCTGCCGCGCGGGACCAGGACGGTGTCGTGCGGGCCGACGACGGTGGAGGGCAGCTTGAGGAACAGGATCGGCTCGGCGGGGATCGCGGCCCCGGTCTCCGCGGCGTGGTCGCGGTAGTTCAGCCCGATGCAGACCACGGCGCCCGGGCGCGGCACGGGCGCGCCGACGCGGCGCCCGCTCAGGTCCACCTCCGGCGCAGTGCCCGCCCGCACGGCGGCGTCCGCGGCCGCGAGGTCCTCGGCGCTCCAGGGCCGTTGCGCGTCCAGCACCCCCGTGAGGTCGAGCGTGCGCCCGTCGGGGAGCAGGGCCGCGGGGGTCTCCCGGCCCAGCGGGCCGGTGCGCAGGAGCTTCACGGAGGTCCTCCCTGGATCGCGTCGGGCCGCCCTCGGCCCGATCGCCTCGATGAGACCCTGACGCCGCCTCGCGCGCAGTGTCAAGATGTCGTCTGATGAATCTCCGCCGCCCGGTGCGGAGGAACCGTTCCGGTCGACGAGGAGTCGGTGTGGCGCTGTCGGACATGTCCCTGGAAGAGCTGGAGCGGCTGGAGGTCGTCCTCGACGAACCCGCCGACCTCGACGACTTCTGGCGGAGCACGCTGACGGAGGCCGCCGCCCACCCCCTCGACGTGCGCCGCACCCCGGTCCCCACTCGTCTGACGACCCTGACGCACGAGGAGTTCTCCTTCGCCGGCTGGGGCGGTCACCGCGTCAACGGCTGGCTCGTGCGCCCCGCGGGCGCGCAGGGGCCGCTGCCGGCCGTCGTCGAGTTCATCGGCTACGGCGGCGGGCGGGGGCTGGCCGAGGACCGGCTCACCTGGGCGAGCGCGGGCTACGCCCACCTCGTCGTCGACACCCGCGGGCAGGGGGCGGTGTGGGGCGGCGGCGGCGCGACCGGCGACCCGGCCGGCTCCGAGGTGTCCGCGCCGGGCTTCACCACGCGCGGCATCCTCGACCGCGACACCTACTACTACCGGCGCGTCTACACCGACGCGGTCCGCGCCGTGGAGGCCGCGCGCAGCCAGCCGGACGTGCTCGCGGACGCCGTCAGCGTCACCGGGACCAGCCAGGGCGGCGGGATCGCGCTCGCCGCGGGCTCGCTGGCGCCCGGGGTGCGCGCCGTCATGGCCGACGTGCCGTTCCTGTCCTGGTTCCGCCGCGCCGTGCTCGTCGCCGACACCGACCCCTACGCCGAGATCACCCGCTACCTGGCCGTCCACCGCGACCGCGTCGAGCAGGTGCTCGCCACCCTCGACCACTTCGACGTCGCCCACCTGGTCGCCCGCGCGAGCGCGCCCGCGCTCGTCTCGGTGGCGCTCATGGACCGCACCTGCCCGCCGTCGACGGTGTGGGCGGCCCACCGCCGCTACGGGCTGCGCGGCGGCGGCCGCTGCGAGCTGGCGGTCTACCCCTTCAACGGCCACGAGGGCGGCCAGGTGCACCACTGGCGCCGCCAGCTGGAGTGGCTGGCGGGTCAGCTCGCCTAAGCTGCCGTGCCGTGAGCACCCCAGCCCCCGAGCCGGCCGCCAGCACCGCCCGCACCCGCCTCGCCGCGCTCGTCGCGGACAAGGCCGTCGTGCGCCGGCGGGTGACGCTGTCCAGCGGCGAGCAGGCCGACTACTACGTCGACCTTCGCCGCACCAGCCTGGACGGCGAGGCCTCGGCGCTCATCGGCCCGGTGCTGCTCGACCTCGTCGCCGACTGGGACTTCGAGGCCGTCGGCGGGCTCACCATGGGCGCCGACCCGGTCGCGCTGGCGATGGTCCACGCCGCCAACGCCCGCGGCTGGGCGGCCGCCCACGGCGGCCGGGCCCTGGACGCCTTCGTGGTGCGCAAGGCGGAGAAGGCCCACGGCCTGCAGCGGCGCATCGAGGGCCCCGAGGTCGCGGGCCGCCGGGTGCTGGCCGTGGAGGACACCTCCACCACCGGCGGCTCCGTGCTCACGGCCGTCGAGGCGCTGCGCGAGGCCGGTGCGCAGGTCGTCGGGGTCGCCGTGATCGTCGACCGCGACACCGGCGCCAAGGAGCGCGTCGAGGCCGCCGGGCTGGAGTACCGCGCCGCCTTCGGGCTGGCCGACATCGGCCTCGCGGGCGAGGGCTCCTGATGGGCGGCGCGGGCACCGCCGTCCTCGTCGTCGTGCTGCTGCTGGTCCTGCTCGCCCTGCTGTGGGCGGTGAGCACCCGGGCCGCGCTGGTGCGCATGCGCGACCTGGCCGTGGAGGCGGGGGCGCTGGCCGAGCAGCGCCGCAGCCGGCTGGCCGACCTCACCCTGCACGCCGGCGGCGAGCAGGAGCCGGACCCGCAGCTGCACCGGGCGGTGGCCGACGCCGAGCACCGCCTCGCCGGCGACCTCGCCTTCCACGCGGCGGCCGTGCGCGCCTACGACGGCCGGCTGGCCGGCGTGCCCGCCTCCTGGGTGGGGGCGCTGACCGGTCTGCACCCGCTGGGCGCGGCCGCGGACCACGAGCGCTGAACGCGCTGCCGCCGGCGCTGCGGGCCGCCCTGCCCGCGCTGCGCTGCCCCGTGTGCGCGCAGGCCCTGCGAGCGCTCGGCGCGGGGGTCGGCTGCGCGGCCGGGCACCGCTTCGACCTGGCGCGCCAGGGCCACCTGACCCTCGCCGCGGGCGCCAAGGCGCCCGGTGACACCCCGGCGATGGTCGCCGCCCGCGAGCGCTTCCTCGGCGCCGGGCACTACGACGCCGTCGCCGCCGCGGTGGCCGAGCTCGCCGCCCCCGCCCGCTTCGTCGTCGACGTGGGCGGCGGCACCGGGCACCACCTCGCGGCCGTGCTGGAGGCCACGGGCGCGCACGGCGTCGTCGTCGACGCCTCCACCGCCGCCCTCAAGCGCGCCGCCCGCGCGCACCCGCGGGCCGCCGCGGTCGGGGCGGACGTCTGGCGCGGCCTGCCCCTGGCGGACGGCTGCGCCGACCTGGTGACGACGCTCTTCGCCCCGCGCGGGGTCGCCGAGATCGCCCGGGTGCTGCGCCCGGGCGGGCGCTGGATCGTGGTCACCCCGCTGCCCGAGCACCTGGAGCAGGTCCGCGGGCCGCTGGGCATGGTCGGAGTCGAGGAGCGCAAGGCGGACCGGCTGCACGCCGACCTCGCCGCCTTCGAGGCCGTCACCGAGCGCGAGCTGCGGGTGCAGCGCTCCTTCGGGCGCGAGGACCTGCGCGCGCTCGTGCTCATGGGGCCCAGCGCTCACCACGTCGGCGCCGCCGACCTCGACGCGCGCCTGGCCGCCGTCGCCGAGCCGGCCGAGGTCACCGTCGCCGTGCGCCTCACCGTGGTCCGCCGCCCCTGACCCCGGTGCACGACGCGCTCCAGCGCACCTCCACGAGCGTCTGCGTGCGCACCGCCCGGGCGGGGACGGCCAGCGGTTGCCTCACGGC
>NZ_JAAALL010000126.1 GCF_009906315.1 Kineococcus vitellinus | reverse complement strand
CTCCACCGACAGCGCCCGCTCCCCCGCGGCCCGGGCCACCCGGGCGCGCAACCGGTCCGCGGCCGCGCCGCGCTGCCCCGTGGACCCCGCGGGAGCACCGGCCGGGCGGGGCGCGGGGCGACGGGCGCGCAGGTTGGCCTCGAAGGGCAGCAGGCGCTCGTGCCAGAGCCGGGCCACGAGCGCGGGCAGCGGGTCGGGAGCGCCCCGCGGGCGGCGGGGGTTGGGCAGCAGGACGTCGGCGGCGGCGCGGCGCTGCTCGTCGCCGGCCTGGGCGGCCAGCCGGGCGCGGGCGTCCTGCGCGCGCATGCCCCGCTCCTGCACCAGCCGGCGCACCCGCTCCTCCTCGGGGGCCTCGACGACCACGACGAGCGGGTAGCCCGGTGCCGCTCCGGTCTCCACCAGGAGCGGGACGTCCTCGACGACGACGGCGTCGGCGGGGGCGGCGGCGGCCAGCTCGGCGCGGCGGGCGGCGACGAGCGGGTGCACGATCGCGTTGAGGGCGGCGCGGGCCCCGTCGTCGCCGAAGACCAGCCGGCCCAGCGCGGGCCGGTCCAGCTCCCCGTCCGCGGTCAGGACGCCGGGGCCGAAGCGCTCCAGCACCGCCGCCAGCCCCGGGGTGCCGCGGGCCACGACCTCGCGGGCCAGCACGTCGGCGTCCACCAGCACGGCGCCCAGCTCGAGGAGCTGGCGCGCCACCGTCGACTTGCCCGCCCCGATGCCTCCGGTCAGTCCCACGCGCAGCACCCCCGACACGCTAGGGGGCCCGCCCGGACGACGTCCGGACGGGCCCCCTGGTGCTCGGGTGCGGGAGGGTCAGCGCACCCCGCCGCGGCGCTTGTTGAAGACGTCGAAGGCGACGGCCAGCAGCAGCACGAGGCCCTTGATGACCTGCTGCAGGGACTGGTCGACACCCAGCAGCTGCATGCCGTTGGAGATGACGCCGACGAGGAGGCCGCCGATCATGGCGCCCTGGACCTTGCCGACGCCGCCGGTGACGGCCGCGCCGCCGATGAAGGCGGCGGCGATGGCGTCGAGCTCGAAGCTGTTGCCCGCGCTGGGCTGGGCGCCGTTGGAGCGCGAGGAGAAGATGACACCCGCGACGGCTGCCAGGAAGCCCATGTTGACGAAGATCCAGAAGTTCACCCAGCGGACGTTGACGCCGGAGAGCATCGCCGCGGAGAGGTTGCCGCCGATGGCGTAGACCTGGCGGCCGAACACCGAGGACCGCATGACCACCGAGTAGGTGAGGATGAGCACGGCCAGGATGATCAGGACGATCGGCAGGCCGCGGCTGTTGGCCAGCTGCCAGGCGAAGGCCATGACGACCGCCGCCACCAGCACCAGCTTGAGGATGAACAGCGGCAGCGCCTCGACGACCTGCTGGTAGCGGACCTTGGCGACGCGGGTGCGCACCTGGCTGGCGGCGAACGCCAGCACCGCGAAGGCCGCGATGAACAGGGTGAAGGCGTCGTAGCCGTAGCCGCCGAAGATCGGCGGCACGAAGCCGGTGGCGACCTTGGTGTACTGCGCCGGGAACGGCGACAGCGAGACGTTGTCGAGGACGTAGAAGGTCAGGCCGCGGAACAGCAGCATGCCCGCGAGGGTGACGATGAACGCCGGGATGCCCACGAAGGCGACCCAGAAGCCCTGCCAGGCGCCGATGACGAGACCGACGGCGAGGGCCGCGAGCACACCCACGTACCATGCCTGGCCGTTGCCGATGACCAGCTGGGCCGAGATCGCCCCCGTCAGCGCGACGACCGAGCCGACCGACAGGTCGATGTGGCCGGCGACGATGACGATGAGCATGCCGATGGCCAGCACCAGCACGTAGGAGTACTGCAGGACGATGTTCGTGATGTTGCCCGGGCTCAGCGAGAGCCCGTCGGTGAGCACCGCGAACAGCAGCACCACGACGACGAAGGCGACGTAGATGCCGCTCTCGCGCAGGTTCTGCGACATCGCCTTGAGGGGGTTTGCGCTGCCGGTCCGGGCAGCCGGCGCCTGCTTCGGCGCGGTGGCGGTGCTGCCGCTCATGCGGTGTGCTCCTGGGTCTGGTCGATGGTGCTGTTGACGGGAGGGGTCCCTGCGCCGGCCTGGGCGCCCGCCGCGGCGAGCTTCTTGTCCTTCGTCATGAGGCTCATCAGGCTCTCCTGGCTGGCGCCCGCCGCCGCGACCTCACCGGTGATCCGGCCGGCCGACAGGGTGTAGATCCGGTCCGAGATGCCGAGCAGCTCGGGCAGTTCGGAGGAGATCACGATGACGGCCTTCCCGGCCGCCACCAGGCGGTTGATGATGGTGTAGATCTCGTACTTCGCGCCGACGTCGATGCCCCGGGTGGGCTCGTCCAGGATGAGGACGTCGGGGTCGGAGTAGATCCACTTGCTCAGCACGACCTTCTGCTGGTTCCCGCCGGAGAGCTTCCCGGTGAGCGCCGCGACGGTCGGTGCCTTGATGTTCATGCTGCGCTTGCTGTCCTCGGCGACCTTGATCTCCTCGTTGGAGTTCACGAAGCCGGCGGTCGACAGCTTGTCCAGCGCGGCGGCGGAGACGTTGCGCTTGATGTCGTCGATGAGGTTGAGGCCGAACTTCTTGCGGTCCTCCGTCGCGTACGCCAGGCCGTGCTTGATGGCCTCGCGGACGCTGCGGGTCTGGATCGGCACGCCGCGCTTGTAGAGCTGACCGCCCAGGTAGCGGCCGTAGGAGCGGCCGAAGACGCTCATCGCCAGCTCGGTGCGCCCCGCACCCATGAGGCCCGCGATGCCGACGACCTCGCCGGCGCGGACGCTCAGCGTGGCGCCGTCGACGACGCGGCGGTCCTGGACCGGGTGGCCCACGGTCCAGTCCTCGATGCGCAGCACCTCCTCGCCGGGGTGCGACTCGCGCTCGGGGTAGCGGCTGTCGAGGTCGCGGCCGACCATCCCGCGGATGATGCGGTCCTCGGTGACGGCGTCGGCGCGCATGTCGAGGGTCTCGATCGTCCGGCCGTCGCGGATGATCGTGACGGAGTCGGAGATGGCCTCGATCTCGTTGAGCTTGTGCGAGATCATGATGCTGGTCATGCCCTCGGACTGCAGGATGCGCAGCAGCCCCAGCAGGTGCTCGGAGTCGTTGTCGTTGAGCGCGGCCGTCGGCTCGTCGAGGATGAGCAGCTTGACGTCCTTGCTCAGCGCCTTGGCGATCTCGACGAGCTGCTGCTTGCCGACGCCCAGCTGGCCGATCGGGGTGGTCGGGTTCTCGTCGAGACCGACGCGGGCGAGCAGCTTGGAGGCCTCGCCGTTCGTCTTGTTCCAGTCGATGAGGCCGCCGCGGCCCTTGACCTCGTTGCCGAGGAAGAGGTTCTCCGCGATCGACAGGAACGGCACCAGGGCGAGCTCCTGGTGGATGATGGCGATGCCCGCCTTCTCGCTGTCGGTGATGCCGCTGAACGTCGAGAGCTGACCGTCGAACCAGATCTCGCCCTCGTAGGTGCCGTGCGGGTACACGCCCGAGAGGACCTTCATGAGGGTCGACTTCCCGGCACCGTTCTCGCCGCAGATCGCGTGCACCTCACCGCGCTTGACCGACAACGACACGTCGGAGAGCGCCTTGACCCCGGGGAAGGTCTTGGTGATGGAACGCATCTCCAGGATGTTGGGGTGCGTGCTGGCTTGGGTGTTGTCGGTCATCGGTGAACCGTCGTCCCTCATGGCTGTGCGGCCGTCCTGGCCGGCCTCTGGATGGTGGGAACAGTGCAGCGTCCCCGCCCCCCGGAGGGGGCGGGGACGCTGCGGGGGATCAGCTGCCGGCCTTGCCGGCGTCGACCTCGGCCTGGGTGTAGTAGCCGGTGTCGACCAGCGCGGAGGTGACGTTCTCCTTGGTGACCGGCTCGGACTCGAGCAGGTACGAGGGGACGACCTTGACGCCGTTGTCGTACGTCTCGGTGTCGTTCGCCTCGGGCTCCTGGCCCTCCAGGATCGCGGTCGAGGCGGTGACGACCTGCTCGGCGAGCTTGCGGGTGTCCTTGAAGATCGTCGAGTACTGCACGCCGTCGTTGATGAGCTTGACGGAGGCGATCTCGGCGTCCTGGCCGGTGATGACCGGGATCTTCTGGGCGCCCGTGCCGTAGCCGGCGTTCTGCAGGGCGGTGATGATGCCGCGGGAGATGCCGTCGTAGGGCGAGAGCACGCCGTCGACCTTGCTGCCGTCGTTGTAGGCGGAGGTCAGCAGGTCCTCCATGCGCTTCTGCGCGACCTCCTGCTGCCAGCGCAGCGTCGCGGCCTGGTCGATCTTCGTCTGGCCCGACTTCACGACGACCTGGCCGGAGTCGATGAACGGCTGGATGGCGTCGATCGCACCGTCCCAGAAGAACTGGGCGTTGTTGTCGTCCAGCGAGCCGGCGAAGAGCTCGACGTTGAAGGGCCCGGTGGCGGTGCCCTTGGAGCCGTCGGGGTTGAGCAGGCCCAGACCGGTGAGCAGCGAGGTGCCCTGCTGCTGGCCGACCTTGTAGTTGTCGAAGGAGACGTAGAAGTCCACGTCGGCGCTGCCGCGGATGAGGCGGTCGTAGGAGATGACCTTGATGCCCGCGGCCGCGGCCGAGGACAGCTGGCTGCTCAGCGCGGTGCCGTCGATGGCGGCGACGATGAGCAGCTTGTCGCCCTTGGTGATCATCTGGTCGATCTGCTGCGACTGCGTCGGGATGTCGTCGTTGGCGTACTGGAGGTCGACCTTGTAGCCGGCCTTCTCCAGACCCGCCTTGACGTTGTTGCCGTCCGCGATCCAGCGCTCGGAGGTCTGCGTGGGCATGGCGACGCCGACGGTGATGTCGGACGTGTCGCCCGACGACCCGGTGCTGTCGCCACTGCTGGAACCCGCACCGCCACCGCCGCAGGCGGCGAGGGTCAGGGCGAGGCCGGCACCGAAGGCGGCCAGGGCACTGCGGCGATTCATCACGGCGGAACTCCTCTGTACCTCGTGAAGCCGTGCGCGTCAGCGCGCGGCAGGTAGACGTGCGCCGTGGTGGCGCGAAGGGGGATGTACTGCGGGGCACGAGCTTCCTCGTCCCAGCGCCCGGCAGCGGGTGATCTGGTGCCGCCATTGTTAACGTTGCCAAACGTCGTCGTCAAGCTGTTCACCCGGACGGCGCCGGTGCGGGTCCGGTCGGGCGCACTCCGTCCCGGCACGTGTCGCGCTGGGTTACCCTGACCCCGCGAGGTCGACGCAGACCGACCCTCCCTCGCCCCACCCAGCCCGGCGTCTCACCGACGAACTGCCGGGCACCCCTGACAGGCAGGAAGTGGCATGTCCTCCTCCGAGGAACCCCGGGTGGTGCACCCGCGCGGGTCCGGGGGCGCCTCCGAGGTCCCCGAGGCGCGGATGCCCGTGCTCGCCGACGTGGCCCAGCTGGCCGGCGTCTCGCAGCAGACGGTCTCCCGGGTCGTGCGCGGCAGCGGCTCGGTGGCCCGCCGCACCCGCGAGCGGGTCGAGCAGGCCATCGCCGAGCTGGGCTACCGCCCCAACGTGGCCGCCCGCACCCTGGTGACGCGCCGCTCGCACCGCATCGGCGTCGTCGCCGCCAACAGCTCGCTGTACGGCGCCGCCACCACGCTCGCCGGCGTGCAGGAGGCGGCGCGCGCCGAGGGCTACTCCGTCTCCCTGGTGATGCTGCCGGACCTGTCCCCCGCCAGCGTCCAGGGCGCGCTGGAGGAGCTGCGCGCGCAGTACGTCGACGGCGCCATCGCCGTCGTCCCCGAGGACGCCTCGCAGGAGGCCGTGCGCGCGGCCGAGGCCGCCTTCCCCTGCGTGCTCGCACCCGGCCTGGACGGGGCGGGGGTGCCCGACGCGTACTGGGCCGAGGTCGCCGCCGCCCGCGAGGCCACCCACCACCTGCTGGACCTGGGCCACCGCACCGTGCACCACGTCGCCGGCCCCTCCGACTGGGCGGAGTCCCGCGCCCGCTCCACGGGGTGGCGGACCGCGCTCGTCGAGCGGCTGCGCACCGTGCCTCCCCCGCTGCGCGGGGACTGGTCGGCGGCCTCCGGCTACGCCGCCGGCCGCCGGCTGGTGGACCTGGGGGCCAGCGCCGTCTTCGTCGGCAACGACCACATGGCCATCGGGGTGCTGCGGGCGCTGGCCGAGGCCGGCCTGTCGGTGCCGGGCGACGTCAGCGTCGTCGGCTTCGACGACGTGCCGGAGGCGGCGTACCTGTCGCCGCCGCTGACCACGGTCCGCCAGGACTTCACCGAGATCGGCCGCCGCTGCGTGCGGGTCCTGCTCGGCCGCCTGCACGACCACGTCGTCGAGCCGGGCGAGGTCACGCCGTCGCTGGTGGTGCGCTCGAGCACGGCGCCGCCCCCCGCCCTCGCGGCGGACAGCGGCGCGCCGGGCACCGCCGACGCCACGGCCGGCTGACGCACCGCCGCACCCACCGCTCCGCGAACGCACGAAGGCCCCGACCGGAACCCGGTCGGGGCCTTCGCGCAGTCGCCGCGACGTCAGTGCTGCGACGTCAGCCGTTCAGCTCACTGACCGCCGGTGAGCTTCTCGCGCAGGGCGGCCAGGGCCTCGTCGGACGCGAGCGTGCCCGCGGCCTCCGGGGCCTCCGAGGTGTAGGAGGACGGCGCCGAGCTGCTGCTGGAGCTGCTGCTCGAGCTGCTGCTGGAGGTCGCCGGAGCGGTGACGCCCTCGGCCTCGGCGCGCGCCTCGGCCTCGGCGGCCTCGGCGACCTGGCGCTTGTGGGCCTCCCAGCGCTCGTGGGCGAGCGCGTACTGCGTCTCCCACTCCTCGCGCTGGGTCTCGTAGCCCTCGAGCCAGTCGTTGGTCTCGGGGTCGAAGCCCTCGGGGTACTTGTAGTTGCCCTGCTCGTCGTAGTCCGCGGCCATGCCGTACAGCGACGGGTCGAACTCCTCGCCGGCGGCGGCGAGGGACTCGGTGGCCTGCTTGAGCGACAGCGAGATCCGGCGACGCTCGAGGTCGATGTCGATGACCTTGACGAAGATGTCGCTGTTGACCTGGACGACCTGCTCCGGCACCTCGACGTGGCGCTCGGCCAGCTCGGAGATGTGGACCAGGCCCTCGATGCCGTCGTCGACGCGCACGAACGCGCCGAACGGGACGAGCTTGGTGACCTTGCCCGGCACGACCTGCCCGATGGCGTGGGTGCGGGCGAACTGCTGCCACGGGTCTTCCTGCGTCGCCTTCAGCGACAGCGAGACGCGCTCGCGGTCCATGTCGACGTCGAGGACCTCGACCGTGACCTCCTGGCCGACCTCGACGACCTCGGAGGGGTGGTCGATGTGCTTCCAGGACAGCTCGGAGACGTGGACGAGGCCGTCGACGCCGCCCAGGTCCACGAACGCGCCGAAGTTGACGATCGAGGAGACGACGCCGGAGCGGACCTGACCCTTCTGCAGGGTCGTGAGGAAGTTCTGGCGCACCGCGGACTGGGTCTGCTCGAGCCAGGCGCGGCGGGACAGGACCACGTTGTTGCGGTTCTTGTCCAGCTCGATGATCTTGGCTTCGATCGTCTGGCCCACGTAGGGCTGCAGGTCGCGCACGCGGCGCATCTCGACCAGCGAGGCGGGGAGGAAGCCGCGGAGGCCGATGTCCAGGATGAGACCACCCTTGACGACCTCGATGACGGTGCCCTCGACGACCTCGTCGGCCTCCTTCTTCGCCTCGATCGTGCCCCAGGCGCGCTCGTACTGCGCGCGCTTCTTGGACAGGATCAGGCGGCCTTCCTTGTCCTCCTTCTGGAGGACCAGGGCCTCGACCTCGTCGCCGACGCCCACGACCTCGCTGGGGTCGACGTCGTGCTTGATCGAGAGCTCTCGCGAGGGGATGACGCCCTCGGTCTTGTAACCGATGTCGAGGAGGACCTCGTCACGGTCGACCTTCACGATGGTGCCGGAGACGATGTCACCGTCGTTGAAGTACTTGATGGTCGCATCGACCGCGGCCAGGAACTCCTCAGCCGACCCGATGTCGTTGATCGCGATCTGAGGGGTGGTGCCCGCCGGAGCGGTCGTCGTGGTCGTCATGGAGGTAGGGACTCCGTCAGGGACACTCGTAGGGTCACGCCCGGGGGCTCCCGGCCGTCACGGCGCCGGGATCGTTCCGGATGGAGGGACGGTCGGCGGGCGCGCGCCGCTCCAGCCTACTCGTGCGGGCAGCGGGGGGCAAAGCCCCCCGCCCACCGCGCCGGGCGGGGATCGGGGACGATCGGGGCGTGGACCTCCCCGAGCAGCCCAGCGTCGGCCGCCGCCCGGTGTCGGCGGCCGAGACGGTCGCCGCCCAGCGCGCGTGGTGGGACGCCGAGGCGAGCGCCTACCGCGCCGAGCACGGCGCCTTCCTCGGCGACGGGCGGCCCGGCTCCGACCTCGTCTGGGGCCCGGAGGGCCTGCGCGAGGCCGACGCCGGCCTGCTGGGCGAGCTGAGCGGGCGCACGGTGCTGGAGATCGGCGCCGGGGCCGCCCAGTGCGCGCGCTGGGTCGCGGGCCGCGGGGCGCGCGTGGTCGCCACCGACCTGTCGCTGGGGATGCTGCGCGAGGGCCGCGCCGCGCAGCGCGGCGCCGGGGCGGGCGGCGAGGGCGAGGAGGCCGCGCCGGCGGTGCCGCTGCTGCAGTGCGACGCGCGCGTGCTGCCCTTCGCCGCGGACAGCTTCGACGTCGTCTTCACCTCCTACGGCGCGCTGCCGTTCGTCGCCGACGCCGACGCCGTGCTGGCCGAGGCCGCCCGCGTGCTGCGCCCCGGCGGGCGCTTCGCGGCGAGCGTGCCGCACCCGGTGCGCTGGGCGCTGCCCGACGTGCCGGGACCGCAGGGGCTGACGGCGACGCACTCCTACTTCGACCGCCGCCCCTACGTGGAGGCCGACGAGCACGGTCGCGTCACCTACGCCGAGCACCACCGCACCGTCGGCGACTGGGTGCGGCTGTTGCGCGCCGCGGGCCTCGTCGTCGCCGACCTCGTCGAGCCGCCGTGGCTGGCCGGCGACGCCGTCTGGGGCGGCTGGAGCCGGCTGCGCGGGGAGCTGCTGCCCGGCACGCTCGTCCTCGTGGCCGACCTGCCCGCCTGAGCACCGCCCGCCCGGGCCGCGGTCAGTGGCCGGCCTCGTGCCAGGAGCGGCCCACCCCGACCGAGACCTCCAGGGGCACCGCCAGGTCCGCCGCGCCCGCCATGGTGCGGCGCACGAGGTCCTCCAGCTGCTCGCGCTCGCCGTCGGCGACCTCCAGCACGAGCTCGTCGTGCACCTGCAGCAGCAGCCGCGAGCGCAGCCCCGCCGCGCGCAGCCCCGCGTCCAGGTCGAGCATCGCGACCTTGATGATGTCGGCGGCCGAGCCCTGGATGGGCGCGTTGAGCGCCATGCGCTCGGCCATCTCCCGCCGCTGCCGGTTGTCGCTGGTCAGGTCCGGCAGGTAACGGCGACGGCCCATGATCGTCTCCGTCCAGCCGACCTTGCGGGCCTCCTCGACGACGCCGTGCAGGTAGTCGCGCACGCCGCCGAAGCGCTCGAAGTAGTCCTCCATGAGGCCCCGGGCCTCCTCGGTGGAGATCTTCAGCTGGTTGGAGAGCCCGAACGCCGACAGCCCGTAGGCCAGGCCGTAGGACATCGCCTTGATCTTGGCCCGCATCTCCCCGGTCACCTCCGCCGGCGGGACGCCGAAGACGCGGCTGCCCACGAAGCGGTGCAGGTCCTCCCCGGAGGCGAAGGCGCTGATGAGGCCCTCGTCGGCGGACAGGTGCGCCATGATCCGCATCTCGATCTGCGAGTAGTCGGCCGTCAGCAGGCGCTCGAAGCCCTGGGAGCCGGCCGCGGGCGTCCCGACGACGAAGGCCTCGCGGATGCGGCGGCCCTCCTCGGTGCGGATCGGGATGTTCTGCAGGTTGGGGTCGGTGGACGACAGCCGGCCGGTGGCGGCGATCATCTGCTGGAAGGTGGTGTGGATCCGGCCGTCGTCGGCGACGGACTTCTGCAGCCCCTCGACGGTCTGGCGCAGCCGCGAGGCGTCGCGGTGCTCCAGCAGGTGCGCCAGGAACGGGTGCTCGGTCTTGACGAAGAGCGCCGCGAGCGCGTCGGCGTCCGTGGTGTACCCGGTCTTGGTCCGCTTCGTCTTGGGCATCCCCAGCTGCTCGAAGAGGACGGTCTGCAGCTGCTTGGGCGAGCCGAGGTTGATCTCGGTGCCGATGACCTCGTAGGCCAGCCGCTGGGCCTGCTCGACGCGCTCGGCGAAGTGGCGCTCGAGCTCGTCGAGCAGCCCGGTGTCCACGGCGATGCCGACCTGCTCCTGGCGGGCCAGCACCCCCACCAGCGGCAGCTCCACCTCCTCCAGCAGGCGGGTGCCGCCGCGCTCGGCCAGCTCCCCCGCCAGCACGCCGGCCAGCTCGGAGATCGCCAGCGCGCGGACCATGCCCTCCTCCGCGCGGGCCTGGTCGCTGCCGCCCACCGGGCCGTCGCCGCCGTCGAGGACGAGCTGCTCGTCGCCGGCCGCGTCCACGGCCTCGGGCACGGAGCCCTCGGCGCGCAGCTCCCGCTTGAGGTGGCGCACGGCGAGGTCGGCCAGGTCGTAGCTGCGCTGGTCGGGCCGGCACAGGTACGCGGCCAGCGCGGTGTCGAAGTCGACGCCGGCCAGCTGCCAGCCGCGGGCGCGCAGCGCGTGGCTGGGCCCCTTGACGTCGTGGGCGACCTTCGGCCGCTGCGGGTCGGCCAGCCAGGCGGCCAGCGCCTGCTCGTCGGCGCTCTCCAGCGTCGTGGGGTCGATCCACGCGGCGACGCCGTCGGCGCCGGCCAGGGCCAGGCCGGTGACGTCGCCGGTGCCGCGGCTCCACTCCCCCGCGACGTGCAGGCCGGTGCGCTCCCGGGCGTGCTCGGCCAGCCAGGGGCCCACCTCGCCGGCGAGCAGGACGGCGCCGTCGACGCCGAAGCCCGCCTCGGCCTCCGGCTCGGCGGACTCCAGCGTGGCGAACAGGCGGTCGCGCAGGACCCGGAACTCCAGGCCGTCGAAGACCGTGTGGACCTGCTCGCGGTCCCAGGCGCGGCGCACCAGCTCGGGCACCGAGGCGTCCAGCGACAGGTCGCGCACGAGGGCGTTGAGGCGGCGGTTGCGGATGACGCCGTCGAGGTGGGCGCGCAGGCTCTCGCCCGCCTTGCCCTTGATGAGGTCGGCGTTGGCGATGATGCCGTCCAGGCCGTCGTAGGTGCCGATCCACTTCGCGGCGGTCTTGGGGCCCACGCCCGGCACGCCGGGCAGGTTGTCGGAGGTCTCGCCGACGAGGGCGGCGAGGTCGGGGTAGCGCTCCGGGGGCACGCCGTACTTCTCCTCGACGACCTCGGGGGTCATGCGGACCAGGTCGGAGACGCCCTTGCGCGGGTACAGGACGGTGACCTCGGGGCGCACCAGCTGCAGGGCGTCGCGGTCGCCGGTGGAGACGAGCACGTCGTAGCCGGCCGCGACGGCCTCCTCGGTGAGGGTGGCGATGACGTCGTCGGCCTCGTAGCCCTCCTTCTCCACCACCCGCACGCGCAGCGCCGCCAGGACCTCCTTGACGAGCTCGACCTGGCCGCGGAACTCGTCGGGGCTCTTGAGGCGGTTGGCCTTGTAGTCGGAGTACGCCTCGGTGCGGAAGGTGCTGCGGGAGATGTCGAACGCGACGGCCAGGTGGGTGGGCTCCTCGTCGCGCAGGACGTTGATGAGCATGGAGGTGAAGCCGTAGACGGCGTTGGTGGGCTGCCCCGTCGTCGTGGCGAAGTTCTCCACCGGCAGCGCGTAGAACGCCCGGTAGGCCAGCGAGTGCCCGTCCACGAGCAGCAGCCGGGGCCGCGCCGGGGCGGCACCCTTGGCCGGGGTCTTCGCCGACCTCTTCGCCGGCGCCTTGGCGGGCTTCCCCGCGGCGGTGGTCGGGGCGGTCTGCTGCGCGGCCGTCGCGGCGGGGGCTGTCACGTCGGCAAGGGTAGTTCGCCCCTGCGACACCGCGCCCCGCCGCGCTGGCGGGACGCGCCCGACCCCGG
>NZ_JAAALL010000125.1 GCF_009906315.1 Kineococcus vitellinus | reverse complement strand
TGCCCAGGGTCGCCATGGTGCTCTCCGTCCGTTCCTTCGGTACGCCGTCCTGGAGGGAGGACAAGCGGAGCAACTGCTCCGCTTGAACGTAGCATGACCGGAGCAGGTGCTCCGCTTCGTCGGGCCGGGCGTACCCTGAAGGAGTGAGGGAACCCCGCGCCGCCGCACCGACCGCCGGCGCACCGACCGCCACCCGTGGGCGACGCGCCGACGCCGAGCGCAACCGGGCGGCGATCATCACGGCCGCCACGGCCGTCTTCGCCGAACACGGCGCGGAGGTGGACGTGCGCGAGATCGCCCGGCGCAGTGGAGTCGGCATGGGCACCCTCTACCGGCACTTCCCCTCCAAGGAGGACCTGCTCCGCCTGAGCCTGGAGCAGGAGTTCACCGCCTGGCTCACCGAGGCCCACGAACGTGCCGCGGCGACGCAGGACCCCTGGCAGGCGCTGTCGGGCTTCTTCGAACAGGTGCTGACCACCCAGGCGCACAACCGCGCACTGATGGACAGCTACGTCCAGACCGGCGGCCCGACGGAGGCGTGCGTGCAGAAGTGCCGGGCGTTCATCGACGCACTGCGTGAGCGCTGCGAGCGGGCCGGTCTGCTGCGCCGCGGGGTGAGCACCGAGGACCTGCTCTCCTTGAGCGCCTCGCTGTGCCAGGTGGTGCAGACCCCCGGCGGCCAGCACCGGTGGCGGCGGTTGATGACCATTTCCCTCGACGGCCTCAGCAGCCGCCACCGCGAACCCCTGCCGTCCTGAGCGAACAGGACCCCGACGCGGAGGAGCTGTCCCCGACTCGCGTCAGCGGTGCTGCGACCGTCGGGGATTGGCGACCGGACCCGCGGCGGCCGCATCACGAAGAGATCGCGCCTGCACGCACCCGGTTCCAGCGGTGTTCGCAGCCGGGACCGGCGACCCCGCCTGCGCGGACCGGCCACCATCGTGGCGCGTGCAGGGGAATGCACGGTCATCCCGCCGTCTGCGCGGTCACTCCGCGAGGTGCGCGACGGCGATCGCGCCGACGAGGAAGCCAGGTGGGTCGATCTCGCGCCGCAGCGCCAGCCACTGGCGGGTGACCTGGCAGCCTGAGGTGCTCGATTCGCTGTCAGCACACTCAGGAACGGCACGTCGCAGTGGAGCTGGATCACCGTCGCCATCGCAGGAGGCTCCGTCACCGGCCTCGTCGTCCCCCGCTTGCGCCGTCGCGCCCAGCGCGGGCTCCACGGCGAGAACGTCTTCGAGGCCAGCGTCAGGTCACTGGGCTCCTCCCCGCACGGCGCGAGCCGGGCCTGGGGCACCTCCGCCGGGGCGGTCATCACCGACACCGGGGACCTGCGCTGGCGCGCGCAAGCCGCGGGGTCGTGGACTGGCCTGGCTCGACCCGTGGCCCCAGGTGTGGACAGTGGTCCTCAAGGACGGCACCCGCGTGCGGATCGGACTGGCGCCCGGCGACGCGCACTTCCGGCAACCGTGGCGGCCACCCGCGGCCTGATGAGAGCCCCGTCCGGTCATCCCGCGTCGAATGCGCGCTCACGTGCCCGTGCAGCGCCCACGCTCGTGAAGGTGCTGGTGTCTCGTGAGCGATCCGCCGGCGTCCCCGCGCTCACGGTCCCCGCACCGATGACGCTGATCGAACCTGCAGGTACGCCCTCGATGCGCACGCGGACCTGCACCGGGTGGGCGATGGCGTCGTGGGTGGGGAACCACGTCCGGCCAGGGCGCACGAGCACCAGCAGGCCCTCGTCGTCGCCCACCGCAGCGAAGGTGGCCGACGGCGCGGCGCCGAAGACCGGCAGGCCGAAGACCCGCTCCAGCCGCGCCGCGGCCACCGCCACGTCCGGCACCGCCAAGCCCACCTCGCCGACCCCGAGCAGCGATTGCGGGCCGAACGCCGCCTCCCCCAGGTCAGCGGCCAGGCGCCGGCGGGCGATGAGCTCGAGCACCGTCCCGTCCGGGGCGCGGAAGTACACCGACTGCGCATCCCACCCAGCAGCGGCCTCCAGCACGGTGCTCCCCTCGTGCGCCAGCACCTGGACCCGCTCGCGCAGCCAGTCGTGCGCCCGCCGACCGCCGTCGCCGGGCACCGTGATCGCCAGGTGCTGCGTCGAGGGATCGGCGCGCGGGTCCCGCACCAGCGCCACCGTGGTCCAGCCCAGCCGCACCGCCGTCGCGCACGGCCCGCCGGTGCCGCAGCCCGTGGTCGCGCTCACCGGCGCCCCGAGCACGTCGGCGTAGAAGGCGGCGCTGGCCGCCGGGTCGGGAACGGGCAGCTGGACGTGGGTGATGCGCATGCGTTGAGTCCACCTGCTCCAGCGCACTCGAGGTCAAGCTCGTCGCCTGGGCATGCTCACCGGCGTGCCGGCGATGCTCGGTCGTGGCGGCCTCCGAGCACGATCATGCTCAGCCGGCGCCGAGCCCGGCGACCGCCAGGGCCCAGGACACCCGGCGGAGGCCTGCAGCACGAACGCGGGGGCGAACAGGGCGAAGACGAGCGCGTACCAGGTGCCCAGGCCCTCGGAGCAGCGCTCCATCGACCCCCGTGGAGCGCTCGAGCGCCCACAGCAGAGCCATCGGCACCAGGACCGCCCCGACGACGATCAGCAGCGTCGAGTCGGAAGCGGCTTTCTCGCCGCGTGCCATGGCGGAAGCCGACCTCTGCTTCCCAGCACGGCAAGTGGGCTGCGGTGTCCCGACGCCCCCTCCGGAGCGCGCACCCGCTGCGCGGCACCAAGCCGGTGGCCACATCGACGTTCCACCCCACCAGACGGTGATCACCGGCTCGCCGCGCCGGGCTCCTCGCACCCTGCGCCTAGGCTGCTCGCACCCTGCACCCGGAGGAGCCGGCCCGGGGGCATCAGACCAGGCCGTGCGCGTGCATCGCCTCCGCGACGCGGAGGAAGCCGGCCACGTTGGCCCCCACCACGAGGTCGCCGGGTGAGCCGTACTCCTCGGCGGCCTCGGAGCAGCGCGCGTAGACGTCGTGCATGATCTGCTGCAGCCGCGCCTCGGTGTGCTCGAAGGTCCAGCTGTCGCGGGACGCGTTCTGCTGCATCTCCAGCGCGGAGGTGGCCACTCCACCGGCGTTGGCGGCCTTGCCGGGTCCGAAGGCCGTGCCGGCCGCCCGGAACACTTCCAACGCCTCGGGGGTGGAGGGCATGTTCGCTCCCTCGGAGACGGCGATGCAGCCGTTGCGCACCAGCCGCGCCGCCGCGTCACCGTCCAGCTCGTTCTGGGTCGCCGAGGGGATCGCGACAGCGCAGGGCACGTCCCACACGGAACCTCCGGCGACGTGACGCGCCGAGGGCACGCGGTCGGCGTACTCGCTCAGCCGGCCCCGCTGCACCTCCTTGACGTGCTGCAGGACCTCCAGGTCCAGACCGCCCTCGTCGACGACGTAGCCGCCGGAGTCGGAGCAGGCGATGACCCGCGCCCCCAGCTGGGTGGCCTTCTGCACGGCGTACAAGGCGACGTTGCCCGCTCCGGAGACGACCACGGTGCGTCCCTCCAGGGACGTGCCGTGGGCGGCGAGCATCTCGGAGGCGAAGAAGGTCGCGCCGTAGCCGGTGGCTTCGGTGCGCACCCTGGCCCCGCCCCAGGCCAGGCCCTTGCCGGTGAGGACGCCGGACTCGTAGCGGTTGGTGATGCGCTTGTACTGCCCGAAGAGGTAGCCGATCTCGCGGCCCCCGACGCCGATGTCGCCGGCGGGCACGTCGGTGTGCTCGCCCAGGTGCCGGTACAGCTCGGTCATGAAGGACTGGCAGAAGCGCATCACCTCGCCCTCCGAGCGGCCCTTGGGATCGAAGTCCGCGCCCCCCTTGCCGCCGCCGATCGGCATGCCCGTCAAGGCGTTCTTGAACACCTGCTCGAAGCCGAGGAACTTCACGATCCCCAGGTAGACCGAGGGGTGGAAGCGCAGACCACCCTTGTACGGGCCCAGAGCGGAGTTGAACTCCACCCGGAAACCCCGGTTGATCTGCACCTCACCGCGATCGTCGGTCCACGGGACGCGGAAGATGATCTGCCGCTCGGGCTCGCAGATCCGCTCGATCATCTTCATCTCGGTGTACTCGGGGTGGCGGGCCAGGACCGGCGCCAGGGAGTCCAGCACCTCCCGCACCGCCTGGTGGAACTCCTCCTCGCCTGGATTTCGGCGGACGACGTCCCCGTAGATGGACTCGATGCTCGGTGCGACTGCGCGGACCACAGCGATCCTCTCCCTGCCCTCGACGGTGCGGACGTGCGCCTGCCTGAACTGACCGGCAACCTGCGTGAAGCGCCTCCAGCAGCGTAGGGCAACGCTGCGGGAGGCTCTCCTCCACCGTGGTGCCGTCGGGCGGAACCGGTCCACCAGGCGAGCGAGGTGCCGGCGTCGCCACCCGCACCGGGTGCAGCCGCAGCTCTGCGCGCCCGCGTGGAGCGAGCGCGACCGCGCGCGGGAGCACGTCGCCCGGGCACCGGACGGCGCCAACCCGGCCCTGGACGGCTCCACCTCCGTGCCCGCCTGCGAGGGCTGCGACCACGGCAGTGCCCAGCCGGCGCGAGCAGCCGGCCACCCACTGAGGTCCCGGTGGCCCGGGCTTCAGGCCGCTGGCGCACCAGCGTCGATACCCGCAGGATCACCGCCCACCCCGTGCTGGGCCGGCCCGGCATGCCGGTTCTCGAGATCGCCGGGAGCCGGACACCGGAGCACCACTGCCGACCCGGCCGCTCGTGGACGTCGCCGTCGACGTTGCTCAGGAAGTGGTGGGTCGTCACCACGAGGCGACGTCAGAGCGCCCACAGGAGCGCGTGCTCGCTCGACCGTGCTCGCGGACGGTGATCACCAAGACCCGTCAAGCCCACGACGCCGTCGGCGGTGGACGTCGCCCCGATCGGTCTCGCACCGCCGACCCGACCAGGCTGCAAGTCGCTGGACAACCTCGTGCACGTCAGCGCGGCCGCGGACTACTCCACGGCTCAGCGAGCAGCCTGGGCTCCCGAAGACCTCGACGTGCAGGAGTGGGGGCGGCGCCGGGCTGCCGCCGAAACCCGCGTCGCCGTCCACGACGGCAGCATCGCCGGGTTCGCCGACCTCGCCCCGCAAGGGCACATCGGCATGTTCTACGTCGACCCCGAGCACGGGCGCCGCGGGGTCGGTGCGGCCTTGCTGGCGGTGCTGCTGCGTGAGGCCACCGCCCGCGGCGTGCGGCAGCTGACCGTGGACGCCAGCCTCACCGCTCGAGGGTTCTTCGAGTGCGCGGGTTTCACGAGCGTGCGCGAGCAGCGCGTGCATCGCGGCGGGCAGGAGTTCACCAACGTGCTGATGCGGCTGGTCCTGCGCGAGGCCGGCGATCGGCAGGACCGGTGCAGCGCCGCCGACGGGCGCGGCGGTGACGACGGTGCTGACGCCGGCGGTGCCGACACGGGTGGCCAGGACGACAGGGCGCTCCTGCAGCGTGCCGCGGCGCGCCGACGCGCCGGCTGGGCGCTGCTGGAGCAGTTGCGCCTGCCGGGCGTGGAGGGCTTCGACCTCGCCGACGAGCGCGGTGAGCGGGCCGCCGTGCTGCGCGTCGAGGAGCAGTGGCACCGGAGGGCGGACTACCCCGGGGGGGTGGGCGGTGTGCCGCGCCGTGCTGGAGGGAGGCGCTCGACCTCGGCAGCAGGCCGAGCAGTGGCTGGTCACCCGCGCATGAACAACACCCCGGCACCCCGGCACCCGAATCAGCGGTGAACGCAAGCAGCTGATGTCGGTGCCACCTCACGGTCATGCCGCTGAGCGAGCGGTCTGTCGGGCTCGGCTCACTCGTCGAGCGTCCCTGCACTCCTCACGAGAGCGCGCCATCTCGTCATCACCCAGCCACTCCGGCTGCCACTTCTCGTCCAACCAGGTGAAGACGCTCCGGTCAGCCTCGTCCAGCAGTTGTTCGAGATCCTCACCCCGGGCTTGGTAGCTCACCCGGTACTCCGGCCCGTACCGACCGGAGGGATCGAACATCGACGTGACCTCCGCATCGCCCCACACGTAGCCGTCGACCAGGTAGAACGGCGCAGACCACCGCCGCCACCACAGACGACCCTCCGGCCTGGCTCGTTCGATGCTGACATCGAAGTGCACGGTCCCCACGCGACCGCCGCCGCTCATCCCGCGATGGAGGTTCAGCACTGGCCGGTCAGCAGCAGCATCGCCTGGTCGTCATGGCTGACCCAGCGCCCTACGGACTGCCACCGATCCAGCGCGTCGCAGCCGTCGAGGTGGTCCAGCTGCTGGTCGCCGCACCAGTAGAGGACCAGGGGCGCACCAGCCGCGATCAAGGCGTCAGCGTCTCGGCGCTCGATGCGGCTGGAGCGGCGCGTGAACTCCAGGCCAGCAGGGCTCGTCACCTGTCCTGAGTCCACTGCGTCCCACTGCTGATCGAGCAAGCTTGTTCGCACTGCCCCAGCACGGGCTACGACTCCACGGTCATTCCGCTCTCCGAGCAGGGCGTCGAGAACCGGCAGCTTCACGGTCCCGGCGGTCCTCGCGAGGTCCCGCGCCGAGACGACGACACCGCACCCCCATCTCCACGGACAGGCGCGGAGCATCGCCTGATGGGATGAGGCCATGACCTCGCAGACCCCCGACGTGCGCATCTGCTTCGTCGGCGACTCCTTCGTCGCCGGCGCCGGCGACGCCCAGCACCTGGGCTGGGCCGGGCGCCTGGCCGCCGACAGCCACACCGACGGACACCCCCTCACCAGCTACAACCTCGGGGTCCGCCGCGACACCAGCAGCGACGTCCTGGCCCGCTGGCGCACCGAGTGCACCCCACGCCTACCGGCCGGCTGCCGGGCCGCAGTGGTCTTCTCCTTCGGCGTCAACGACACCACGCTGGAAGACGGAGCACCCCGCACCGCCCCCGACGCCTCCCTCGCCAACCTGCACGCCCTGCTGGAACAGGCGCACAGCACCGGCTGGCCAGTGCTCGTGGCTGGACCTCCCGCGATCCACGACGAGGAGCAGAACGAGCGCACCGCCGCCGTGGACACTGCGTTCGCGCGGGTGTGCGCCCAGCACCAGACGCCCTACGTCAGCGTCCTGCCCGCACTGCGTGCCCACCCGGTGTGGCGCCGGCAGGTGCGCGAGGGCGACGGCGCGCACCCGGGCGCGGAGGGGTACCAAGTGCTGACCGCCCTGCTGCTGCCGACCTGGCAGACCTGGCTCACCAGCCTCCGGTCCGCCTCGCCGCACCCGTGAACGACACCCGACGCACGACCACCGCGCTGCTCACGTGCGATCCAGCCGGCCGCGACTTCGCGGTCGTGCCGGTGCTCTCCAGCGGTGAGTGCAACACCTCCTCGATCCTCGACGGAGGGAGTGGGTGATGGTGCAGTGGATCCAGCGGACGGCGCTGACGCAGGTGGACGAGGTGCGGGTCCGCTGGCGAGGGGGCCGGCGGTGAAGGTGCTGGCCCGCGTGATGCGCCGGCACCCCTCGACCGTGCTCGACGTGCTCAAGCGCTGCGGCGGCATCCGCCTCGGAGCGTGCCGGCGCAGCAGGAGTGCTCCGAGCACGGCCGAACGCGAGGAGATCTCCTGCTGCGCCGGCACGCTCAGCGACACGCCGCGCCCGGATTGGTCCCCGCAGCAGTCCCCCGCGAGCGGGCGGTACCTTCGGGCGCGGTACCTTCAGGCCGAGTGGCTGCGCCGGGAGTTCCCCGATCAGGCGGACACGCAGGTGTCGCACGAGACGATCCGTTGCTCATCGGTACTGCTCGCTGTTGGTGCGATCACGTGGGGTGCTGCGCAAGGAGCTCACCCAGCACCTGCGCACCGGGCGGGCGATGCGCCGGCCTGCAGGCAAGCGGCTGCCCGATGGGCGCGGCGCCCGTCCGGACATGACGTGCAGCACGGCCCACATCTGGCAGCGTCCCGCGGAGGCGGAGGACCGGGCGGTTCCTGGGCACTGGGAAGGCGATCTGGTCTTCGGCCGAGGTGTGGGAGCGACCGCCACGCCGATGGAGCGCTCGACCCGCTTCCTGCTGCCAGCGGCGCTGACGCGCTCACTGACGCGGGACCAGGGCAACGAGACGAGCCTGCACCGGCAGTTCACGATCGCCACCGGTGTCGATGTGTACGTCTGCGACCCGAAGCCACCGTGGCAGCGCGGCAGCAACGAGACTCCCCCACTGCGTGGGAGATGCCCCCTCCAACGAGCTGCTGCGGCAGTACCTGCCACGCACGCGAGGCTTCCGCACGCTGACCCGAGCGGACGTGGAGGCGTTTGCCGGGGTGTTGCGCTGACTGCTGAGCCCGTACTGGATCGCGGGTGCGATCGAGAGTGATCACCGAAGACGCCTTCGACGACGCGGAGCGGTTCTCGCTGACTGGCGTAGGCCGGCGACCACTCACCTGCCCAGCCGCACGGTGCAGTGCCGTCCGGTGCGCAACCGGGCGGTCCAGCACTCGGCTGGGGTCGAGCAGCGACTCCGGCGCCTGCGCCCGGAACAGCACGTCGATCAAGACCTCGCTGGCGGCGTGCCCGAGGGCGAGCTTCGCGCGCCAGGCGCAGCAGGAGCGAGTGCTTGACGCGGAGCACTCGCGCGAGTACCAAGAGCGTCGTCCGGTAGTGCGTCTCCGCCCTGCGGCCCCGTTGGTGGGAGGACCTCGTGAGCAGTCCACTGGAGTCGGCGGCATCTCTCGAGGAGGCGACCCGGCTGGGGCGCGTGCTGCCGCTGACCGCCTCGCCCGGCCCGCACGGACCAGACCGCTCGATCGGGAGCATCGGCGTGGGTTTCCGCCTGGGCGGTGAGCAGACGGGTGGTCAGGTGGCCAACGTGGAGCACCCGTTCCCACCCGGCGCGCTGGTGCCTCCGCACGTGCACACCCGCGAGGACGAGTTCTCCATCGTCACCTCCGGCGCCATCGGCTTCCGCTCCGGGGACGACGAGGTGGTGCTGGAAGTTGGTGGCTACATCGTCAAGCCCCGCGGAGAGCTGCACACGATGTGGAACGCCGGGACGGAGGAGGCCCGCATGATCGAAGTGATCACACCCGCGGGCTTCGAGCGCTTCTTCGCCGAACTGGCCGACCTGGTCGAGTCCGGCGCTCCCGACCCGGACGACATGCAGGAGCTGACCGCCCGCTACGGCTTGTTCATCGACACCACGTGGGTGCCCGAGCTGATGCAGCGCCACGGTCTGCGCTCACCCTTCGGCTGAGCCGCGAGGTCGACAGCGACGGCGCGGGCGCCCACGAACGAGGCCGAGGACGCGACACCGGATCGTCCGGGACGATCGGCGCCGTCCTGCAGGTGCTGCGCTTGCACACCGCCGATCTCCCGGGCCCGTCACGCGGAGCGCGCGCCACCGTCTCGCGCCTTCGCCGGCGTCCGGTGGGAGCGTCGGCCTCGTGCTGCTCGTCGTCGAGGTGGCGCCCGGAGAGGGAGTCGCTGCGCCGTCGACGCCGGCCACGGCGATGACGCCGGGTTCCGCGGCGCCTCCACCGACGGCGGCTCGTCCTGGGTGGCGCAGGTCGAGCCCGGACTCCCTGAGCCTCTGCGCCGTCCTGCGCCCGCTGCGACGGCTCCTCGCCACCTGGACCGGCGTCTGCACCGCCTGCGGACGACGACTGCACGACCGGCCCCTCGTGCCGACCGGACGGAGTGCTACCGGGCGGAGTGCTACCGGGCGGAGTGCTACCGGGCGGAGTCGCGTCGACGGGTCAAGGCGAGGACGTCGTCCAGCTGTCGGGGTGAGGGCAGGATGCTGAGCGCCTCGTCGATCTCCCGCTCCGCCCAGTCGCGGTGGTGCCGCTCGGCGGTGGCGTCGGCTGCGATGCGCAGCTGCAGGCGCAGGAAGTTCAACCTGGTCGCGACCAGCATGGAGAAGTCCGCCGGTCGCCGCACCCGGCCGGGTCCGCCCTCCTGCACGTAGGCGTCGTACATGCTCGCCATGGCGTCCAGGGACGCTGTCCGGGCGTCCGCGTACCAGTCGAACAGCGCGGCGGCGACCTCACGCGACGGGGATGCCGGGCCGACGTCGTCCCAGTCGACGACGGTCAGCCGACCCGTGCCGTCGGCGAGCACGTTCTCCGGGTGCAGGTCGCGGTGGCACAGGACGAGCTCGGCCGGGTCGACCGGCTCGACGACGGCGACCAGCGCAGGCACCGAGGTCAGGCGCTCGGTCAGCGCAGCAGCCCACGGCCGGCCCGACGTGGCGCACTCGGCCCAGGCGCTCGGCGACGGCGCGCGGTGGTACCAGGCAGCGGGTGGCCCTCCGGCGCACTCGGCGGTGACCGACGGGGCGCTGCGGTGCAGGCGCGCCAGCAGCACGCCGAGCTGCGCAGGCGTGCCTGCTGCCGCCAGGTCGACCGGCCGCAGATCCAGCCAGTCGTAGCAACGCAGCCAGGTGCCGTCCGCTGTGGTGAGGAGGTACCGCCCGTCGCGGTCGGCGCGGCTCCCGGGCAGCCGGACGCCGGCGTCCCTCGCCCGCTGCGAGAGTTCCAGCTCGGCTGCCACCTGCTCCTGCGCCGGCGGCTCGGCGAAGCCCTCCTTCAGCGCGTAGCTGGCCGCGCCGACGTCGAGCCGCCAGATCCGGCCGAGCGCGCCGCGCGGGCCGGGCGACACCGCGACGTCCTCCTGCCAGCCGAACGCGGCTCGCAGGTGGGCGAGCAGCTCCTCGCGCATCAGTCCTCCCTCGTCAGGGTGGGGCCGGCTCAGGCCGCCACAGCGGCGTGTCGCCCCGTGGGGTGGGCCGCACCAGGCTCCCACTCTCAGCTCTGCGGCATCAGGCGCACGGTCCGGCACGCCTGCCGCCACAGCGCCAGCTCCACCGTCATCGACGCGCTGCTCGACGCCCGTCAGCTCGGTCGCCCAGGCCGCGAGCCAGTGCCTCGCCGACTGGTGCCAGACCTACGGCTCCGGGGCGGTGCACCAGGCGGCCTGGCCGTGGAAGGGCCGCGGGCCGTGCTCCGACCGGAAAGCTCTCGATCACCCGATCTGCACGTGTCGCTCTGGGACTGGTGACCCAGGGCACGGCACCGTCGGTGGCCGTGAGGACAGCACCTGCGGCGATGCCGCGCTGGGCGGAGACCGTCGAGCAGCAGGTGGAGCATGTCGTTGATCGTCCCGGCGTGGCGCAGCACCACGGCGTCCGTGGCCACCTGGTGCCGGCGGCGCGTGCCGGAGCCTCGGTGCGGGCGGCGGCCACCGCGCAGCACCCGGCCCGTGCCACACAAGGCCTTCGATGCCCCGCCGTCGCGAGACGGTGTTCGTGGACGTCACCAAGCACGCGGTGAACCGCCTCGCCCGGTGCAAGGGCACGAGCTGGAACGCGTCGGCGGTACGGCCGTCGCCGTCACCCCCGGCTGGCTGCGCTCGGAGATGATCTCCGACGTCTCCGACGTCGACGAGGACACTCGGCTGGAGGCGACCGAGCGAGCGAGAGGCGGCGACCTGTCGAGCTCCCCGCCTTCGACGAGCGTGGACGACGTCACTGGGCCGCTGCGCTCCCACCGGATCGGTGCTCGTGCTGCACGGCTGCAGCGGTGCGGCGGCAGCAGTCAGCGTGGTCGAGGTCACGCACGTGCCGTGGTGCTGCACCGGCCGAGCAGGCCCGCAGCACCCACCCCGCACCTGCGTGCAGCCACTCACAGCTCCAGGGCCGCGTCGGCGATCCAGCGGGTGAGGGCGACGCGGTCGGCGAGGTGCTCGACGAGCACGTCGCTGAGGGGTTCACGCAGACGCTCCAGCGGCAGGGAGGTGAAGCCGGAGCGGGCGAGCAGACTGGCGCGGTACCCCGTGCGGACATCGTCCTCGGCGACCTGCAGGCCGGCGCCGCGCAGGCCCTGCAGGTGGGCGGGCACGAGCAGGGCGTCCAGGTGGGCAAGCGCGGCGGCGGGCAGCTCACCGGCGTGCACCGCGCCCACCAGCAGCTGACCGAGGTCGAAGCCGACCGCGACCGGGCCCTGGAACGCGATGTCGACGGCCACGAGCGTGCGCGGTTCGGCCGAGGGCTGCAGCAGGTTCTGCGGGCTGGCGTCCCCGTGGGGCAGCACCTGCGGCAGCTCGTCGAGGCGGTCCAGCAGGGCGGGCAGGCGGCGGGCGAGCTCGGCGAGGTCCGCGGGCAGCGCCCGGT
>NZ_JAAALL010000124.1 GCF_009906315.1 Kineococcus vitellinus | reverse complement strand
CGTCCCGCCGCGCCGTCCTCGGTGCCGGCCTCGGCGCCACCACCGCTGCCGGCCTCGGCGCCTGCAGCGGCTTCTCCACCCCGAGCTCGGGCTCCGGCTCCGGCTCCGGCTCCGCCTCCGACGAGATCACCATGATCACGTGGGCCTCCGACGCCGAGGCGGCCGCCTTCCAGGCGCTGGCCGACGGCTTCCGGGCCGAGACGGGCACCACCGTGAAGCTGCAGGCCGTGCCGTACTCGGAGGTCCTCACGGCCGTCGACACGGGCTTGCGCACCGACAGCCCGCCGGACCTGTTCCGCGTCAGCTACACCGACGTGGCGGCCTACCGCACGCAGGGGGTCCTGGCGAACCTGCCGGACGCGGCGGAGCTGGAGCAGGCCTTCCTGCCGGCCTTCTGGAGCGCCGTCACCGACGACGAGGGCACCTTCGGCGTCCCGCACCACACCGACACCTCCATGGTGCTGGTCAACACCGCCGCCGTCGCCTCCGCGGGCCTCGGCGCGCTGCCGAGCACGCTGGAGACGGCCTGGACGTGGGAGCAGTTCGCCGACGCCCTCGCCCGGGTGCAGCCCTCGCGGGCCGACACCTACGCCTTCGCGGCCAACTGGCAGAACGCGGGCGCCTACCGCTGGCTGAACTTCGTCGACCAGGCCGGCGGCCGGCTGCTCACCGAGGACCTCGCCGACGTCGCCGCCGACGACCCCGGGGCGCTGAAGGCGCTGACCTACACCCGGGACCTGTTCCGCAAGGGCCTGACCCCGCAGAACGCCTCGGCGCGCGGCCAGGCGGCCAGCGACCTCTTCCTCAACCAGACCGTCGCGATGGCCTTCGCCGGCGACTTCCTGCTCTCCGAGGTCGAGGGCGGCGGCTTCGAGTACCAGGCGACCTTCCTGCCGCGCGACGTCAACGCCTCCGCCGACCTCGGCGGCAACGCGCTCGTGGCCGTGGAGGCCAGCTCGAACAAGGAGGCCGCGCTGGCCTTCGTCTCCTACTGCGCCCAGGCGCAGCAGATGGGCGACTTCTGCGCGGCCGCCACCGTGCTGCCCACCCGCAGCGACGTGGACCCGGCTTCGCTGGCCTACCAGGTGCGCCCGGACCTCATGGAGCTCTACGTCGAGCAGGCCAGGGCCATCCGCGAGCCGCTGGTGCAGCAGGTCGTGGTGCCCAGCTTCAGCGCGATCAACGCCCAGCTGCGCGACCGCCTCGACGAGGTCTTCCTCGGCGGTGACGACGACCGCGCGGCCCTGCAGCGCATCACCGACGGCGTCGCGTCGGTGCTCGACGCCCCGTGACGGCCTCGCCGGCCACGACGACGCCGGCGGCCTCGGCGAGCGCGCCCCCGCCCGTGCGGCGCAGGGCGCCGGCGGTGCGCCGCTGGGCCACGTCGTACGCGCTGCTGGCCCCGGCGCTGCTGCTCTTCGGCGTCTTCGTGCTCTACCCCCTCGTGGGGGCGGTGCGGATCTCGCTGACGAACTCCACCGGCATCGGCGAGGCCCGCTTCGTCGGGCTCGACAACTACGCCGCCATGGCGGGCGACGCGACGTTCTGGCGGGCGGCGCTGAACACCGCGCTGCTGGCGGCCGTCTCCGTGCCCGTCAGCCTGCTGCTGGGCCTGGGGGTGGCGCTGCTGCTGCGCGACCGCATCCCCGGCGGCGGGCTCTTCCGCGCCGTCTTCCTGGCCCCCTACGTCATCTCCGGCGTGGTGGTGGCGATGACCGGCCGCTGGCTGTTCGACCAGAACGTCGGCATCGTCGACCGCGTCCTGGGCGGGCTGGGGCTGCCCGCCCCGGACTGGCAGTCCGACGGCACCGCGGCCTCGGTCTCGGTCCTCGTCGTGCTGCTGTGGGCGCGCACCGGCCTCGCGGTGATCCTCTACCTCAGCGCCCTGCAGGGCATCGACCCCGACGTGCTGGAGGCCGCCGAGCTGGACGGGGCGAGCCCGCGCCAGCGGCTGCGGTTCGTGGTGTGGCCGCTGCTGCGGCCCACGACGTTCTTCCTGACCGTCATGCTCGTCATCGAGACCTTCCAGGTCTTCGACATCGTCTGGGTCATGACCCGCGGCGGCCCGGCCGGCGCCACGGAACTGCTCGTCACCTACGCCTACAACCAGGGCTTCAGCGCCCGCCGGGAGGGCTACGGCTCGGCGATCGGCGTCGTCGTCTTCGTCGTCGTGCTCGCGGCGACGGTGCTGTGGTGGCGGGCGCAGCGGCGCTCGGAGGAGGAGCTGTGAGCGCCCCGGCGCCCGTGCGGGCGCGCATCGGCGGGCCCGCCCAGCGCGGCCGCGGCCCGCGGCGGCGCACCCCCGTCGGCCGGGTCGTGCTGCTCGCCGCGCTGAGCCTGGTGTGGCTCTTCCCGCTGTACTGGATGCTCGTCACCGCGCTGTCCCCGCGCGAGGACCTGGCCGCCGGGCGGGTCGGCGTGCTGCCGACCGCGCTCGACGGCGGCGGCTTCTCCCGCGCGCTGACGCAGTTCCCCGTGCTGCAGTGGGCGGCCAACTCCGCCGCCATCGCGGTGGTGGCGGTGGCCATCACGGTCGTCGTGGACGTCACGGCCGGCTACGTGCTGGCCAAGCACCGCTTCCCGGGCCGCTCGGTGGTGTTCTTCCTCATCATCGCCACGCTCATGATCCCGGTGCAGGTGCTGCTCGTCCCGCAGTTCGACCTCGTCAACGACCTGGGCTGGATCAACTCCTACTGGGCGGTGATCATCCCGCGCTCCGCGGAGGCGTTCGGCGTCTTCCTGGCGCGCCAGTACTTCCTGTCGCTGCCCGACGAGCTGCTGGAGGCCGCCCAGCTGGACGGCGCCGGTCAGCTGCGGACGCTGTGGTCGGTGGTGCTGCCGCTGTCGCGGCCGCTGGTGGCGGTGCTGCTCGTCATGACCTTCATGTACCGCTGGAACGAGTTCGCCTGGCCGCTCGTCGCGCTGCGCGACCCGGCCCTGTACACGCTGCCGGTGGGGCTGTCGTTCCTGCAGAGCCAGTACACGACCGACTACCCCGCCCTCATGGCCGGGGCCCTGGTCTCGGTCCTGCCGGTGCTGGTCCTCTTCGGCATCGCCCAGCGCCAGTTCGTCGCCGGCATCGCCCGCAGCGGGCTGAAGTGAGCCGCCCGCAGCCCGGCGGGGCGGGCGGCCCGGCGCAGCGCTACGCCGCGGCGCTGCCGCCGGGGCAGCTGCTGGAGTTCGACCTCACCCCCTTCGACCGCACCGGCGTGCCCGTCACGGGCACGACGTGGCGGCCGGCGCCGGGCTCGCCCGTCTCCGGCCACGGGGTGGGCTACGGCGCCGAGCGGGCCGCCGCCCGCACGGGGGCGTACGGCGAGCTGGCCGAGCAGGTGCTGCTCGACCGCGCGCTGGCCGCCACCGAGCCGGTGACGGCCGGCTACGCCGAGCTCGTCGCCGCGCGCGGGGCCGAGCGCGTCGTCGACCCCGTCGAGCTCGTGCTGCCCGCCGGCAGCCCGTACACCCCCGAGCGGCCGCTGCGCTGGCTGCCGGCGCGGCGCTGGCGCACGGGGGAGGAGGTGCTCGTGCCCGCGGAGTTCGCCGCCCCGCACGCCGCGGGCATCGCCGGGGGAGCCCCGCCCGGCGGCTTCCTCACCACGCCCATCACCAACGGGATGGGCGCCGGCGACACCCTGGAGCGGGCCGTCGCCCACGGCGTCGGCGAGCTGCTGCAGCGCGACGGCAACACCGTCTCCTTCCGCGCCCTGGACACCGGCGTGCTCGTCACCGGGCTGGAGGAGGAGCCCACCACCGCACCGGTGCTGCACCGGCTGCGCGCGGCGGGGCTGCAGGTGCAGGTGAAGCTGGCCTCCACCGAGCTCGCGGTCGTCGTGCACGCCGTCGCGGCCGACGAGGACCCCGCCGCCCCGCCGATGGCCGTGACCGCGATCGGGGAGGCGGCGGCCGCCGACGCCGCGGAGGCGGCCCGCAAGGCGCTGCTGGAGCTGGCCTCCTCCCGCGCGCGCCGGGCCTTCGCCTTCGGGCCCCTGCGGGACGTGCGCCGGCACTGCCCGGAGTACGCCGCCGCCGAGCTGGCGGCCCCGCTGCCGGCCCAGGAGCCGCGGGCGCTGGAGGCGATGGCGGACTGGGCGCGCCGCTCGGCGGCGGAGCTGTCCGAGCTCGTCGCCCCGATCCGCCGGGTCGAGGGCCGCGTCGCGCTCGCGGACCTGCCGCGCGCCCCGGCGCTGGAGCCGGCCGCGGAGCTGGAGCGCTGGCTGCAGCGCCTGGCCGCCTTCGACGTGCTCGTCGTCGCCGCGGAGGTCGCGACCCCGCACGGTCCGGTGCACGTGGCGAAGACCGTGGTGCCCGGCCTGGAGGTCGAGACGCTGTCCTACGACCGCGTCGGCGAGCGCGTCCTGCGCCGGCTGCTGGAGCGCGGTTCGCCGCTCGTCGGCCTCGGCGAGCCCGACCGGCCCGACCGCCGGCGCGTGCACCTGACGCGGGCGGCCGCCGAGCGCGTCGGGGGAACGGCCTGGTTCGACGTCGAGGAGGCCCGGCGCACCGTCGGCGGGCTCTACCCGCTGTACCGCGAGCCCACCCGGCACGCCCCCCAGCGCCTCGGCAGCCCCTGAGCGCGGTACCCGCTCAGGGGGCCGGCGGCGCCGCCAGGCGCGTCAGGGCCGTGTTGGAGGTCCACAGCCGCACCCCGGCGTCGGCCACGGCCCGGTCGCCGGGGGAGAGCGCGTCGAAGGGCGTCCCGCCCAGCCACGCCCAGGCGGCGGGCGTGCGCCCGGTCACCTCGGTCAGCCGCGCCAGGGGCGCGAGCACCTCCTCGGCGACCCGGTCGGGGGAGCGCACGTCGGTCGAGGCCGCGTGGGTGGCGGTGTGCCCGCACACCTCGTGCCGCTCGGCGAGGGCGGCGAGGTCGTCCCAGGTCATCGCCAGCCGCCCCGGCGGGTGCTCCAGGACCCCGTACTCGTGGGCGCGGGCGAAGGCGCGCTGCTGCGGGACCGGGACGTCGAGGAAGGCCGTCGGCGGGTAGAACCAGCCCACGAGGCCGGTCTCCTCCAGCAGGGGTGCCGCGCACGAGACCGCGCTGGCGAAGCCGTCGTAGAAGGCGAGCAGCACGCCCGGCCGCTGCGAGGGCCAGCGGCCGGTGTCCAGGTGGGCGTGCACGTCGGCGGCGCTCACGGGCGCGAAGCGCTCGGCGTACCAGTGCAGCTCGGCGCGCAGCTCCTCGCGGCGCCCCGGCGGGGTGTCGTGGTAGTTGACCACCCGCAGCACCCGCCCGCCGACGACGGCCTCGTGCACCCGGGCCGCCTCCGCGTCGCGCTCGGCGCGCGGGGGGACCCGCCAGCCCGCGGGGCGCCAGGCCGCCAGCGAGGCCGGCGGGCTCGCGGGCGCGGGCGCCGGGACCGGGCGCAGCTCCAGGTCGGCGAGGACGGCGAGGGCGTCCTGCACCGTGACGGCGGGGTCGGCGTCGGCGAGCACCGACCAGGCGGCGGCCAGCCGGGAGGCGAGCCGCGCGTCGTCCTCGCCGCCGCGGGCGGTGGCCGGCGCGCGGCCCGCCCCCGCCAGGTCCTCCAGCGCCAGGTCCTCCAGCGCCAGGTACGTCGCGACCCCGGCGCGCTCCTCGTCCTCGGCCGCCACCGCCCGCGCCGCCGCGAGCAGCGCCTGCGCGTCCGGGGAGCCGGGAGGGGAGCCGGGAGGGGAGCCGGGAGGGGAGCCGGTCGCGGGGTCGCTCACCGCGGCCCCGGGCCGGCGAGGATCTGGCGGGCCAGGCCCGCCTCGTCGGGGAAGACCATGACGCGCGGGCCCTCGGTGGTGGGGGCGAGGGTGGCACGGATCCCGGCGTCGGTGAGGGTGCGCCGCTGCACCTCGGCCTCGACGAACGTCGGCGGTGCGGAGACGACCTCGAGCAGTCCGTACTCCTCGCTGCTGCCCTGCTGCGGCCGCCGCTCGACCAGGGAGCGCCCGTGCGAGAACGTCCAGCGCAGCAGGAGCACCAGCACCCCGACCACCACGAGCGCGATGGTCGGGCCGAGCGCGTAGTGGTAGCTGCCCCAGGTCATGCCCACAGTGTCCTCAGCCTGGGCGGGAGCGCCACGGGGCGGCGGCGTGTCGGCGGCCCGGCCCGCTCCCCGGCGCGCTGACCGCTCAGGTCACCGTCTGGCAACGGCGCCACGAACCAGCCACTCTGCGGTACCACTCGGTGGCAGAGTGTGCATGCGGTAGCTGTTCGGCGCGCGCACCGGTCACCTGGTGCAACCGATCGGCCGGCTGCTGCGTCACACCGGTGACGATCGTTCGATCGGACCGGCGTCCTCGGGGGAGGAACAGATGACGATCCAGATCGCTGAAGGGTCCGCGCCGCCCAGCGCCGTGGACGACGCGGGTGCCCGCCGGGCCACCCGCACGGCGCCCGGCACGCCCGCCACGCTGCGCGTGGAGGTGCCCGGGCAGGTCCTGCGCGTGGGTGGGCGGCTCGACGTCCACAGCGTGCCCGACGTCCGCGCCTCGCTGCACGCCGCCGTCGACGCCGGCTCCGGCGACCTCGTGGTCCACGTCGACGGCATCGTCGTCGCCGACGCCACGGGGCTCGGGGTCTTCGTCGGCGCGCACCGGCGCGCCCAGCGCTGCGACCGGCGCCTGGTGCTCAGCGGGGTGCCGCTGCCGGCGCTGCGGCTGCTGCGGGTCACCAAGCTGCACCGCGTGCTGCAGGTGGAGGACGGGCCGCAGGACGCGGCGGCCGAGCGCGCCGAGCGCACGGCGGTGCGCCGGGCGCGCGCCGAGGCGCTGCTGGGCGCTCAGAACAGCCGGGCGTCCACGTCGTCGATGCCGCGCAGGGCGTCGTAGTCCAGCACCACGCAGCGGATGCCGCGGTCGGTCGCCAGCGTGCGCGCCTGCGGCTTGATCTCCTGCGCGGCGAACACCCCGGCCACGGGCGCCAGCAGCGGGTCGCGGTTGAGCAGCTCCAGGTAGCGGGTGAGCTGCTCGACGCCGTCGATCTCGCCGCGGCGCTTGATCTCGACCGCCACGGCGCGGCCGTCGGCGTCGCGCGCCAGGATGTCGACGGGGCCGATGGCCGTCATGTACTCGCGCCGCACCAGCGACCAGCCCTCGCCCAGCGTCGTGACGTGCTCGGCCAGCAGCTTCTGCAGGTGCGCCTCCACGCCGTCCTTGACGAGCCCCGGGTCCACGCCGAGGTCGTGCTCGGAGTCGTGCAGGACCTCGTGCAGCGAGACCACGAGCCGGTCGTCGCTCTTGGCGTGCTGCACCGTCCAGGTCTCCTGCACGCCCGCCTCGCGCGCCTCCTCGTCGGGCACCGAGACGGTCAGCCTGGCCGGCGGGCTCATCCAGTTCAGCGGCTTGTACGAGCCGCCGTCGGAGTGCACGAGCACGCTGCCGTCCGCCTTGAGGACGAGCAGGCGCGTCGCGAGCGGCAGGTGGGCGGTCAGCCGCCCCGCGTAGTCGACGGAGCAGCGGGCGATGACGAGACGCACGGGGGCCGAGCTTACGAGAGGCCGGGCCCGCCGCCGACCACGACGCCCTCCGGGCCCTGACCCCCGGAAGGGGGGTGGCGGTGCCGTGTAACGAAACGGCGCCCCGCGACGAGTACCGCTCGAACCGGGCGCGGCCACGGTGGTGTGGAGGGGACACCACCGCGGCAGCGCACGGTCGCACCTCCACCCCCACCGGCGCCGCGCCGCACCCCGCGGCCCGCCCGTGCCGGGACGGCGGCTGCTGGGACCATGGGGGGCGTGCCCCGCGCGAACCGCCGCCGCCCCGACCCGCCGCCGCGGATCCCGCTCGGCGCCGGCGTCGACCGGACCGTCTCCGGCCCCGACGGCGACTGGGTCGTCCGCGAGCTGCGCGGCACCACCTCCACGAAGACCTACCGCTGCCCCGGCTGCGCCCAGGAGATCCCGCCCGGCGTGCCGCACCTGGTCGTCTGGCCCTCGCGGGGCACCTTCAGCCCCGCCGACGGGGCCAGCGAGCGCCGGCACTGGCACCGCTCCTGCTTCGCCTCCCGCGGCCGGCGTGGGAGCTGGTGAGCCGCCGGTCCCCCCGCCGCCGAAGCCGCCGCCACCGGTTACGTTGCCCCGGTGACGAGCACAGTCCCGACCACCGGCCCGGCCCGCCTGCACGACCCGGCCGTGCGCGGCTTCGCCAGCGACAACGCCGCCGGCATGCACCCCGAGGTGCTCCAGGCCCTGGCCGACGCCAACGGCGGCCACGTCGCCAGCTACGGGGCCGACCCCTACACCGCCGCGCTCACCGCGTGCCTGCGCAGCCGCTTCGGCGCCGAGGCCGAGGTGGCCGTCGTGCTCACCGGCACCGGCGCGAACGTCACCGCGCTGCAGGCGCTGACCCGGCGCTGGGAGTCGGTGCTCTCCAGCGACCAGGCGCACGTCCTGCACGACGAGGCCGGCGGCCTCGAGCACGTGGCCGGCACCAAGGTCGTGCCGCTGCCCAGCACCGACGGCCTCGTCGACCCCGGTGCCGTGCAGCCCGCCGTCGAGGCCGCCCGCAGCCTCATGCGCGCGCCCGTGGGCGCCCTCACCCTCACCCAGAGCAGCGAGTTCGGGACGGCCTACTCCCTGGAGCACCTGCGCGACCTCGTCGACGTCTGCCACCGCCTCGGCGTGAAGGTCCACCTCGACGGGGCGCGGCTGTCCAACGCGGCCGTCTCCCTCGGCGTCGGGCTGGGGGAGACGAGCACCCACCTCGGGGTGGACGCCGTGAGCCTGGGCGGGACCAAGAACGGCGGCGGCTTCGCCGAGGTCGTCGTCGTGCGCGACGCGGCAACGGCGCCGGGCCTGGCGCGGCTGGTCAAGCCGACCATGCAGATGTCCTCCAAGACCCGCTTCGTCTCCGCCCAGCTGCTGGCCCTCTTCGGCGGCGACCTGTGGCAGCGCACCGCCGGGGCCGCGAACGCCGCCGCGACCCGGCTGGCCGCCGCCGTCACCGCCGCGGGGGCCAGCGTGACGCGGCCGGTGCAGGCCAACGCCGTCTTCGCCGCCCTGCCGCGCGCGGTCGCCGAGCGCGCCGCCGCCCGCGTGCCCTTCCACGTCTGGGACGACGCCTTCGCCGGGGACGCGGTCGAGGTCCGCCTCGTCGCCAGCTTCGACACCACCGACGCCGACGTCGACGCGTTCGGCGCGCTGCTCGCCGAGGAGTTCGCCGCCGCCGGGGCAGCGCGTGCCTGAGATCCGCTCCGACACCGTCCTGCCCGCCCGGCGCGAGGAGGTCGAGCTGCACACCGCCGACGGGTTCGTGCTCGTCGGCGAGCTCGCCCTGCCGGCCGAGCGCGACCCCGTCGCCACGCTGATCACGCTGCACCCGCTGCCCACCTCGGGCGGGTTCATGGACAGCCACGTGCTGCGCAAGGCGGCCAACCGGCTGCCCGCGCTGGCCGACCTGGCGGTCCTGCGCTTCAACACCCGCGGCACCTCCAGCCCCCGCGGCACCAGCGGCGGCAGCTTCGACGCCGGGCGCGCCGAGCGCCACGACGTCGCGGCCGCCCTGGAGCTCGCGGAGTTCCGCGACCTGCCGCACGTGTGGCTGCTGGGCTGGTCCTTCGGCACCGACCTCGCCCTCGTCCACGGCCGCGACCCGCTCGTGGAGGGGCTGCTGCTGCTCTCGCCGCCGCTGCGCTGGTCCACCCCGGAGGACCTGCGGGCGTGGGGCGAGACCGGGCGCCCCGTCACCGCCCTGGTGCCGGAGCTGGACGACTTCCTGCGCCCCGAGCAGGCGCGCGAGCGCTTCCGCGCGCTGCCGCAGGCCGAGGTCGTCGCCGTCGAGGGCGCCAAGCACCTGTGGGTCGGGGAGAACGCCGTCCGCAGGGTCCTCGACGAGGTCGTCGCGCGGGTGAACCCGGCGCGGTCCCCGCTGCCGACGAGCTGGCCCTGACGGGCGCGCCGGCCGGCCGGCGCGCCCGAGCGCCCGTCAGCCGGCGCTGGCCGCCTGCTGGGCGCGGGAGGAGGACAGGTCCACGACCTGCCCGCCGTCCTCGTGCTCGGCGTGATCGGCGTGATCGGCGGGGCGCACCGGCAGGTCCGGCGCCAGGCCCAGCAGGCCGCGCAGGTCGTCCAGCTGGTCGGTGATCTGGTCGCGCTGCTGCATGAGCTCGTCCACCTGCGCCTGCGCGCTGGCGCGGCTCAGCTCCGCCTGCTCGCGGGCGGACTCCACGACGTGCTGGGCACGGGCGCGCGCGTCCGCCAGCAGCTCGTCGGCCTCGCGGCGGGCGGTCTCGGCGCGCAGCGCGGCCTGCGCGACGGAGTCCGCGCGGATGGTCTCGGCGGCCTGCACGGCCTCCTCGGCGCGCTCCTCGGCGGCGGCGGCGCGCTGCTCGGCGTCGGCGATGCGCGCCGCGGTGCGGGCGGCGGCGACCTCCAGGCGCTGGCGGTCCTCCTCGGCGGCGCGCTCGCGGGCGGCCGCCAGCGCGAGCTCCTGCTCGCGCACCGCGGTGTCGCTGCTGGTGCGCAGCTCGAGGACCTCGCGCTCGACCTGGGTGCGCAGCGCGGTCACCTGCCGCTCGGTGGCCGCCAGCTGCTCGGCCGCCTCGTGCTGGGCGCCGGCGCGCAGCTGCTCGGCGGTGCGCTGGGCGGAGGCCGTCAGCTCGGCCGCGGTGCGCTGGGCGGCCTCGAGCGTGCCGTCGGCCTGCGCCTTGGCGCGGGAGACGATCTCCTCGGCGTCCCGGCTCGCCTCGCCGGTGCGGCGGCGGGCGTCGTCGTCGGCCTGGGCGCGGGTGGCGGCCGCCTCCGTGCGGGCCTCCTCGCGCAGCCGGTCGGCGTCGCGGCGGGCCGAGCGCAGGATCTCCGAGGACTGGTCCTCGGCCAGCCGCAGCAGCTTCTCCATGCGCGCGCCCAGCCCCGCGTACGAGGGCTTCTCGTGCTCGCGCAGCTCCTTGTGGGCGTCCGCCAGCTCCGCCTGGACCTGCTGCACCTCGTGGTCGCGCTGCGCCAGGCGCGCGCGCACCTCGGCGAGGGCCTCCTCCAGGTGCTGCAGGCGGGCGTCGACCTGGCTGCGGTCGTAGCCGCGGACGACGACGCTGAACGCGTCGTTGGGGTCGGTGGACACCGGCGGACCTCCGGGCTGTGCGTCGAGTCGTGCGTGGGTGTGCGTCGGGCGCGCGGAGCGCTCCCGGCGCCCCTGCAGGGTATCCGCGACCGCACCGGCGGCGGGCCGCCGACACGGTCTCGCCGGTGGGCCGGCGGGCACTACCGTCGAGGCGTGATCGTCGCCTTCTCCGTCGCCCCGTCCGGTGGACCCTCGCCCGAGGGCGACCCCGGCGGCGTGAGCGCCGCCGTCGCCGACGCCGTGCTCGTCGTGCGCTCCTCGGGGCTGCCGCACCGCACCGACTCCATGTTCACCACGATCGAGGGCGAGTGGGAGGAGTGCATGGACGTCGTGCGCCGCGCCTGCGAGGCCGTCGGCCGGCACGGTCCCCGCGTCTCGCTGGTCCTCAAGGCCGACATCCGCCCGGGCCGCTCGGGGGAGATGAGCGGCAAGCTGGAGCGGCTGGAGGCCGCCGTCGAGCGCGCGCAGGGCGAGGCCGGCCGCGGGCAGTGACGCCCGCGGCCGGTGGTCCCGCGGCGGGTGCTCGCGCGGTGGAGCCGCCGGTCAGCGGCGCAGCAGCGCCCGGTCCGCCGACCAGCGGCCCGCGCCGGTGCACAGCAGCAGCAGGCCGACGGCGGCGAACAGCAGGGCGTTCTCGCCGTTGACCCGACCGTCGACGAGGAAGCCCTGCGGAGCGTGCGCCAGCAGCCACACGCCCGCCATCTGCAGCACGAGCAGACCGCCGGCGAGGCGGGTGAGCAGGCCCAGCACGAGCAGCGCGCCCAGGCCGACCTCCCCGAGGATGACCAGCCAGCCGGCGACGTCGGGGGCGGGCACGCCCAGGGAGGCGGCTGTCCCCGTGGCGCCGCCGGGGTCGGACAGCTTGGGCACGCCGTGGACGAGCAGCAGGGCGCCGGCGGCCAGGCGCAGCAGCAGCAGGCCCGCGGAGGCGGACGCCGAGGCGTGCACCGCGGTGGGGCCGGACGGGCCGGGGCGGAGAGCGGGTGCGGTCGAGGTCATGGTCGTTCCTCTGCGTCGGGAGGGAACCGCGGAGCGGTTCTCCGGGCGGGCACGAGGTGTCGCGGCCTGACGTGCGACGGGACGTGGCGGGAGCGTCCGGGACCCTCCCGCACCCCCACCAC
>NZ_JAAALL010000123.1 GCF_009906315.1 Kineococcus vitellinus | reverse complement strand
GCGTCGGCCGCCCGGCTCGTGGCCGTCGCCGTCGAGCACCCCCTCGACGGCGTGCACGCCGTGGACTGCAGCGTCGGCGTGGCCAGCACCGGCGGCGCCGCGCCGGGCGGGTGCGGGCCCGACGGCGGGGAGCTGCTGCGCCGCGCCGACGCCGCCATGTACGTGGCCAAGGCCCGCGGCGGCGGCGTCGCCCGCCACGACGCCGTCGCCGACCAGCGCCTGCGCCGGCGCGGGGACCTGTCCGAGCGCCTGCAGGCCGCCTTCACCGGCCCCGCCGGCGCGGTGCGCGAGGAGTTCCGCGTCCACCACCAGGTGCAGGTCGACGTGCGCACCGGCGCCGTCACCGGCGTCGAGGCGCAGCTGCGCTGGGAGCACCCCGTGCTGGGGACGCTGCCCCCCGCCGAGTTCCTGCCGCTGGCCGCCCGGCGCGGTCTGCTGGGCCCCCTCACCGCCCACCTGCTGCTGGGCGCCACCGCCGACCTCGCCGCCTGGCGGGCCGACGGGCACGAGCTGCGGCTGTCCTTCGCCGTGTCCGCCGACCAGCTCGGCGACCCCGCGCTGCTGGCGCTGCTCGACGACGTCGTCGACGCCGGCACCGACCCCTCCCGGCTGGCCGTCGCCGTCGCCGAGGCGTGCCTGTCGGAGGACCCCGAGCGGGCGCTGCTGACCTGCCACCAGATCACCGCCCGCGGCGTCGGCCTCGTCATCGACGGCTTCGGCACCGGTGGCTCCTCGCTGGCCGACCTGGCCGCCCTGCCCGCCACCGCGGTGAAGGTGGACCGCTCCTTCACCGCGCGGCTGCTGGCCGACCCGCGCACCGCCGCGATCGTCGCCGGCACCGTGGACCTGGCCCACCACCTGGGCCTGGAGGTCGTCGCCGACGGCGTCGCGGACGCGGGCACGCTGCGGGCGCTGGCCGCCCTCGGCTGCGACGTCAGCCAGGGCCCGCTGCACGCGCCCGGCGCACCGGCCGCGGACGTGCGCGCGCTGCTGGGCCCCGCGCGCGCGGCCTCGCCTGCCCCGCGGAAGGCGCCGGTCGCGTGAGCGTGCTCGCCAGCCTCCTGTTCGTGCTCGCCCTCGGCGCGTGCTGGTGGCCGCTGGTGCGCCGGGCCCGGCGCCACGACGGCGAGCGCACCGTCTGGCTCTCGCACGCCGCGGCCGTCGGGCTGCTCACCACCGGCGCCACGGCCGCGGCGCTGGTGCACCTCGCCGGTGCACCGGTGCGGTGGGAGGTCGTGGCCGCCGGCGCGCCCGCGCTGGGGGCCGTGGGCTGCATGCTGCGCGGGCTCGTGCACTACGCGCGCGTGCACTCGGTCACCTCCGACCGCAGCGCCTGGCTGCTGGCGGTGAGCTGCGTGCTGGCGCTGGCCGCCGTGGGCGACCTGCTCGTGGAGCGCGGCGTGCTGCACAGCCCGCTGGGCGCGCTGGAGCTGCAGTTCCGGCTGCTGATGGCCGGCGGCGTCGGCGTCGTGTGGGGGCTGCTGCGCGGCGCCGCCCGGCGCGCGGGGCTGCTGCGGACCGCCTCCACCCGCCTGCTGCTGACGGCCGCCGCCGGCGTGGTCTGCGTCCAGCTGGTGGCCGCCACCCGCGAGAGCGACCCGTGCGTGCGGCTGCTGCTGGCCCTCGGCTGGATCGCGCTGGCCGCGGCGCTGGCGCACGCCGCGCACCTGCCCGACCGCTCCCCCGGGCTCATCGCCGTCTCCCCGCTGGGCGCGACGGTCAGCGCCTTCGCCGCGCTGCTGGTGGCCGTGGCCGTCATCACCGTCGGCGGCCTGGACCCGCAGGGCGGGCCGCGGTGGTCCTCGGCGTGGGCGGTGCTCGCCGTGCTGGGCCTGAGCGGGCGCGTGGCGCACCTCGTGCGCGCCGTCAGCCAGCACGACCGGATCCGCCACGAGGCCCTCACCGACGACCTCACGGGGCTGCCGAACCGCCGCGCGTTCAGCGCCGCGCTGGAGGCGGCCACCGCCGGCGGCGGCGTGCCCGTCGCCCTCGTGCTCGCCGACCTCGACGGCTTCAAGGAGGTCAACGACCGCTTCGGCCACGCCACCGGCGACCGGCTGCTGCGCCACGTCTCCCAGCGCTTCCGCGCGGCGCTGCCGCCCGGCACGCTGCTGGCGCGCCTGGGCGGCGACGAGTTCGCCGTCCTGCTGCCCGGCGGCAGCTCCCGCAGCGCCGACGCCGTCGCCCGGCGCCTCGTGGAGGTCGCCGGCGAGAGCCAGCTGGACGGGGTGCGCACCACCGGGTGCAGCGCCGGGATCGCCGCCGCGCCCGTCGGCGCGGACGCGGCGGCCGCACCGCTGGGCGGCGCGGAGCTGCTGCGCCGCGCCGACGCCGCCATGTACGTCGCCAAGGGCCGCGGCGGCGGGGTCGCCCTGCACGACGACGCCCTGGACCGCGAGCTGCGCGAGCGGGCCGCGCTCACCGACGACCTGCACGCGGCGTTCGCGGACGCGGCCGGCGGGGGCCACGAGCAGTTCGTCGTGCACTACCAGCCGCAGGTGGCGGCCGCCGACGGCCGCGTCGTCGGCGTGGAGGCCCTCGTGCGCTGGCAGCACCCCTCGCGCGGGCTCGTGCCGCCGGGGCGCTTCCTCGACCTCGTGGAGCAGCAGCGCCTCATGCCGGCGCTGACCGAGCGCGTGCTCGTGCGGGCCGCCGCCGACCTCGCCCGCTGGCGCGCCGCCGGGCACGACCTGCGCCTGTCGTTCAACGTCTCCTCCAGCCAGCTGGCCGGCGGCGCGCTGCTCGAGCTCGTCGACGCCGTCGTCGCGGCCGGCACCGACCCCTCCCGGCTGGTCGTGGAGGTCACCGAGACGACCCTGGTGGGCGACCCCGACCGGGCGCTGGCGGTCTGCCAGGCGATCCGCGAGCGCGGCTGCGAGCTGTCCATCGACGACTTCGGCACCGGCTACTCCTCGCTGGGCTACCTGTCGGACTTCCCCGCCACCGAGGTGAAGGTGGACCGCTCCTTCACCGCCCGGCTGCTCACCAGCCCCCGCACGGCGGCCGTCGTGGCCGGCACCGTCGGCCTGGCCCACCACCTGGGCATGCGCGTGGTCGCCGAGGGCGTGGAGGACGGGGCGACGCTGGCGGAGCTGCGGCGGCTGGGCTGCGACCTCACCCAGGGCTACCTGCACTCGCGGCCGGTGCCCGCCGGGGAGCTGCTGCGCTCGCTGGCGGCGGCGACGCCCGCGGTCCCGGCGGCGACCCCGGCGGCGACCCCGGCGGCCTCAACCCCGGCGGCGGCGACGCCGATCCTCTCCAGGTGACCGCCCGCAGCGCGCGACGGGCCAGCGCCCGCGCGCTGGCCCGCAGCCTGGCGTTCGCGGTCGCGTTCGCGCTCGCGGTGCTGCTGGGCCGCCTCACCGCCGCCGAGGGGTCCGGGCTGAGCCTGGTGTGGCCCGCGGCCGGTGCCGCCGCGGCCTGGTTCTGCGTGCAGCGCGGCGCGGGCACCCGGTGGCTGGACACCGCCCTGCTGGCCGCCACCACGTTCTGCCTCAACACCGCCACCGGTGCGGGCCCCGCCCTGGCCGCGGGCCTGGTGCTCAGCAACCTCGCCCCGGCGGTGGTGTTCGCCGCGCTGCGCGCCCGGTGGTTCCCGGCCGCCCCCGGACCGGTGACCAACGCCCAGTTCGCCCTGCTGCTCGCGGCGACCGCCGCCGCCTCCACCACCTCGGTGGCCCTCGGGGCCGGCGTCCTCGCCGCCCTCGGCGGCGACCTCGAGCCCGCGGTGCTGGCCGTCTGGTGGGCGCGCCACGCGGCGGGGACCCTGCTCGTCGCCCCCGTCGTCCTGCGCCTGGTGCACGCGGTGCGCCGGCGGAGCGAGCCGCGGCGGGCGGCGGCCGAGGGGCCCGGGCCGGTGCGCGGCGGCCGGCGCACCGCCGAGCTCGGCGCGGCGCTGGTGGTCTCGCTGGCGGCGTACCTGCTGGTGTTCGGCGGCACCGACGGCCTGCCGCTGTCGTTCCTGCCGATGGCGGTCACCGTCTGGGTGGCGCTGCGCTTCCCGACCGGGGCGGTGCTGCTGACCGACCTCGTCGTCGCCGCGGTGGCGGTCGTGGCCACGCTGCGCGGTCAGGGGCCCTTCGCCTCGATCGCGGACGAGTCCGTGCGCGCCCTCGTGGTGCAGGTCTACGCGGTCTTCCTCGCCGTCCTGGGCACCGCCCTGGCCACCGGCCGCGACGAGGCCGCCCTCATGCGGCGCGAGGCCGAGCGCCGCGGCCGCCTCACCGACGCCGTGCTCGCCAGCGTCGACACCGGGATCGTCGTCTCCGACGCCGAGGGGCGGCTGGTGATGTTCAACGACACCGCCCGCGCCTGGCACGGCCTGGACGCCGACGCCGACGTGGACCCGCGCCAGCACGCCGGCACCTACGACCTGTTCGCCGCCGACGGCCGCACCCCGCTGCCCGACGAGCGGATCCCGCTGCGCCGGGCGCTGGCCGAGGGCAGCGTCGCCGGCGTCGAGATGGTCATCGCCCCCGCGGGGCTGCCCGCCGTGCCCGTGCTGTGCAGCGGGCGCACGATGACGGACTCCGACGGCCGGCTGCTCGGCGCGGTCGTCGCGATGAGCGACCTCAGCGGCGTGCGCCGCCGCGAGGCGGAGCTGGCCGAGGCGAACGCCCACCTCGCCGCGCGCTCGGCGCAGGTGGAGCGGCTGGCGACGGCCTCGCGCGCCGTGCTCACCGCCGACGACCCGCGCCGGGCGGTCTGCGAGGCCGCGCTGGGCATCGCCCGCGCGCACGCCGCGTACCTCATGCAGCCCGACGCGCAGGGCCGCCTGGTGTCCACCGCGGCCATCGGCCTGCCCGCGGACACCGTCCTCAGCCTCGACCTGGACGGCGAGGAGACCCTCGTGCTCGGCGCCTACCTGCGCGGGGAGCCGGTGTTCGTGGCCGACGTCCCGCGGCACCCGCGGGCCAGCGCCGCCTTCCTCGAGGTGTGCGGCACGGTCTCGGGCGCGTGGCAGCCCGTCCTGGACGCCGACGGGCGCGTCATCGGCGTGCTGGGCATCGTCTGGCGCGAGCGCGTCGAGGCGCTGGACGACACCACGGCCGCCCTGCTCAGCGGGCTGGCGGCCGAGGCCGCGCACGCCTTCACCCGCGCCGACCTGCTCGCGCAGCTCGCGGCCGCCGCCGACCACGACGCGCTGACGGGGCTGGCCAACCGCCGCGGCTGGGACGACGTGGCCCGCCTGGAGATCGTGCGCGCCACCCGCGAGGGCACGCCGCTGACGTTCGCGCTGCTCGACCTGGACCGCTTCAAGCAGTACAACGACACCCGCGGGCACCTGGCCGGCGACCAGCTGCTGCGCGCCTTCGCGGCGGGCGCCGCCGCGCACCTGCGGGAGGTGGACGTGCTGGCCCGCTGGGGCGGGGAGGAGTTCGCGCTGCTGCTGCCCGGCTGCGACGAGCAGGACGCCCTGGTCGTCGTGGACCGCATCCGCGCCTCCGTCCCCGACGGGCAGACCTGCACGGCCGGCGTCTCCCGCTGGCGGCCGGGCACCGGCGCCGACGAGGTGATGGCCGCGGCCGACGCCGCGCTGTACCGGGGCAAGCAGGCCGGGCGCGACACCACCGTCGTCGCGGCCGCGCACGCGGTGCTCGACGCGAGCGCGGGCAGCCGGTGACGGCGCGCCCGCGGGCGCGTCGGGCCACCGCCTGGTGGCAGCTGTTCCTGGCCGCCGGGGCCGCGGCCGCCGTCGCCCGCCTGCTGGTCCCCTCGCCGCTCGCGCAGTCCGGCCTCTACCTGCTCGTCGCCTTCGCCACCCCGCTGGTGCTGCTGGCCGGCGTGCGCCTGCACCGCCCGCGCCGGCGCGCGCCGTGGCTGCTCATCGCGGCCGGGGAGCTGTGCTCGGCGCTGGGCGACCTCGTCTACGACGTGCTGGACCTGATCGCGGACCGCGCGCCGCACCCCTCGCTCGCCGACGCCTGCTACCTGGCCGCCTTCCCGCTGCTGGCGGCCGGCCTGGTCTCCTTCACCCGCGGGCGGCGCACCAGCGCCACCGGGCGCCTGGAGGTCGCCATCGCGGTGGTCTCGCTGGCGCTGCCGCTGTGGATGTTCCTGCTGGCCCCCGTGCTGGCGGAGCCCGCCGGCCCGCCGCCGGCGCGGGTGCTCGACCTCGCCTACCCGGTGGGGGACCTGGTGCTCGTGGCGCTGCTGGTGCGCCTGGTGGCGACGACGGGACCGCGCCCGGTGCCGGTGCGGCTGCTCGTGGTCGGCACCGCGGGCCTGCCGGTGGCGGACGTGGTGTTCGCGCTGGCCGGGAACTCGGGCGCGCTGCGCGACCTCAACGCGACGCTGTGGCTGGCGGCGTTCGCGTGCTGGGGCGCCGCGGGCCTGCACCCGGGGATGCGCGCGCTGGCCGACGGCGAGGAGGTCGCCGCCCCGGCCCGCCCCGGGCGGCCGGGGTTCTTCGTGGTGACCGGCGTCATCCCCGCCGTGATGCTCTTCCCGGAGGTGCTGGAGCCGCACGCGGCGCACCTGTGGGCCGTCGCCGCGGCCAACGTGGCCGTCACCGCGCTGGGCATCACCCGCATGCAGTTCGCGATGCGCGAGGCCGTGGAGGCGGCGCGGGCCCGCGAGCGGGCGCGGGCCGAGGCCGCGCACCAGGCGGCGCACGACGCCCTGACGGGGCTGCCCAACCGCGCCGGCGTGCTGCAGCTGCTGCGCGCGCGCCTGGAGCTGGCCGAGCGCCGCCGGCGCCCCCTGGGCCTGCTCGTGGTGGACGTGGACCACCTGGCGCGCATCAACGACGAGCACGGCGAGCTGGCCGGCGACGGGGCGCTGACGTCGGTGGCGCGGGAGCTGGCCGCGGCCGTGGGCGACGGCGACGTCGTCGGCCGCCTCGGCGGTGACGAGTTCGCCGTCGTCGTCGAGGACGCCGCGGGCGGGGACGCGCTGCCGGCCCTGGCCGAGCGCCTGACCCGGCTGCCCCTGCACGTGCCCTCGCACGGGCGGCTGCTGGAGGTCACGTGCAGCGTCGGCGTCGCGGTGCGCCCGGGCGAGCGCGCGGTGGGCGCGGACGTCCTGCTGCACGAGGCCGTCACCGCGGCCGCGCGCGCCAAGGGCTGCGGCGGTGCCCGCTCGTGGGTCTTCGACGACGACCTGCGCGCCGAGCTGGAGGAGCAGGCCGAGGTGGAGGCCGCCGTGCGCGCCGGCCTGCGCTGCGGGGAGTTCGTCCTGCACTACCAGCCGGTCGTCGACGTCGCCACGCGCCGGCTGCGGGGGCTGGAGGCGCTGGTGCGCTGGAACCGCCCCGGCCACGGCCTGGTGCGCCCGGACCTGTTCGTCCCCGTCACCGAGCGCAGCGACCTCGTGTGCGCGCTGGGGCGCTGGGTGCTCGCGGAGGCCACCCGCCAGCTGGCCGCCTGGCGCGCCGAGGGCACCGTGGCCGAGGACGTGCACGTCGCCGTCAACCTCTCCGGGCGCCACCTGGCCCGCCCGGGCGTGCTCGACGACGTCGCGGAGGCGCTCGCGGTGGCGGGCCTGCCCGCGCACGCCCTCGTCCTGGAGGCCACCGAGACGGTGCTCATGCAGCACGAGGACGTCCTGGGCACCATGCGGCGGCTGCGCGCGAGCGGGGTCGGGCTGAGCCTGGACGACTTCGGCACCGGGTACACCTCCATCGAGCAGCTGCGCACCCTGCCGCTGGACACGCTGAAGGTGGACCGCAGCTTCCTGGCGTCGGGCACCGCCCCCGACCGGGCCCTCGTCGGGCTGCTCGTGCACTGCGCCCACGTCTTCGGCCTGCAGGTGGTGGCCGAGGGCGTCGAGCGCGAGGAGCACCTGGCGCTGCTGCGGGAGCTGGGCTGCGACCTCGCGCAGGGCTACCTGCTGGCGCGGCCGGTGCCGGCGCACGCGGTGGCGCGCGCCGTGCGGGAGGCCACGGCCGGGGACCTGCCCGCGCTGGAGGAGGGCTGGGGGTCGCAGGGCTAGGAGCCCGCGGGCTGGCGCACGAGCCGGGACAGGCGCTCGCGCAGGAAGGTCTGCAGGTTCGCCCCGAGCGGTTCGCCGGCCTGCGCCTTCTCGGGGGCGTCGAGCCCGCGCTCGCGCGGCGAGACGGCGGGCCCGTCGCGCCGCAGGGACTCCAGCAGGCGCCGGGAGTAGCTGCCCGTGATCAGGCAGTACCAGGCTTCGTCGCGCATCTCGGCGTCGAGGCCGTCCAGCCACTCGTCGTAGGAGGCGATCACGACGTCAGTGTGCACCCCGCCCGTTCACGCGGGCGACACCCGCGGGCCGTCCCGGTGTCACCGGTGACGGAACGTACCAACGGCATCACCCGGACGGGCGGCGGTGATCGCGCCGGTCCCCCGCCGGTCCCCCGCCGGTCCCCGTCGATCGCCCTCGATCGCAGGGACGCCCGGGGGCGTTCACCCGACCGGCGGAGCGGCCGGGGTCTCGGGTGCGACCGCTCCGGGGCCGGTCTAGAGTCGATCCGATGGACGGGATGAGAGCCGCCTTCGCGGGCGACACCGTCGCGGACCCGCTGCCCCGCGTCATGCAGGGGCAGCCGGGGGCCGTGCTGCTGGTGCAGGTCTCCGACGGGACGGTCCTGTTCGCCAACCCGCTGGCCGAGCAGCTGGCCCCGGACGTGCGGCTGCCGTGCCCCGTGGACGAGTGGTCGCGCTCGGCGGGGCTGCAGGCCGCGGACGGCTCGGACCTGGACGACCCGGGCTCCGGCATGCCGGCGCCGCCGCTGTCGCGCATCGCGCGCGGCGAGCCCGTGCACGGCGAGCGGGTCACCGCCGCCCGCGGCTCCGACATCTCCGAGGTCCGCGAGGACCTGTGGGTCGTCGGCCTGCCGCTGACCGACGCGCGCGTGGACGAGCTCTCCGGCCTGGCCCTGGTGGTGCTGCTGCCGCTGCGCGAGCAGGAGCTGGTGCGCGAGGCCCAGGAGTCCGCCGAGCAGCTGCACAGCCGCGCGGTGCTGGCCAGCGACCTGTCGTTCACGATCTCCGACCCGAACCAGCCGGACAACCCGCTGGTGTGGATCAACCCCGCCTTCGAGAAGGTCACCGGCTACGGCCAGGACGTCCTGGGGCAGAACTGCCGCTTCCTGCAGGGCCCGGACACCGACCGCGAGGCCGTCCGGCGCATCCGCCGCGCGCTCGAGGCGGGCGAGACGACCACCGAGCTGCTGCTGAACTACCGCAAGGACGGGACGGCCTTCTGGAACGAGGTCGTCATCTCCCCGATCCACGACGCCGGGGGCCGCCTGACCCACTTCGTGGGCGTGCAGTCCGACGTGACGATGCGCGTGCAGGCCGAGCGCGAGCGGGACGCGGCGCTCGCGGTGGCCCGCGACGCCAAGCGGCGCCTGGAGTTCCTGTCCTCGGTGACCGACGAGCTCTCGGAGGTGCTGGACCCGGAGGCCGCGCAGGACCTGCTGCCCTCGCTGGTCGTGCCCTCCTTCGCCGAGTGGGCGTTCGCGACGACCCTGGACCCCGGCGGGCGCACCCGCCAGATCCGCGCCTCGCACGCCGACCCCCGCCGCGCGGGCGACGCGGCGCGCTTCCAGGAGCTCACGCACGGCCTGGGCGAGGGCTCCATCTCGATGCGGGTGCTGCGCGGCGCCCTCGGCCCCACGCTGGTCACCGTCGAGGACGCCCACGTCGACGCCAACACCAGCGCCGAGACCGCCCGGGTGCTGCGCCGCATGGGCCTGGGCAGCGCGGTCGTGGTGCCGCTGCGCGCCCGCGGGCAGATCACCGGCTCGCTGACCCTGCTCTCGGGCCCGGACCGGCCCCCCTTCACCGCCGACGACCTGCAGACCGCCGCCGACCTCGGCGCCCGCGCCGGGGTCGCGCTGGAGAACGCGCGCCTGTACGCGCAGCAGCGCAGGTCCTCGGAGACGCTGCAGCGCAGCATGCTGACCCCGCCGACGCAGGCGCCGGGGCTGGCGGTCGCCACCCGCTACCGCCCGGCCGCCGAGGCCGCCCAGGTCGGCGGCGACTGGTACGACGCCTTCACCCAGCCCGACGGCTCCACCGTCGTCGTCATCGGCGACGTCATGGGCCACGACGTCTCGGCGGCCGCCGCGATGGGGCAGCTGCGCACGCTCGTGCGGGGGCTGGCCTACGACCGCGCCGCCCAGCCCGACGAGGTCCTGCACCGCCTGGACTCCCTGCTGGAGGGGCTGGGCATCACGACGCTGGCGACGGCCGTCGTGCTGCAGCTGGAGGCCCGCTCCGCCGACGGGCGGCGGGGCATCCGCTGGTGCACCGCCGGCCACCTGCCCCCGGTGGTCGCCGAACCCGACGGCAGCGTCTACATGCTCGGCGGCGACGGCATCGTGCTCGGCCTGGGAGCGGGCCAGGTGCGCCTGCAGCAGCGCGCGGAGCTGCCGGTGGGCTCGCTGCTGCTGCTCTACACCGACGGCCTCGTGGAACGGCGCGACCGCCCCATGGAGGACCGCCTCGCCGAGCTGTGCGAGGTCGTCTCCTCGCTCGACGGCACCCCCACCGAGCAGCTGTGCGACGAGCTGCTGGAGCGGATGCTGCCCGCCGGCAGCGACGACGACGTGGCGATCGTCGCGGTGCGCGTCGGGGACGCCTGAGCGCAGCCCCGCTCCCGCGCACCGGGTCCGGGGCGCGGGTTCCCGGGGCGCGGGCTGCCGGGGTGCGGGTTAGCGTCGGCGGGTGCCCACCACCGTCAACGCCTACGCGGCCACGTCCGCCACCGAGCCGCTCACGCCCTTCCGGGTCGAGCGCCGCGACGTCGGCCCCCGCGACGTGCTCATCGACATCGCCTACTGCGGCATCTGCCACTCCGACATCCACACCGCGCGCAGCGAGTGGGGCCCGGCGGCCTACCCCGTCGTGCCCGGCCACGAGATCGCCGGGACCGTCGCCGAGGTCGGCTCCGAGGTCACGAGGTTCTCCGTCGGCGACCGCGTCGGCGTCGGCTGCATGGTCGACTCCTGCGGCGAGTGCACCAACTGCGCCAGGGGCGAGGAGCAGTACTGCCTGAAGGGCAACGTCGGCACCTACAACAGCGTCGGCGTGGACGGGCAGCCCACCCAGGGCGGCTACTCGCAGAAGGTCGTCGTCACCGAGGACTTCGTGCTGGGGATCCCCGAGGGGATCGACCTGGCCGTGGCCGCCCCGCTGCTGTGCGCGGGGATCACCCTGTACTCCCCGCTGCGCCACTGGGGCGCCGGCCCCGGCAAGAAGGTCGCGATCGTCGGCCTCGGCGGCCTCGGCCACGTGGGCGTCAAGATCGCCGCCGCCCTGGGCGCGGAGGTCACCGTCCTGTCGCAGTCGCTGAAGAAGCAGGAGGACGGCCTGCGCCTGGGCGCGCAGCACTACGCCGCCACCTCCGACCCGGACACCTTCGAGCGGCTGGCCGGTTCCTTCGACCTCGTCGTCAACACCGTCAGCGCCGCCATCGACCTGGACGCCCACCTGTCGCTGCTGGCCGTCGACGGGACCCTCGTCAACGTCGGCGCCCCCGAGGACCCGCTCTCGCTCAACGTCTTCTCCCTCATCGGCGGCCGCCGCTCCTTCGCGGGCTCGATGATCGGCGGCATCGCGCAGACCCAGGAGATGCTCGACTTCTGCGCCGAGCACGGCATCGGCGCGGACGTCGAGGTGATCGGCGCGCAGCAGGTCAACGAGGCCTACGAGCGCGTGCTGGCCTCCGACGTGCGCTACCGCTTCGTCATCGACACCGCCACCCTGGCCTGAGGGGGACGCGTGATCATCGGCATCATCGGCGCCGGGAACATCGGCGGGAACCTGACGCGCGCCTTCACCGCGACGGGCCACCAGGTGCGGGTGGCGAACTCGCGCGGCCCGCAGACCCTGGCCGACCTCGCGCAGGAGACCGGCGCCAGCGCCGTGCCGGCCGGCCAGGCCGCGCTGGGCGCGGACCTCGTCGTCGTCACCGTCCCGCTGAAGAGCGTGCCCGCGCTGGGACCGGCGGTGCTCGACGTGCTGCCCGAGGGCGGCGTCGTCGTGGACACCGGCAACTACTACCCGCAGCGCGACGGGCGGATCGAGGAGATCGAGGCGGGGATGCCGGAGACGGTGTGGACCGCCCGCACGCTCGACCCCGCGGGCCGGCTGCACTGGGTGAAGGCGTTCAACGGCATCCGGGCCGAGCACCTCGTCACGGCCGCCCGCCAGCCGGGCGACCTGGAGCGGCGGGCGCTGCCGGTGGCGGCCGACGACGCCGGGGCCCGCGACCTCGTCACCGGCCTCGTCGGGCAGCTGGGCTTCGACGTCGTGGACGCCGGCCCCCTGGCGCAGTCCTGGCGCCAGCAGCCGGGCACCCCCGTCTACGGCGCCGAGGCGGGTGCCGAGGGCATCCGCGAGGCGCTGGCCGCGGCCACCC
>NZ_JAAALL010000122.1 GCF_009906315.1 Kineococcus vitellinus | reverse complement strand
CCCCCGCCACGGCGGTCGCCGACGCGGCCACCGCCGACGTCGAACCCTCCATCGCCGGGCCGGGCTCGCCGGAGCTGCTCACCGCGCCCGCCCCCCGCACCGCCCCGCGCGGCACGCTCGGCCTCGTCGTGCTGCTGGGGTCGATGGCCGCGCTCGGCGCGATCAACACCGACCTGTACCTGCCCTCGCTGCCGCAGGTGGCCACCGACCTCGGCGTCCCGGCCTCCGCCGCGCAGCTGACGATCACCGTCGTGCTCGTGGGGATGGCGCTGGGCCAGCTCGTCGTCGGCCCCCTCAGCGACCGCTTCGGCCGCCGCCGCCCGGTCGTCGTCGGGTGCGCGCTGTTCGTCCTGGCCTCCCTGGGCTGCCTGGTGGCCCCGAACCTGCCGCTGCTCGTAGCGCTGCGCTTCGTGCAGGGCGTCGGCGTCGCGGCGGGCGCGGTCACCGCCATGGCCGTGGTGCGCGACCTGTTCACCGGGTCCGTGGCCGCGCGGCTGATGTCGCGCCTCGTGCTCGTCATCGGCGTCGCGCCGCTGTTCGCCCCCACCGTGGGCGGTGCCATCGCCGGGGTGAGCGGGTGGCGCTCCGTCTTCGTCGTGCTGGCCCTGGCCGGGGTCGCCCTGCTGCTGGCCGTCCGGCGGCGCCTGCCGGAGACCCGCCGCCCCGCCCCCGACGCGGGCGCGGAGCCCGCGGGGGGCGTGGGGCACGCCCTGGTGACCTACGGCCGGCTGCTGCGCGACGTGCGCTTCACCGCCTTCGCGGTGCTGCCGGGCCTCGCGATGGCCGTCATCGTCTGCTACGTCTCCGTCTCGCCGTTCGTGCTGCAGGAGGTCCACGGGCTCTCCCCCGCGCAGTTCGCCCTCGTCTTCGCCCTCAACGGCGTCGCGCTCGTGGGCGGCTCGCAGGTCAACGCGGCGCTGGTGACGCGGGTGGCGCCGCTGCGCGTGCTGCGGGTGGCCGTGCCCGCCGCGCTCGTCCTCGCCGGCGTGCTGCTGGCCGTGGTCCTCACCGGGTTCGGCGGCCTCGTCGGCCTGCTCGTGCCGCTGTGGCTGCTGCTGGGCACGGGCAGCCTCGTGCCGCCCAACGCGGTCACCCTCGCCCTGGCCGAGCACGGGCGCACCGCCGGCTCGGCCGCGGCGCTCATCACCGCCGCGCAGTCCGGTGTCGGCGGCGGCGTCGGCATCGTCGCCGGGGCGCTGGGCGGGGACGCGCTCGCCATGGCCGGCGTCATGCTGGGCGCGACGGCGGCCTCCGCGGTGGCGCTCGCGCTCGCCGTGCGCCCGCGCCGCGCCGCGGCCGGCGGCTGAACCGCGGGGCACGCGCACCGGCGGACCCCCTACCGCGGGGGTAGCCGACCCCGCACCGGCGTCGGGGGTGGAACGGTCCTCGCAGGCGATGCGCCGGGACCGGCTGCGGCGCAACGCTACCGCCATGAGAATCCTCCTCGGGGCCGACACCTACGCCCCCGACGTCAACGGCGCGTCGACGTTCGCGCAGCGGCTGGCCACGGGCCTCGCCGCCCGCCACGAGGTGCACGTGGTCGCGCCCGCGCGCGGCCTGCGCAGCACCACCGCGACCACCCCGGTGCCCGGCGGGGGCGAGGTGGTCGAGCACCGCGTGCGCGCGCTGCCCGTCGTCGTCGGCGGCACCGGCCTGCGCTTCTGCCCGCCCGCCGGGCTGGTGCGCACCCTCACCCGGACCCTGCGCGAGGTGCGTCCCGACGTCGTGCACGTGCAGAGCCACTTCCTGCTGGGGCGCGCCCTGGTCACCGCCGCGAACCGGCTCGGCCTGCCCGTCGTCGCCACCAACCACTTCATGCCGGAGAACCTCACCCACCACCTGCCCCTGGGAACGCGCGGGCAGCAGGCCGTGCACGGCTGGGCCTGGGCCGACGCGGCCGCCGTGTTCACCCGCGCCGACGTCGTCACCGCACCCACCCCGTTCGCCGCGGCGCTCGCCGAGCGCGCGGGCGTGCCCGGCCCGGTGCTGCCGATCTCCTGCGGGATGGACCTGCGCCGCTTCGCCCCCGACCCCACCGGGCGGGCGCGCGCGGCCTTCCGGGCCCGCCACGGCGTCCCGGACCGCCCGACCGTCGGGTACGTGGGGCGGCTGGCGCCGGAGAAGAACGTCGCCGAGCTCGTCGAGGCGCTGGCCCTGCTCCACCGCGCCGACCCCGCGCTCGACGCGCAGCTGCTGCTCGTCGGCGACGGCGCGCTGCGCCCCGCGCTCGCGCGGCGGGCGGCCGAGCTGGGGATCGCCGACCGCGTCGTGCTCACCGGCTTCGTGCCCGAGGAGGACCTGCCGGCCGCCTACCTGGCCTGCGACGTGTTCGCCAACGCCGGGACGGCGGAGCTGCAGAGCCTGGTCGTGCTGGAGGCGATGGCCTCGGGGCTGCCGGTGCTGGGCGTCGACGCGTGCGCGCTGCCGCACCTGGTGCGCGACGGCGAGAACGGCTACCTGTTCCCGCACGCGCGGCCCGCCGCGCTCGCGGCGCGGCTGCACCTGCTGCTGCGCGAGGAGGACCGGCGGGAGCGGATGGGGGCGCGCAGCGCGCAGATCGCCGCCGGCCACGACCAGGCCCGCACCCTGGCGGCGTTCGAGGAGCTGTACGCGCTGCGCGGGCGCACGGCCGGGGCGCTGCCGCGGCTCGCTCCCGACCCGGAGCTCGTGCGGCACACTGGGTGAGTGCCACCGACGCCCTCCCGGCGCCCCCGGTGGCGCACGTGGTCGCGGTGGGTGGGGACCGGCTACGGCCTGCTCGCCACCGCCGCCGTCCTCCTCGTCCTGGCCTCCAGCGACGCGCACGCCCTCAGCTACGTCCTCGGCCTCTTCGCCTCCTGGTGGCTGGCGCCCGCGCTCGTGCTGGTGCCCCTGGCGGCGGCCACCGCCTCCTGGCGGGCGCTGGCAGCGCTGAGCGTGCCCGCCGTCGTCGCGGGCGGCCTCGTCGGCCCCTACGCGCTCAACCGCTTCACGCCGGCCGACCGCACCGCCGACCTGCGGGTGGCGACCTTCAACACCTCCGCCGCCGCGGGCGCGCAGGGCCTGCGCACCCTGCTGGAGCAGGCCCGGCCCGACGTCGTCGCGCTGCAGGAGGTCGCCGACCGGCAGCGCGCCGACCTGGCCCGCAGCCACCCCCGGTACCCCCACCGCAGCGACGACGGCAGCGGCGGTCCCCGCGGCGGCGGTGACGGCCTGGTGCTCTCGCGCTGGCCCGTCCTCGAGGTCCGCCCCGTCACCGGGCTGCCCGCCGGGGCGCGCCCGGCCGACGTCGTCGTCCTCGACGTGGACGGCCGCCGCCTGGCCGTCCTGTCCGTCCACCTCGCCTCGCCCTGCCTGTTCTGCCCCGAGCGCAGCGTGCGCCGCAACCCCGCCGGGGACACCGGGTCCGCCGCCCGCGTGCGCGTGGCCGAGGCCCGCCGCTACGGCGAGGTCGCCCGCGAGCTGCGCGCCGGGGGGAACGCCGTCGTCCTCGCCGGCGACCTGAACTCCGCCGAGCTCAACGAGCCCCTGCGCTCGCTGACCCGCTCGGGGCTGACCGACGTGCACCGCGCCGTCGGCACCCGCCCGCAGCTGACCCGCGGCAGCTCCCCGGGCTTCGCCCGCGTCGACGTCGTGCTCGTCTCCGGCCTGGTGCCGCTGGCCGACGGCGAGCTGGGCCCGGGCGGCAGCACCCACTCCCCCGTGGTCGCCGACCTGGCCTGGCCCTGAGGCGGCCGCGGGCACCCGCAAAACCCGTCGACGGCGGCGGGGGGCCCGCCTAGCGTCGTGCGGGTGGTGAGTTCCGACGTGTGGGGCGAGGACGCCGCCCGCGACTACGACGAGGCGTCGGCGGGCATGTTCGCCCCCGAGGTCCTCGACCCGGCGGTGGAGCTCCTCGCCGCGCTGGCCGGTGACGGCAGGGCGCTGGAGCTCGCCGTCGGCACCGGCCGGGTGGCCGTGCCGCTGGCCCGCCGCGGCGTCGACGTCACGGGCGTCGAGCTGTCGGGGGCGATGGCCGCGCGGCTGCGGGCCAAGGGCGCGCACGACCCCGCCGCCGCCTCGGTCGACGTGGTCCTCGGCGACATGGCGACGACCCGGGTGCCCGGCGAGTTCTCGCTGGTCTACCTCGTCTTCAACACCGTCACCAACCTGCTGGAGCAGGACGAGCAGGTGGAGTGCTTCTGCAACGCGGCCCGCCACCTGGCCCCCGGCGGCGCCTTCGTCGTCGAGGTCGGCGTGCCGGATCTGCAGCGGCTGCCGCCGGGCGAGCGGGCGCGCCCGTTCTCGGTGGGCGCGGACCACCTGGGCTTCGACGTCTACGACCTGGTGGCCCAGCGGCTGGTCTCGCACCACTACCGCTTCGGCGCCGACGGCCGGGTCGCCGCGGGCCGCTCGCGGCACCGCTACGCCTGGCCCGCCGAGTACGACCTCATGGCCCGCATCGCCGGGCTGCGGCTGGAGCACCGGTGGGCGGACTGGTCCCGGGCGGAGTTCACCGCGGACAGCCGCTCCCACGTGTCGCTCTGGCGCAAGCCCGCCTGAGACCCCTGCCGAGACCCGCCTGAGACCTCGAGGGGCCTCAGGCGCTGCGCTCGGCCCCCGGATCGTCCTCGTCGGGCGGGACGCGGCAGTAGCGCTCCACGAGCAGGCCCGCCGCGAGCAGCAGCACGGACGCCACGACGTCGGCGGCGCCGACGAGCGCCTGCGTGCGCCGCGCCGCGATGTCCAGCGTCGGCAGGTAGTGCACGACCACCCCGGTGAACAGGCCCGTCAGCAGCGCACCGGCGACCGAGGCCGCCTTCGCCAGCGCCGCCGTGCGCGCGGCCCGCAGCGCGTCGATGCGCCGGGACCTGTCGCCGGCCACCCACTGGCGCACCGGCCAGCCGACGCCGAACACCGCGACCGCCAGCAGCCCGATCGTCAGGGTGGTGCGCCACACCAGCTCCGGTTCGCCGTGGCCGCGCGCGATCCAGATCCGCAGCCCCGACCAGGTGAGCACGGCCGCCAGGAACCCCAGCCCCACCAGCAGGCCGGGGCGCGAGGGCCTCACGAGCGGACCCGCGCGAGCAGGTCGGCCACCCGGCCGCCGTGCGGGCCGGGCAGCACGGCGTCCGGGTCCAGCTCGGCCCACGGGCCCAGCACGAAGGCGCGCTCGTGGGCGCGCGGGTGCGGCAGCACGAGCCCGTCGTCGGCCTCGGAGCCGTCGAGGACGAGGTCGCCGTGGGTGACGAGGTCCACGTCCACGACGCGGGGGCCGCCGGCCGTCTTGGTGGCGCGGTCCAGGCCCAGGCGCGCCTCGACGGCGTGGCAGGCGGCCAGCAGCTCGTGCGGGCCGAGGCGGGTGTCGGCGAGCACGACGGCGTTGAGGAAGTCGGGCTGGTCCAGGACCCGCCCGACGGGGGCGGTCTCGACGATCGTGGAGACCGCGCGCACCGCGATGCCGTCGGTGGCGGCGAGGGCGTCGACGGCCGCGCGCAGCGCCGCCGCCCGGTGCCCGAGGTTGGAGCCCAGCGCCAGCACGACCGGCACCTGCGCCACCTCGCCCGGTGCGGGGACGGGGGCGCTCACGAGCGCGTCCGGCGCACGACGAGCTCGACGTCGTCGAAGGGGGCGGGGATCGGCGCCTGCGGCTTGTGCACGACGACGTCGACGGCCTGCACGAGCTCCGAGCGTTCCAGGCAGGCGGTGGCGACGCGGTCGGCGAGGGTCTCCACGAGCTGCACCGGCTCGCCGGTGAGCAGCCCGAGCAGGTGGGCGGCGAGCGCGCCGTAGTCGACGGTGGCGCCGAGGTCGTCACCGGCCGCGGCGGCGCGGGTGTCCAGGTGCAGGGCCACGTCGAGGGCGAACGGCTGTCCCAGGCGGCGCTCGGACTCCAGGACGCCGTGCCGGCCGATGGCGCGCAGCCCGCGCAGCACGACGCGGTCCAGGGGGCGGCCCCGCGCGTCGAGGACGGGACCGGCGGCGTCGAGGGAGCTCATGCGCCGATCCTGCCCGCCGCGCGCCAGGCGGTGGCGACGCGGACCGCGGCGGCGGAGGCGGCGACCTCGTGCACGCGCACGCCCCACACCCCCCGCGCGGCGGCCAGGGCCGTGACCGCGGCCGTCGCGGCGTCGCGCTCGGCCGGCGGCGGCACCGCGCCGTCGGGGCCGGCCAGCAGCGCGCCGAGGAAGCGCTTGCGGGAGGCGCCGACCAGCAGCGGGCGCCCCAGGGCGGCCAGCTCGTCGAGCGCGGCCAGCAGCGCCCAGTCGTGCGCGCCGTCCTTGGCGAAGCCCAGCCCCGGGTCGAGCACGACGCGCTCGGCGGCGACGCCGGCGGCGGTGACCGCCTCCAGGCGGGCGGCCAGCTCGGCGCCCACCTCGGCGACGACGTCGCCGTAGGTGGCCAGCGAGGTCATGACGTCGGAGGGCCCGCGCCAGTGCGAGAGCACGTACGCGCAGTCCAGGCCGGCGACGGTCGCGGCCATGTCCGGGTCGGCCAGGCCGCCGGAGACGTCGTTGACGAGCACGGCACCGGCCTCGACGGCCGCGCGGGCGACCTCGGCGCGCGTGGTGTCCACGCTCACCGCGACACCGGCCGCCACGAGGGCGCGCACGACGGGCAGCACCCGGCGCAGCTCCTCGGCGGCCTCGACGCGCCCGGCGCCGGGGCGGGTGGACTCCCCGCCGACGTCGACGACGTCGGCGCCCGCCGCCCGCAGCGCCAGCCCGCGGGCCAGCGCGTCGCCGGGGGCCAGGAAGCGCCCGCCGTCGGAGAAGGAGTCGGGGGTGGTGTTGAGGACGCCGAGCAGGCGGGTGGGGCCCGGCTCCAGCAGCGCGCCGGGGGCGCTCACCGGTGCCCCGCCACGATGAGGCTCATCGCCTCCGCGCGGGTGGCCGGGTGCCGCAGGGCGCCGCGCACCGCGGAGGTGACGGTCTTCGCGCCGGGCTTGCGCACGCCGCGGTAGGTCATGCAGGAGTGCTCGCACTCGACGACGACGATGACCCCGCGCGGGTGCAGGCGCTCCACGAGGGCGTCGGCGACCTGGGTGGTCAGCCGCTCCTGCAGCTGGGGGCGGCGGGCGAAGACGTCCACGAGGCGGGCCAGCTTGGACAGGCCCGTCACCCGGCCGTGCTCGCCGGGGATGTAGCCGACGTGCGCGACGCCGTGGAAGGGCAGCAGGTGGTGCTCGCAGGTCGACTGGACCTCGATGTCCTTCACGAGGACCAGCTCGTCGTGCTCGAGGCCGAAGTCGGTGGCCAGCACCTGGGCCGGGTCCTGCCACAACCCCGAGAACAGCTCCCGGGCCGCGCGGGCCACCCGGGCCGGGGTGTCGCGCAGGCCCTCGCGGTCCGGGTCCTCACCGACGGCGAGGAGGAACTCCCGGACCGCGGCCTCGGCCCGCTGCTGGTCGAACGCGGGACCGTCCTCGACCCCGCGAGCGTCCGGTGCGGGCGCTCCCGTGGTCGTCACGGCTGCTCGTGCGTCCCGTTCTGGTAGCCGTTGACCGGCGTCTGGAAGCCGCCGGCGTGGCCGTTGAGGCCGGCGCGCTCGCGCGGGCCGACGACGGGCGGGATGTCGGAGACGTGCCGGCGCTCGGAGGACAGCCACACCGGCCGCTGCGGGCGCTTCACGACGGGCGCGAAGATCTCCGCGAGCTCGGCCTGGTTGAGCGTCTCCCTGTCCAGCAGGGCGACGACCAGGGCGTCGAGGACCTGGCGGTGCTCGACGAGGATCTCCCACGCCTCGTCGTGCGCGGCCTCGATGAGCCGGCGCACCTCCTCGTCGACGATCCCGGCGACGCCCTCGGAGTAGTCGCGCTCGTGGCCCATGTCGCGGCCGAGGAAGACCTCGCCGCCACCGCTGCCGAGCTTGATCGCCCCGACGCGCTCGCTCATGCCGTACTGGGTGACCATCTTGCGGGCCATCCCGGTGGCCTTCTCGATGTCGTTGGAGGCGCCCGTCGTCGGGTCGTGGAAGACGAGCTCCTCGGCGACGCGGCCGCCGAGGGCGTACGCGAGCTGGTCGAGGATCTCGTTGCGCGAGGTGGAGTACTTGTCCTCGGTCGGCAGGACCATCGTGTAGCCCAGCGCCCGCCCGCGCGGCAGGATCGTCACCTTCGTCACCGGGTCGGTGTTCGGCAGCGCCGCAGCCACCAGCGCGTGACCACCCTCGTGGTACGCGGTGACCTTCAGCTCCTTCTCGCTCATCCGGCGGGTGCGCTTCTGCGGACCGGCCATGACGCGGTCGATCGCCTCGTCGAGCGCGGCGTCGTCGATCACCTTGGCGTCGGCGCGGGCCGTCAGCAGCGCGGCCTCGTTGAGGACGTTGGCCAGGTCCGCGCCCGAGAAGCCCGGGGTGCGGCGGGCGACGGCCAGCAGGTCGACGCCCGGGGACATCGGCTTGCCCTTGGAGTGCACCTGCAGGATCTTGTGCCGGCCCTCCATGTCGGGGGCCTCGACGGCGATCTGGCGGTCGAAGCGGCCCGGGCGCAGCAGCGCCGGGTCGAGGATGTCGGGGCGGTTGGTCGCGGCGATGAGGATGACGTTCGCCTTGACGTCGAAGCCGTCCATCTCCACGAGCAGCTGGTTCAGCGTCTGCTCGCGCTCGTCGTGACCGCCGCCCAGGCCGGCGCCGCGGTGGCGGCCGACGGCGTCGATCTCGTCGACGAAGATGATCGCGGGCGCGTTGGTCTTGGCCTGCTCGAAGAGGTCGCGGACGCGGGAGGCGCCGACGCCGACGAACATCTCCACGAAGTCCGAGCCGGAGATCGAGTAGAACGGCACGCCCGCCTCGCCGGCGACGGCGCGCGCGAGCAGCGTCTTGCCGGTGCCGGGGGGGCCGTAGAGCAGGACGCCCTTGGGAATCTTGGCGCCGACCGCCTGGAACTTGGCGGGCTCGCTGAGGAACTCCTTGATCTCGTAGAGCTCCTCGACGGCCTCGTCGGCACCGGCCACATCGGCGAAGGTCGTCTTCGGGGTGTCCTTGGTCATCATCTTGGCCTTGGACTTGCCGAAGTTCATGACGCGGCTGCCGCCGCCCTGCATCTGGCCCATGAGGAACCAGAAGAGGACCAGCAGGAGCAGGATCGGGGCGACGGTGAACAGCAGCGAGGACAGGATCCCCGAGCGCGGGACCTCGTCGGTCACGCCGCCGGGCGGCGGGTTGTCGTCCAGGGCCTGCACGACGTCGAGGCCGCGCTGGGCGATGTAGTAGGAGCGGACGGTGCCGGCGCCCTGCTCGGTCGTCCCGTCCTTCAGCTCCAGGTCGATGCGCTGGCTGCCGTCGGTGAGGGTGGCGCGCTGGACCTTGTCCTGCTCGATCAGCTGGAGCGCCTTGGTCGTGGAGACCTCGGCGGTGCCGCTGGAGGCGAAGAAGGAGGCGCCGATCGCGACGGCGGCGATGGCGACCAGGATCCAGATCCACGGGCCGCGGACGATGCGCTTGAGTTGGTTGGGCATCAGTGGAGGGGTCGCCCCCTGTCCCTCCTGCTCGTTCCTGCTAGACGATCGACGGTACACCGCGCCTGCGACACGCCGCCCGCGCGCTGGGCGCGGGCTCGGCCGTGGACCGGTCGCTGGTCGAACGGGCGGGGGGACGGGGCTGTTCCGCCCGGGGGCGCTCGATCCGCTGAGGGCGAACGCCGCCGCTCGGCGGCGGCGGCGGCCGCTCAGCTGTAGACGTGCGGGGCGAGCGTGGCGACGCAGTCGAGGTTGCGGTACTTGTCCGCGAAGTCCAGGCCGTAGCCGACGACGAACTCGTTGGGGATGTCGTGGCCGACGTAGGCCACGTCCACCTCGACCTTGGCCGCCTCGGGCTTGCGCAGCAGCGCGCACACCCGCACCGACGCCGGCCCGCGCGAGGACAGGTTGGCCAGCAGCCAGCTCAGGGTCAGGCCCGAGTCGATGATGTCCTCCACCACGAGCACGTGGCGCCCGGAGATGTCGGTGTCCAGGTCCTTGAGGATGCGCACCACGCCCGAGCTCTTGGTGCCCGAGCCGTAGGAGCTGACGGCCATGAAGTCCATCGACAGCGGGATGCTCATGGCGCGGGCGAGGTCGGCCATGACCATGACGGCGCCCTTGAGGACGCCGACGAGCAGCACGTCCTTGTCGGCGTAGTCGCGGTCCAGCTCGGCGGCGAGCTCGGCGACGCGCGCGGCCACCTGCTCCTTGGTCAGCAGCACGTGCTCGAGGTCGGTCCCGGCGGTCGCGGCGTCCACGCGGTTCTCCCGTGGTCTCAGGGGTGGAGGGGTGCCGGCCCGTGGGGCCCCGGCGTGAGCACGAGGGTGCCACACGCCCGCAGCGCGCTCGCACCCCCCGGCAGCGCGAGCGCCCCCTGCCCGCGCCAGTCGAGCAGCAGCGCGTCGAGGGCGTCCACGTGCCCGGCGCCCAGCGCACCGGCCGGGCAGCCGGCGGCCAGCGCCGCCCGGCGCAGCCACCGCCGGCGCAGCGCCGCGGGCGCCGCCAGCAGCGCGCCGACCTGCGCGCGGCCCCCCTCGAACGGGTCGCCCGCCGCGGCCAGGGCGTCCAGGGCGTCGGCGTCGTCGCGGGCCGCGCGGGCCGTGCGGGCCAGCGCCCGCGCGACCCCCGGCCCCAGCCGCTCCTCCAGCAGCGGCAGCACGTCGTGGCGCACGCGGGCCCGCGCCAGCCGCCGGTCGGCGTTGGCCGGGTCCTCCCAGGCGCCGGGCGGGCAGGCGGCCCGCACGGTGGCGCGCTCCAGCCCCAGCAGGGGGCGCCGCAGGTGCCCCCGCACGGCCGGCATCCCCGCCAGGCTGCGGGTGCCCGAGCCGCGGGCCAGCCCCAGCAGGACGGTCTCCGCCTGGTCGTCGAGGGTGTGCGCGAGCAGCACCGCGACCGCCCCGGTGGCGGCGGCCGCGCGCTCCAGCGCCTCGTGGCGCGCGGTGCGCGCGGCGGCCTCGGGTCCACCCGTTCGGCCGACGGCCACCCGGTGGACGCGCACGGGGTCCAGGCCCAGCGCCCGGCAGGCGGCGGCCGCACCGGCGGCGACGTCGGCGGAGCGCTCGTGCAGCCCGTGGTCGACGGTGACGGCCCCCGCGCGCAGCCGCGCGCGGGGGGCCTCGAAGGCCGTCGCCGCCGCCAGCGCCAGCGAGTCCGCGCCGCCGCTGCAGGCGACGAGGACGAGGGCGCCGGGGTGCTCGCGGGCCACCGCCGCCAGGTCGGCGCGCACGGCGACCCGCACGGCGGCGACCGCGGGGTCGGGCCCGCTCAGCCGTGCACCCGGGCGACCCAGGCGGCGGGGTCGGCGATCTCGGCGGCCGAGGGCAGCTGCTCGGGGCCGCTCCAGACGGCGTTGAGCCCCTCCCAGCCGACCCGCCCGACGGCACCGCGCACGAAGCGCGCCCCGTCGGCGTACTGGCGGGTCTTGGCGTCCAGGCCCAGCAGCCGGCGCACCACCTGGTCCAGGGAGCCGCGCCCGCGCCGGCGCTGGGTGAAGCGGGCGCGGATGGTCGCCACGCTCGGCACCACCTGCGGCCCCACGTCGTCCATGACGACGTCGGCGTGCCCCTCCAGCAGGGACATCACGGCCACCAGCGCCGCGACGCGCTCGCGCTGCGCGGGCGTCTGCAGCAGGTCGGCCACGCCGACGCCGCTGCCCTCGGCCGTGCCGCGCAGGACCTCGGGCAGCGCCTGCAGCACGCCGGCCAGGCGCTCGCCGATGTCGCGCGGGTGGCCCAGCAGGTCGTGCGAGAGCGCGCGGGCCTCGTCGGTGATCCAGCGCCGCAGCCACGGGTGGGCGCCGAACTGCAGCCGGTGCGCCTCCTCGTGCAGGCACACCCAGCGGCGGAAGTCGTGCGGGTCCACCTGCAGGTCCTGCTCGACCTGCACGACGTTGGGCGCGACGAGCAGCAGCCGCCCGGCCCGGCCCTCGTCGACGCCGGAGAAGACGTCGAACTGGCCCAGGACGCGGCTGGAAAGGAAGGAGAGCAGGCTGCCCAGCTCGGCGCCGGTGGTGCGCCGGCCGACCGCCGTCGTGGCGCGGTCCACGGCCGTCGCCGCGGGGGCGGGGCGCTCGCCGGCGCGCACGGGCACCGCGACCGGGCCCAGCAGGGTGCGGAAGGCCTCGACGTTGGCGCGGGCCCAGGAGGCGCGGTCCACGACGAGCGCCGGCGGCTGCTCCGTCAGCTCGGGCAGGTGCGCGGTGCTCGCGACCGGCCCGGCGGCCTCGGCGGCCGCCACGCGCAGCTCGCCGACGAGCTGGTCCACCTCGTCGCGGCCGATGCGCGGTCCCGGGCGCACCAGCCGGGTCGCCACCTGGGCGGCCAGGTCGAAGTCGACGAGGTCGCCGACGAGCCGCCCCCCCGGGCCGGGCCCGTTCTCCGGACCGCCGTCCGGCCCGCTCCCCGGGCCGCCGCCCGGACCGCTGCCCCCGTCACCGACGCCCGTGTCACCGCGTGCACGCATGGCCGCACCGTACGCGGTGGGGC
>NZ_JAAALL010000121.1 GCF_009906315.1 Kineococcus vitellinus | reverse complement strand
GTCCTCGGGGTGGGCCCGCAGCACCAGCAGCGCGACGTCGTCCCCGAGGGGGCCGTCGAGCCGGGCCAGCAGGGCGTCGCACAGCTCCTCGACGGGCAGGTCGTGCAGCTGCTCCAGGGTGGCGCGCAGCCACTCCACCCCGTCCTGCAACGGCGCGTCCCGGCGCTCCACGAGGCCGTCGGTGTAGAGGACGACGGTGGCACCGGGCTCCAGGGTCACCGCGTGGTCGGCGCGCTCGGCGTCGGGCAGCAGCCCGAGCAGCAGGTCCGCCCGGGTCTGCAGCAGCCGCGCGGTGCCGTCGGGGGCCAGCAGGACCGGCGGCGGGTGCCCGGCGTTGGACCACCGCAGCGTCCGCAGCCCGGCGGCCCGCTCGGCGTCCGTCTGCTCCACCTGGGCCAGCACGGCGGTGGCGATGACGCCGACGCCGAGGTGGGTCATGGCGCGGTCCAGCCCGGTCAGCACCGCGGCGGGCGGCTCCCCGAGGGTCATCGAGACCCCGCGCAGCAGGTTGCGCACCTGGGCCATGGCGGCCGCGGCGTCGCGGTCGTGCCCGGCCACGTCCCCGACGACGAGGGTGGTGGCGCCGCTGGGGGCCAGGAAGCAGTCGTACCAGTCGCCGCCGATCTGCGCCTGCGCCGCGGCGGGCAGGTAGCGCACGGCGATCTGCAGGTGGTCCGGCTCGAACGGCGCGGTGAGCAGGCTGCGCTGCAGCGCCTCCGACAGCCGACGCTGCTCACCGGCCACGCGGCGCTCCTGCTCGCGGGCCTGCAGCGCGGCCAGGCTGTGGGCGCACTGCGCGGCGAAGGCGCTCATCAGCTCGACGTCGCGCTCGGTGAAGGCCTGCGCCTCGCGCCAGCCGATCGCCAGCCCGCCCACCGAGCGCCCCGCGGCCTGCAGCGGCAGGGACACCCACGAGCCGAGGCCCGTGCTGGTGACGACTTCCTCCATCTGCGGGGTGAAGGCCAGCGACGCCTCGTGGTCGCGCAGCACCACGGCCTCGCCGGTGGCGGCTGCCACGGCCACCGGCAGCGGGCTGTCCAGCGGCACGTGCTGGAACGTGCGGCGCGCCCGCTCCCCCAGCGAGTCGGTCATCGTCAGCTCCAGCGCGTCCGGGCCGCCGGCGGCGCTCGTGCGCACGGCGACGGCGCCGCCCTCGGCGCCGAGCACGCCCAACCCGCTGCCGATGACGATGTCGGTCAGCTCCGCGACGCTCTGGGCGCCGCTCAGCCGCAGCGCCACCCGCATCATCCCGGCCAGCCGCAGCGCCGCCGCGGTCTCGGTGGTCAGCGCCGCGCGCAGCTCCTGCCCGCGCACGTAGAGGTCCGCCTCAGCCTGGTGGCGCTCGGCGGGGACGTCGCGAAGGGCGTCGTAGAGGTCGACGGCCGAGCCGGGGCGCTGCCGCAGCCGCTCGGTGACGTAGTCGGTGACCTCCTCCGCCCGGTGCAGCAGCAGCACCACCCGCCCGTCCTCGTCGAGCACCGGGGCGTTCACCGGGCTCCACCAGCGGACGCGGAAGACGCCGTCGGGACCGGCGACGTCGTACTTCTGCAGCGGCATCGTGTCCGGGCGGCCGGTGCGCAGCACCCGGCGCAGGGACGCCTCGAGGTTGGCCGTCGCGCGCGTGCCGGGGTCGGCGGGGTTGTCGGGGAAGACGTCGAGGATCCGCCGGCCGATCAGCTCCTCGCGCGAGCGCCCGGAGCTCTCCATGAAGGCGCGGTTGACCGCCACGAACCGCAGGTCCGCGTCGAGCACCGCGTAGGAGGTCGGCACGGCGTCGAAGACGGTGGCCAGGTCGACCTGCGGGGCGTCGCTCACCCGTCTGCACCCGTTCGTCGGAGGGATCGGGCGGCGGCCCGGCAGGTCATCGTAGGGGCGCGGCGCACGGCCGCGGACACGACGATGGCCCGGCCCCGCTCTCGCGGTTCCGGGCCCTCGGTCCTGCTGGTCGGGGTGACAGGATTTGAACCTGCGGCCTCTTCGTCCCGAACGAAGCGCGCTACCAAGCTGCGCCACACCCCGTGGCATCTGCCTGCACGAGGATAGCCGACGCTCGGGGGTGGTCTCGACCACCTTCCCGCTCAGCGCACCGGCACCAGCTCCAGCAGCGTGGCCTCCGGCCGGCAGGCGAAGCGCAGCGGCGCGTACGGGGAGGTGCCCAGGCCCGCGGAGACGTGCAGCCACGCCTCGTGCCCGCCCGCGGACCAGCGGGAGAGGCCGGAGGCCTGCGCGCGCGGCAGGTCGCAGTTGGTGACGAGGGCGCCGTAGCCGGGCACGCACAGCTGCCCGCCGTGGGTGTGGCCGGCGATGAGCAGGGACGCGCCGTCGGCGGTCATGGCGTCCAGGGTGCGCCGGTAGGGGGCGTGGGTGACGGCGATGGTCAGGTCCGCGTCCGCGGCGGCCGGGGCGGCGACGTCCTCGTAGCGGTCGTAGCGCAGGTGCGGGTCGTCGACGCCGACGAGCTCCAGGTCCAGCCCGGCGACGTGCAGGCGGGTGCGCGCGTTGTCCAGGTCGACCCAGCCGGCGTCGGTGAAGCCGCGCACCAGCTCCTCGGTGGGCAGCCGCGGGCCCGAGGGCGCCTTGGGGCCCCGGCGCGCGTAGAGGTACTTCGCCCAGTTGCGCGGCTTCGGGCCCCAGTAGTCGTTGGAGCCGAGCACGAACGCCCCCGGGCGCTGCAGCAGGCCCGCGCAGGTGTCCAGGACGGCCGGGACGGCGTCGAGGGCGGCGAGGTTGTCGCCGGTGGTGACGACGAGGTCGGGTTCCAGGTCGGCCAGGGCACGCACCCACTCGCGCTTGCGCCGCTGGCTCGGCACCAGGTGCAGGTCGGACAGGTGCAGCACGCGCAGCGGCGCACGGCCCACCGGCAGCACGGGGACGAGCGCGTGGCGCAGCACGAAGGCGTTCACCTCGTACCCGGCGGCGTAGGCGACACCGGCCGCTCCCGCGACGGCGAGACCGCCGGCGGTGGCGGTGGCGGCCTTGAGGACTCCCGCAGCGCTGACCATCCGCTCATCCTGGCGCACGGCCCTCGCACGGGGGGAAGACGCGGGGGAAAGGCGTGGACGCGGGTGGCAGGATCGCCCCCATGAGCGACACCCTCAAGGACTCCCTGCAGGCCGACCTGACGACCGCCATGAAGGCGCGCGACGAGCTGCGCTCGGCGACCCTGCGGATGGTCCTCACGGCGGTGCGCGGCGAGGAGGTCGCCGGCAAGAGCGCCCGCACGCTGAGCGACGAGGAGGTCGTGGCCGTCCTGCAGCGCGAGGCCAAGAAGCGCCGCGAGGCGGCCGAGGCCTACGACGGCGCCGGGCGCACCGAGCAGGCCGAGCGCGAGCGCGCCGAGCTGGGCGTGGTGGAGACGTACCTGCCGACCCCGCTCACCGACGACGAGCTCGCCGCGCTCGTCGACGACGCCGTGCTGGTGGCGACCTCCGAGGGGCTGACGGGCATGGGCGCGATGGGTGCGGTGATGTCCTCGCTCAAGGGCAAGGTCGCCGGCCGCGCCGACGGCAAGCGGCTGTCGGGGGCCGTGCGCGCCCGCCTGCAGGGCTGAACGCGACCCTCAGGAGGAGGCGCCCGCCGTCGCCGCGCTCGCGGCGACCACGGCGCTCGTGACGGCGGCCTGCGCGGCCTGGACGGCGGCGGCGACGGCCTCGCCGGCCCAGTCGCCGTCGGCGAACGCCTTGCCGCGCTCGCGCAGCTGCGCGCGGCTCAGCCCCAGCTGCGGCACCACCTTGCCGAGCGCGCCGACGGCGTGCAGCAGCGAGACCAGCGACGCCGTGCGCGGGGGCACCGCCGCCGGGTCGGGGGCCTTCAGCGCCGCGGCGACGGCCGCGACGAGCTCGTCGCGGGCGGCGGCGTCCGGGTACCAGCGCGACAGCTTGAGGAAGCCGCCCGGCTCGTGGCGCACCAGGCCGGAGGTCACCAGCCGCTCGCGCACCGCGCCGGTGGTGCGGTGCCCGCCGATGCGCTGCACGGCGCCGCGGGCGTGGACGCTCCTGCGGCGCAGCCTGCGCAGCGCCTCGTCGAGCAGCGCGTCACCGGTCGGCGAGGCGTCGACGACCTCCAGCTGCCGGCCCCACCAGCGGCTGCGCTCGCCCGCGACGACGCGCTCGCGCAGGGCCAGGTCCATGAGCAGCGCCCCCGCCAGCAGCGGCGGCGTGCGGGTGGAGTCGGTCAGGGGCCGGCCCGAGGCGGGCGAGAGCGTGAGCAGCGCCAGGTCCTCGACCAGGGCGCGCCCGCCGCCCGCCTCCCCCGCCACGGCTCAGCCCTGCGCCGGCTCGGCCGCCGCGGGCGCCGGGGCGGGCGGCTGGGCGCCGCCGTCCGCGGGCGGCACCGGCGCCTGGCTGGGCGCCTGGGTGGGCGCCGGCGTCGGCTCCGGCGCCTGCGTCGGCTGCTGGGTCGGCCTGGGCGCCGGGCCGGAGCTGCGGGTGATGGTGACCGTCGCCCCGGCGGTGGCCGAGCGGGCGCTCTGGCTGGCCACCAGGCCCCGGCGGACGCTGTTGGAGGCGACGGTGCCCGCGGCGACGCGGACCCGGAAGCCCGCCTCCTCCAGCTCGCTGCGCGCCGACTCCACGGACTGGCCCACGACGCTGGGCACGCGGATCCTGCCGTCGGAGTTCGTCGTCGTCAGGCCGGCGTTGCTGGCGTCGGGGAAGCCGACCTCGGGCAGGCCCAGCTGGTCGGAGGCGGGGCCGACGATGTTCTTCCACGTCGGCGCGGAGATCGTGCCGCCGAAGATGGTGCGCCGGCCCTTGCCGTTGATGCGCTCGCGGTTGAGCGAGGAGGTGCCGTCCGCGTGGCCCATCCAGACCGCCGAGGACAGCTGCGGGGTGTAGCCGACGAACCAGGCGTCGGAGGAGTCGTTCGTGGTGCCGGTCTTGCCGGCGGCCGGCCGGTCGATGCGCGCCGAGCCGCCGGTGCCGCCGGAGATGACGCTGCCCAGCGCCGAGGTGACGTTGCGCGCGACGTTGGGGTCCAGGACCTGCTTGCAGTCGGCGGTCGGGATGGCCAGCGGCTCGCCGTTCGTGTCGAGCACCTCGGTGATCGCGATCGGCCTGCAGTAGGTGCCGTCGGCGGCGAAGGCGGCGTAGGCCGCGGACATCGTCAGCGGGGCGATCTCGTTGACGCCCAGGGTCAGCGAGGGGCTGACGTAGAGGTCGGTGTTGACCCCGCCGTTGGCGTCGTTGGTGTTGCTCATGTCGTGCGCCTTCTGCGCCGGCACGGAGGCGTTGTCCGGGTTCGCCAGGTGCACGCCCATCGACTGCGCGGTGGCGGCGATGCCGCACAGGTCCAGGCGCTTCTCCATCTCCACGTAGGCGGTGTTGACCGACTTCGCGGTGGCCTCGCGGATCGTCATGACGCCGCCCTCGTTGGACTCGGCGTTGAAGTACTTGTAGACCGTCGAGTCGCGCGGCTTGACGCCGCAGGCGGTGAAGGAGCTGAACGGGTCGTTGCCGCTGTGCGGGGCGTTGATGGTGCTGTTGAGCGACTTGCCCGACTTCAACCACTCGGCGAGCGTGAACGCCTTGAAGGCCGAGCCGGTCTGGAAGCCGTTGCCGCCGTTGTACATCTTGTCGACGTTGTAGTTGACCTGGGTGACGCCGACCTGGTCGGTGTCCACGGAGAAGACCGTGTCCTGGGCCATGGCGAGGATCTGCCCGGTGCCCGGCTGGACGACGGAGGCGGCCATCCGGGGCCGCTGGCCCGGGTTGACGCCGTTGTTCACCGCGTCCTGGGTGGTGATCTGCACCTGCGGGTTCAGCGTCGTCCTGATCGTCAGGCCGCCGGAGCGCAGCAGCTTCTTGCGGTCGTCCTCGGTGGCGCCGAACGCGGGGTCGGTCTCCACGATGCGGGTGACGTAGTCGCAGAAGTAGGCCGCGGAGCCGGCGTTGATGCAGCCCTGCTGCACCGGCTGCAGGTTGACGCCGATGGGCGCGGCGACGGCGGCGTCGTGGGTGGCCTGGTCGATCTTGCCGACGACGAGCATGCGGTCCAGCACGACGTTGCGGCGCTTGACCGAGGCGTCCGGGTTCTTCACGGGGTTGTAGGCGACGGGGTTCTGCACGAGCCCGGCGAGCAGCGCGGCCTCGGGCAGCTGCAGCTCGGCGGCGGGCTTGTTGAAGTAGTAGCGGGAGGCGGCCTCGATGCCGTACACGCCGTTGTAGAAGTACGCCACGTTGAGGTAGCCGGCGAGGATGTCGTCCTTGGACATCTCCTTCTCGACCCCGACGGCGAGCTTCATCTCGCGCAGCTTGCGCGAGTAGCCCTCGACGCCGTCGGCCTCGGTGGCGGCCGCGGCGGCCTCGGTGTCGCCGCGCTCGACGGCCTGCTCGACGAGGACGTTCTTGACGTACTGCTGCGTCAGCGTGGAGGCGCCCTGGGTGCCGCCGCCGCCGGCGTTGGAGACCAGCGCGCGCACGATGCCCTTGAGGTCGACGGCACCGTGCTCGTAGAAGCGGTCGTCCTCGATGGAGAGGATCGCGTCCTTCATCACCGGCGCGATCTGGTCGAAGCCGACGACGATGCGGTTCTGGTCGTAGACCCGCGCCATGACGCTGCCGTCGGCGTACAGGATCGTCGTGGCCTCCGACAGCGACTGGTCGCCCAGGTCGGTGGGCAGCTCGTCGAAGATGTCCACGCCCTCGCTGGTGAGGCTGCCGGAGGCGGCCACCGCCGGCACGACGAGACCGGCGCCGAGCACGCCTGCGGCGACGCTCACGGCGGCGAAGGCGCCGAGCAGCCGGAAGACGGGGCGGCGCGTGGGGCGAGGAGCCATGGGCCCAGGGTAAGCGCCGCTCCGGCCAGGTCCAGAGCACGAGCGGGTCCTCCGCGAGCGCTCCGCAGGATCGTGACCGCTTCGCTACCGGCAGTGAGGTTGAGCCGGGAGGGGTAGCCCGAAGTGACTACGCACGTTCGTCACAAGAGGCTCTAGGGCCTGCCGCACCGGCGAGCATACGCTGCGGACGTGCCCCACCACGGGGCAACAGGGGGATTCACAGGTTCGCCGGTACCGGGGGGAACCGCCGCGACGCGGCGGTCCGGGACGGGCGTTGACGGGAGGGGCCGTCGATGGTCTGGACGTTGGAGTGGGCCAGCCGCGGAGCGTGCAAGTCGAGCTCGGCGGACGAGCTGTTCGTGCAGGGTTCGGCGCAGAACCGTGCCAAGCAGATCTGCGGGGGGTGCCCCGTGCGCACCGAGTGCCTCGCGGACGCGCTCGACAGCCGCGTCGAGTTCGGGGTGTGGGGCGGGATGACCGAGCGGGAGCGGCGCGCGCTGCTCAAGCGCCGGCCGAACGTGATCTCGTGGCGGCGGCTGCTGGAAGCGGCCCGCGACGCGCACCTGTCGACCGCCGCCGGTGCGGTCACCGGCTCCGGCACCACCGTGCCGGCCGGCTGCGTGGACGTGCTCGAGGAGCGGGTCGCCGCGGTCTGAGGGCCGCCGCGCGCGCGGACGCCGCGCGGGAGGTCCCTCGCCGGCCCCCCGGAGCTGCCGGGGGGCTCCCGCGCGGGCGCGGGCGCACTACGGTGACGCCCATGACCACGTGGGAGTACGCGACCGTCCCGCTCATCGTCCACGCGACGAAGCAGATCCTCGACCAGTGGGGCAGCGACGGGTGGGAGCTCGTCCAGGTCCTCACCGGCCCCGACGGCAACGGCCTCGTCGCCTACCTCAAGCGCCCCGGCGGGGAGCGGTGAGCGCCTCCGCGCGGCTGGCCGAGCTCGGGCTGGCGCTGCCCCCGGTGGCCGCGCCGGTCGCCTCCTACGTGCCCGCGGTGCGCGACGGCGACCTCGTGCACACCTCCGGGCAGCTGCCGTTCACCGACGGCGCGCTGCCGCTGACCGGCAAGGTCGGCCAGGGCGACGGGCTCGTCGACCCCGAGACGGCGCACCAGCTGGCGCGCACCTGCGCGCTCAACGCGATCGCCGCGGCCGCGAGCGCCGCGGGCGGCGTCGACGCCATCGAGCGGGTCGTCAAGGTCGTCGGCTTCGTCGCCAGCGACCCCGCCTTCACCGGCCAGCCGGCCGTCGTCAACGGCGCCTCCGAGCTGCTGCAGGCCGTCTTCGGCGAGGCCGGCCGGCACGCCCGCAGCGCGGTCGGGGTCGCGGTGCTGCCGCTGGACTCCCCCGTCGAGGTCGAGATCGTGGTGCGTGTCCGCTCCTGAGGGCGCGGCACGGCCCTGGAGGGGTGGCCCGGTCGGCGACCGGGCCACCTGCGTGCTCCAGGGCAACCCCTCGGCGATGACGCTGGAGGGGACCAACACCTGGCTGCTGTCGGCACCCGGTGCGCCCACCGCCGTCGTCGTCGACCCCGGCGAGGACGAGCCCGCGCACCGGGCGGCCGTGAGCGCCGCGCTGGCCGGGCGCACCGTCGCCCTCGTCGTCGCCACCCACTCCCACCCCGACCACGTCGGCGGGCTGGACGCCTTCCTCGCCGAGCACCCCGCCCCCCTCGTGCGCAGCGGCGGCGGGCCCGGCAGCGCCGACGGGGCCGTGCACGAGGTGGCCGGGCTGCGGCTGCGCGTGCTCGCCACCCCCGGCCACACCGCCGACTCGCTGTGCGCGCTGCTGGGCACCGGGGAGCTGCTCACCGGCGACACCCTGCTCGGGCGCGGCAGCACCGTGATCGCCGAGGGCGGCGACCTCGGCCAGCACCTGACCTCGCTGCGGCGGCTGCTGGGCCTGGGCGCGCAGGTGCTGCTGCCCGGCCACGGACCCGCCCGCACGGACGTGGGGGCGGCGCTGGGCGCGCAGCTGGAGCACCGCGAGCAGCGGCTGGCGCAGGTGCGCGCGGCCGTGGACGCCGGCGCGGGCGACCTCGCCGCCGTGGTGCTCGCCGTGCACGGCCCGCTGCAGGGCCGCCTCGCGCGGGCCGCGGAGTCCTCGGTGCGCGCGCACCTGCGCCACCTGGGCGTCGAGCTGCCCTGACCCGGCTCGGCGGGGCGGCGGCTCGGCGGGGCCGGCGGGTCAGCGGGCGCGCTTGGCCAGGCGCTCGACGTCGTGCAGGACGACGGCGCGCGCCTCCAGGCGCAGCCACCCGCGCGAGGCGAAGTCCGCGAGCGCCTTGTTCACCGTCTCCCGGGAGGCGCCGACGAGCTGGGCCAGCTCCTCCTGGGTGAGGTCGTGGGCGACGAGCAGGCCGTCGGCGATGGGGCGGCCGAAGCGGCGCGAGAGGTCCAGCAGCGCCTTGGCCACGCGGCCGGGCACGTCGGTGAAGACGAGGTCGGCCAGCGCCACGTTCGTGCGGCGCAGCCGCTGGGCCAGCGCCTGCAGCAGGTGCTTGGCGACCTCGGGGCGCCGGGTCAGCCAGCGCATCATGTCGTCGTGGCCCAGGGCGATCAGCTCGGCCTCGGAGACCGCGCGCGCGGAGCTGGTGCGAGGGCCGGGGTCGAACAGCGACAGCTCGCCGAACATCTCGCCGGGCCCCAGGACGGCGAGCAGGTTCTCCCGGCCGTCGGGCCAGCTGCGGACCAGCTTGATCTTGCCGGTGCGCACGACGTAGACGCGCTCGCCCGGCTCGCCCTCGCCGAACAGCTGCTGCCCGCGCTCCAGGTGGACGGACCCCATCGACTCCAGCAGCTCCGCCGACGCCGTGTCGTCGAGGGCGGCGAACAGCGGCGCGCGCCGGACGACGTCACCGAGCCGCTCGGCCTCCGCTGCGCCCTCGACCTGGCCCTGCTCCACCGACGACCTCCCCGTTCGTGACGCACGTCACCTCGACGCCTCGTCGGGACAGTCTGCCCCACACCGGCCCGGGGGGACCGTCGAGACGCCGGCGGCCGCGGCGCGGGTCAGCCCAGCAGCAGCTCCAGGCGCTCGGCGAGCACCTCCGCGGCGGCGCCGCGCTCGGCCTCCAGGGCCGCGGCGTACTCCTCCAGCCGCCGCTGGGCGGCGGTCAGCTCCTGCAGCCGGGCGGGCAGGTCGCCGCTGCCGGCGGGCCGCTCGAGCAGCACCAGGGCCCGCAGCCCAGCGCCCGGGTCCAGCAGCCGGACGTCGGCGTCGCCGGACAGCGCCGGGGGCAGGGCGCCGTCGAGGGGGGCGCCGGCGGCGAGGTGGACCTCCAGCGGGCCGCCGTGCGCGGCGGCCTCGACCGGCACGGCGAGCTCCTCGGGCCCGCAGGCGGTGGCCACGAGCAGGTCGCGGCGGGCGCGCACGAGCCGGTTCCAGTGCTGCACGCGGCGCAGCTCCGCGGCGAGCAGGTCGCGGCGGCGGCGCAGCGCGGGCAGCGGCAGCTCGGCGAGCTCGCGGCGCACGGCCGCGGCGCAGCGGCCGGCGGGACCGCCGGCCAGCAGCGGCTCGTCCCGCAGGACCTCCGCCTCGGGCGTGCCGCTCGCCTGGTCACCCTCTCGCCTCACCATGCCAGCGGTGTCGTCCCCCGCCCGGGCGCCCTTGACGGCACCGGCCCGCACGTCACCCTCCCGGTGGCGTGCCGTCACCCGCTCGCGGCGCACCGTCACCCGCTCGCGGCGCACCGTCACCACCAGCTCCTTCGTCCCCTCCCCGTTCCGTGATCTTCCACGGTGCACCGTGGAAGATCACGGAGCGGGGAGGGGACGTACCCTCCTGGTGTGGAGACGCAGCTCGCCCGCACCCGGCGGGCCCGGCGGGTGCACCGGATCCTCGCCGAGAGCTACCCCGACGCCCACTGCGAGTTGGACTTCAGCACGCCGCTGCAGCTGCTGGTCGCCACGATCCTGTCCGCCCAGTGCACCGACGCCCGCGTCAACACGGTCACGCCCGCGCTGTTCGCCCGCTACCCCACCGCCGCTGACCTGGCCGCCGCCGACCGGGCCGAGCTGGAGGCGCTCGTCAAGCCCACCGGCTTCTTCCGCGCCAAGGCCGACTCGCTGCTGCGCATGTCCGCCCGCCTGGTGACGGACTTCGGCGGCGAGGTGCCGGGGCGGCTGGCGGACCTGGTGACGCTGCCGGGGGTGGGCCGCAAGACCGCCAACGTCGTGCTCGGCGACGCCTTCGGGGTGCCCGGGATCACCGTGGACACCCACGTCGGCCGCCTCTCGCGGCGGCTGGGCTTCACCGAGCACGAGGACCCGGTGAAGGTGGAGGCCGACCTGGCGCGGCTCATCGAGCGCAGCGGCTGGACGATGTTCAACCACCGGATGATCTTCCACGGCCGGCGCACCTGCCACAGCCGCCGGCCGGCCTGCGGCGCCTGCCCGGTCAGCCGGCTGTGCCCCTCGTACGGCATCGGCGAGAGCGACCCCGTCGCGGCGGCCAAGCTCGTCAAGCGGGGTCCCGCGGCGGCGCTGGCGTGAGCGCCGGGACCACCCCGCGGGCCGGCAGCGCGCTGCCCGGCTGGTTGCGCCCGCTCGCCGAGCGGCTGCCCACCGTGACCCTCGAGGACCTCGCCTGGCGCGAGGACCGGCGCGAGGACCGGCGCGGGGGCGCACCGGGACCCGCGGACCGGGAGGACCGGCACCGCGACGCGGCCGTGCTCGTCCTCTTCGCCGACGGCCCCGCCGGGCCCGAGGTGCTGCTCACCGAGCGCGCCGGCACCCTGCGCCAGCACTCGGGGCAGGTCGCCTTCCCCGGGGGCCGCCGGGACCCCGGCGACCCCTCGCCCGCGGCGACGGCGCTGCGCGAGGCCGCCGAGGAGACCGGCCTGCTGCCCGCGGGCGTCGACGTGCTCGGCGAGCTGCCCGCGCTGCTGCTGGCCCACTCCGGCCACCGCGTCACCCCCGTCGTCGGGCACTGGCGCGAGCCCTGCCCCGTGGGGGTCCGCGACGCCGGCGAGGTGGCTCGCGTCGAGCGCGTGCCGCTGGCCGAGCTGCTCGCCCCGCGGGCCGTGCGCCGCGTCCGCGCCCCCGGCGGCTACGTCGGGGAGGCCTTCGCCGTCCGCGGCCTGCTCGTGTGGGGCTTCACCGCCGAGGTCCTCGTGCGCGTCCTCGACCTCGGCGGGATCGGGCCGCGCCCGCGGGCGGGCACGGAGATCTCCCTGGAGCAGGCGCTGGCGTGGGCGGGGCGGTGAGCGCGGTGACGCCCTCCACCGTCCTCGACGTCCTGCTCGTGGCCCTGCTGCTCGCCCAGCTCGTCGCCGGCTACCGCGAGGGGCTGCTCGTCGGGCTGGCCGGCCTCGCGGGGCTGGTCGGCGGGGCCGCGCTCGGCGTCGTCGCGCTGCCGCAGGTCGTCGACGGCTGGGTGCCCGGGGTGCGGCGCACGCTCGTCGTGGTCGTCGGCACCCTCGCGCTGGCCGTCGTGGGCCGCCTGCTCGCGGGGCTGGTGGGGCTGCGGCTGCGCTCGCGGGTCAGCTGGCGGCCCGCCCGCTTCGCCGACGCCGTGCTCGGCGCCCTCGCGGGGCTGGTCTCCACCCTGCTGGTGGTCTGGGTCGTGGCGGGCGCCGCGCGCACCGCCCCGCTGCCCGGCGTGGTGCAGGCCGTGACGGGCTCGCGCGTGGTGGGGGCCGTGGACGCGCTCGTGCCCGAGCGCACCGGCGGGGTGCTCGCCGGGTTCTGGTCGGCCGCGCAGGCCAGCGGCTTCCCGCGCGTGTTCACCGGCCTGGAC
>NZ_JAAALL010000120.1 GCF_009906315.1 Kineococcus vitellinus | reverse complement strand
CTGCCCCGCTGCCCCGCTGCCGTGATCTTCCACGGTGCACCGTGGAAGATCACGGCAGCGGGGGCGGGACCGGGCCGGGCTCGGGACGGTGCGCGGCAGGTGCCACGATGACCTGCCGTGGATGACTTCTCCGACGTCCTGACCGCCAACGCCGCCTACAGCGCGAGCTTCGTCGACGAGGGCCGACCCGGGGTCGCGGGCCGCGGCCTGGCCGTCCTGACGTGCATGGACTCGCGCATCTCCCCGCTGGACGTGCTCGGCCTGCGCCCCGGCGACGCGAAGATCCTGCGCAACGCCGGGGCGCGGGTCACCGACGACGTGCTGCGCACGCTCGTGCTCGCGCACTACCTGCTGGGCGTGCAGCGGGTGCTGGTCCTGGCGCACACCGACTGCGGCATGACCAAGAACACCGACGCCGACGTGCACGCCAAGGTGCTGGCGCAGGGCGTGGACTCGCGCAGCATCGAGTTCCGCACCATCGCCGACCAGGAGGCCACGCTCGTCGGCGACGTGCAGCGCATCCGCTCCTGGCCGTTCCTACCGCCGACGATGCCCGTCGGCGGCGGGGTCTACGACGTGCGCACCGGCGCCGTGCGGATGGTCGTCGAGCCCTGAGCCGTGCCGCTGGCGCCGCCGGGTCCGCTGCCGGGGCAGGTCCCCGGCGGCGGGCCGCAGCGCCAGCGTGGACAGCAGGCCCAGACCGGCGAGGAGGGCACCGGCCAGCGCCGGTGCGCGCACGTCGGCGCCCAGCAGCAGCCCGCCGGCCCACGCGCCCGCGGCGATGCCGACGTTGAAGGTGGCGTTGACGAGGGCCGGTGCCGCGTCGCTGCCGCCGCCGGCGCGCAGGGCGGCGGTCTGCAGCAGGGTCGGCAGCGCACCGAACGCGGCGCCCCACAGCGCGACGACGGCCACGGTGGCGACTGCACCCTCGGCCAGGGCCAGCGCCAGCAGGCACGCCACGGCCAGGGCGACGCCGCAGCGCAGCACGGCCGAGCCGCCGCGGTCGGCCAGGCGCGCGGTGAGCGCGAGGCCGACGAGGCTGGCCAGGCCATAGGTGAAGAGCACGAGGCTGACCGAGCCGCCCGGCACCCCGGCGGCCAGGACGATCGGCGTGACGTAGGTGTAGGCCGTGTAGTGCCCCAGGGTCACCAGCGTCGTGGTGAGCGCGACGGCCAGCAGCGGCCTGCCGCGCAGCGCCTGGCGCACCGACGGCGGCCGGTCGGCGGGCGCGGCGCGGTGCCCGGGCGGCAGCACGGCCGGCACGGCCGCGGCGAGGACGAGCAGCAGCAGCGAGGTGGCCGCGAACGCCCACCGCCAGCCCACCGCGGCGCCGAGCGCGGTGCCCAGCGGGACCCCGGCGGTCAGCGCCAGGGTGACCCCGGAGTTCACCAGCGCCAGCGCCCGCCCGGAGCGCTCGCGGGCGACCAGCTCGACGGTGGTGGCCACGACGACCGAGAAGATGCCCGCGTGCGCCAGACCCCCCAGCAGCCGCGCGGCCAGCGCCCACCCGTAGCCGGGGGCGAGCACGACCGCCGCGTTGCTCAGCGCGTAGCCGACCAGCAGCGCGAGCAGGACCGGGCGGCGCGGCCAGCGCGCCAGCCAGGCCGTCACGGGGACGGCGCCCGCCGCGACGACGACCGCGTAGGCGGAGACCCACCAGCCGATGCGCGCCTGGTCCACGGCGAAGGCCTCCGCCAGCTGCGGCAGCAGCCCCACGGGCAGCACCTCGGTGGTGACGGCCGCGAAGAGCGCGGCGGTCAGCAGCAGCAGGGGCGGCAGCGGGGGTCGCGGGGTCGGGCGCACGACCACGAATATACTCGGGTGTCGAGCAAAAAGGAGGGGCGATGACGACCGGAGCGGCCCGCGGCCCGCAGCTGCTGCGCCTGGTGCACGCCAGCCCCGGCCTGACCCGCGCCGAGGTCGCCCACGCCCTGGGCGCGAGCACCGGCACCACCACCGAGGTCGTCACCCGGCTCGTCGCCGAGCACCTGCTCCAGGAGGGGGCGCCCACCTCCGGCGGCCGCCGCGGACGGCCCACCCGCCCGCTGAGCGCCCACCCGCAGGGCCCGCTGGTGCTGGCCGCGGTCGTCAGCCACGAGAGCTGGCGGCTGCAGGCCGTGCAGCTGGGCGGCACGCCCGTGGCCGCGACCGGCGGCCACCACGACGGCACGGACCCCGCCCGGGTCCTGGCCGCCGTGCGGGACGCCGCGCGCCGCACCGCCCGCCGCTTCCCCGGCCGCGTCCGCGGCTGCGGGCTGGCCGTCCCCGGGCTCGTCACCGACGGGCACCGCCTGCACGCGCCGCTGCTCGGCTGGTCCGACGTCGACCTGCGCCGGGCCTGGCCGCGCGACCTGCTCGACGGCACCGGCACCGGCACCGGCACCGGCACCGGGATCGACGGCGACCTCCTCGTGGCCGGCAACGACGCGCGGCTGGCCGCCGTCGGGGAGTCCGCGCGCGGGGCCGCCGTAGGTGCCCGCGCCGCGCTGCACCTGCACCTGGACGCCGGTCTCGGCGGCGCGCTGACGGCCGGCGGGGTCCTGGTGGACGGCGCCCGCGGCACCGCCGGGGAGTTCGGGCACCTGCCCTTCGGCGACCCGGCCGTGCGCTGCGGCTGCGGCGCCGGCGGCTGCTGGGGCACCGCCCTCGACGGTGCCGCGCTGGCCCGCGCCCTCGGCGAGCCGGTGCCGCGCGACCCGGTCGCCTCCAGCCACCGGGTCCTGGACCGGGCCGCGGCCGGGGAGGCCGGCGCGGGCGCCGCGGTGCGCGGCGTGGCCGCTGCCCTGGGGCGCGGGGCGGCCGGGCTCGTCAACGCGCTCGACGCCGACCTGGTCACCCTGGGCGGGCTGGGCGTGCGCGTGGCCGAGGTGGCCGGGGACGTCCTGCAGGAGTCCTACCGCGCCGGGCTCATGGCGTTCCGCCGCGCCGACCCGCCACCGGTGCGGGCGGCCGCCCTCGGCGAGGACGGCCCGCTCACCGGCGCCGCCGAGCTGGTGTGGTCGCGGCTGTGGCCGCGCTGCTGACGGCCCGCACCGCCGACCGCGCCGGGTTCCTCAGATCTTGATCTTCGCGGCCCGCATGCGCTTCTTCTTGCGCTGCTGGGCCTCCTTGAACGCCCGCTGCACCTTCAGCCCCCGGCGCCGGAAGAGCAGCAGGTCCATGGCGTGGTCGAGGACCTGCTGGTCGGTGGCCGCCAGCCCGAGCGCGGCGTACGTCTCGTTGAACGCCGCGTCGAGGACGTCCGCCGGCGTCTGGTCGATGTTGGGGTGCGTGCCGGCCAGCCGCTCGACGAAGGCCGCCACGGCGGCGGCGTCCTGCGCCGAGGAGGCCAGCCCCGGCGGCAGCGCGGGTGCCTCCGCCGGCGCGGGTGCCTCCGCCGGCGCGGGTGCCTCCGCGGGCGGCTGCGCGAGAGCTTCCCGCTCCTCGGCCCGGCGCGCCTCCTGCTCCGCGCGGAGCGCCTCCTCCTCGGCCCGGCGCGCACGCACCTGCGCACCCGCCTGCCGCCACGCCTCGACGACGCGCTGCACCTCCCGCTGCGGGTCGCGGAACCAGGCCGTGCTCCAGAGGCGGTGGACCGCCCAGCCCGCCTCCTGCAGCTGCTGCGGGCGCAACCGGTCGCGGTCGCGCACCGTGGGCAGCGCGCGGTAGGTGGGGCCGTCCAGCTCCACGGCGAGCAGGGTCTCGCCGCTGCCGTCGGCCGCCGCGACGGCGACGTCGACGGGGTAGCCGCCGACCCGGCGGCCGTGCGCCAGGGGCAGGCCGGCCGCCCGCAGCGCCGCCTCGACGGCGCGCTGCAGCGGGGAGTCCGGCACCTGCTCCAGCGGCGGCGGCCAGCGCAGGTCCTCGACGGGCAGCAGCTGCGCCAGCGCGCTCCACGCCGCACCGTCCACGGCCGCGGCGCCCGCGCCCAGCGCGACCAGGCGCCGCCCGCGCCGGGCGGCCGCCAGCACCTGGGCGAGCGGTCGCCGGTGCACGTCGTCGACGACCACGACGTCGAACCCCGCGTCGGCCCCCGCGCCGGACCCCGGCTCGGAGCCCGCGTCGTCCAGCGGCCAGAGGGTGACCGGCGGCTGCGGGCGGCGGGCGAGCTCGCCGAGCAGCCGGCGCGCGGCGGCGGCCTCCCGCCGCACCTCGAGGGTGCGGAAGGCGGCCACGCGCTCGTCGTGGTCGCCGACGGCGTCCTCGAGCACGGGCAGCACGGTCGCGGCCAGGGCGCGCAGCGACACCGAGCGCACGAGCGCGGCGACGTCCGCCTCGGCGGCGCCGGCGGGCACGGCGGCCAGCAGCTCCGCCAGCCCCTGCTCGCCCACCTGCAGCCGGCGGCGGCGCGCCAGCAGCGGCGCGCGCAGCGGCTCCCGCCGCGCCGCGGCGGCGCGCAGGGCCTCCAGGTCCTGCGCCCCGGCACCCTCCGCCTCCGGGACGGCGGCGAGCGCCTCGCGCAGCGCGCTCAGCTGCTGCGCCAGCCCGGCCCGGCCCGCCCAGGAGCGGGGGCGGCCGGGTGCGTGCGCCGCCCACTCCTCGCGCAGCCGCTGCAGCCGGTCGACGTCGGCCAGGGTGAAGGCGCCGTCGTGGCGCAGGACGGCCAGGGCGCGGACCTCGCGGCGGCCCGCCCGCCCCTCCGCGCTGAGCAGCGAGCGCGAGGCCTGCGCGAAGGCCGTGCGCGCGAGGTCGAGGTCGGTGCCGAACGCGGCCGGGGCGTAGTCGCGCTCGGCCTGCTCGACGCGCTCCAGGACCGCGAGCGCCGCCTCGACCTCCGCCGCCGAGCGCGGCCGCCGCCACGCCAGCTCGGACTCCAGCGCGCTCAGCGACGCGTCGAGCGCGTCCAGCGCGGCGGGCAGGCGGTCCAGGGAGGCCAGCCGCCGGTCGACGTCCTCCAGCGTCGCCGCACCGGCGTCGTCACCGTCGCCGTCGCCGTCGCCGCCCTCGGGCGGGCGCCGGGCCGCCAGCAGCAGGGCGGTGACCTCCGCCCGTCGCTGCGCGTCCCAGTCCGCGGCACCGGCGGGCACCGGCGGGGCCCCGGACCGGGACGCGCCCGAGGCGCCCAGCTCGCCGAGCACCTCGAAGGCGCTGCGGCCGCCGTCGCCCAGCGGGGCGTGCAGCACCTGCGCGTAGCGGGCCAGGCGGGCGCGCTCGTCCAGCCAGCGCTCGTCCTGCGGCGGGTCCGCGGGCGCACCCGCCGGGTCCGCCTGGCCGGCCGGGTCCGCCGGGTCGCCGAGCAGGCCCTGCAGGCCGTGCCGGGCCAGCTCGGCGCGCAGCGCCTGCAGGGTGGCCGGGCCGCTCGCGAGCAGGACCCGCCGCCCGCGCAGCACCTCGGCGGCCAGCAGGGCGGCGAGCAGGCCCTCGGCGCCCAGCCCGCCGGCGCCGGGGGGCGCGTCGACCAGCACCGGCCCCGACAGCGCCGCGGCGAGGGCGCGGCTCTGGGCGGAGGTCGCCGGGCGGACGAGGACCTCGTCGGCGGGGGCCACCTCGTCGGGCGCGGCCGGGGGCGCCGGGGGGCGCTGCGCCAGGCGCTCGCGCAGGGACGCCGCCGCCGCGCCGTCCCCGCTCAGGGCGGCCAGCAGGTCGTCGTGCGGATCGGGGTGCGGCGTGTTCACGGGCAGGCTCTCCAGACGGGGACCGGTGTGCGCCCTCATCATGCTCGTCGCCGCCCGCGCGGCGCGCGGGGCGGGCCGGGCGGCGGGCCGGGCACCGCGGGCACCGCTGGCACCGGCGGCGCCGAGCGGCCACGATGATCCCGTGAGCGGTGAGAGCGTGCGGGAGCCGGGCGAGGGCCTCGAGCAGCGGCTGGCGCGGCTGGCGCTCGAGCTGCACGCGGAGGAGTCCCCCCAGGCGGTGATGGACCGCGTCGTCGCCGCCGCGGCCGCGCTGGTCCCCGGCGCCGAGGACGCCACCCTGACGCGGGTGCGCGCCCGGCGGGTGTTCTCCGCCGCCGCGAGCGGCGAGCGCGGACGCGGGCTGGACGAGCTGCAGGACCAGGTGGGCCAGGGCCCGTGCCTGGACACGCTCTTCCACCAGGAGGTCACGCACGTGGCCGACCTGAGCACCGACGAGCGCTGGCCGGAGCTGGCCGCCCGCGCCGGGGAGGTGGACCTGCGCAGCATGCTCTGTTTCCGGCTCTACGTCGCCGGCGACAACCTCGGCGCCCTGGACGTGGTCTCCGGTGTCCCCGGCGCCTTCGGCGAGGAGTCCGAGGAGGTCGGGCAGCTGTTCGTCGCCCACGCCGCGTCGGCCCTGGCCGCCAGCGAGCAGGTGGAGAACCTGCGGGTGGCGGTCGTCAGCCGCGACGTCATCGGGCAGGCCAAGGGCATCCTCATGGAACGCCACAAGATCACCGCCGACCAGGCGTTCGCGCTGCTGAGCCGGGTGAGCCAGGAGAGCAACCGCAAGCTGCGCGACGTCGCCGACGAGCTCGCCGCCACCGGGCGGCTGCGCCGCTGAGCAGCGCCCCGGCCGCTCGGCGTGCCGCGCGCGGGCGCGCCGCGCGAGGATGCCGGGGTGCCGGGGCCCATCCAGTCGATCGAGCGCGCCGCCGCCGTGCTGCGGCTGCTCTCCGGCGCGGGGCAGGGCCTGGGCGTCGTCGACGTGGGCAACGCGCTGGGCCTGGCCAAGACCACCGCGCACGGCATCCTGCGCACGCTCGTGGACGTCGGCTTCGTCGAGCAGGACGAGGCCGGCGACTACCGCGCCTCCCCCGGGCTGGCCGACCTGGGCCGGCCCCGCATCGACGCCAACGACCTGCGCGCGCACGCGGTGAACTGGACCGACTCGCTGGCCAGCCGCACGGGCGAGTCGGTGAAGCTGGCCACGCTCGTGGACGGCCGCGCCCTCGTCGTGCACCACGTCTTCCGCCCCGACGACAGCGCCCAGGAGCTGCTCACCGGCACCTCGCTGCCCGCGCACGCCTGCGCGCTCGGCAAGGTGCTGCTCGCCTCGGCGCCGGTGCGCCCGCGCGGGCGCCTGAGCGCCCTGACCGCGCGCACCACCGTCGACGCGGCCGCGCTGCGCCGCACCCTCGCCGCGGTGCGCGAGCAGGGCTGGGCCCTGGACGTGGAGGAGCTCGCCGAGGGCGCGGCGGGCATCGCCGCCCCCGTGCGCGACCGCGGCGGCCTCGTCGTGGGGGCCGTCGGCATCGACGGCGACGCCGACCGCCTCGTGGACACCCGCGGGCGCCCGCGCGCCGGGCTGGTGCCCGCCGTCTGCCAGGCCGCCCGGTCCATCTCGCGCGGCCTGGGCTCGCGGGCGGACTGACTCGGGCAGGATGGCCGCCGTGAGCGACGAGCGCCGGGCCGAGCACCGGGGCTACGTCGTCGCGATCGACCAGGGCACGACGTCGACGCGCTGCATCCTCTTCGACCACGCGGGCCGGCTGGTGGCGGTCGCCCAGCGCGAGCACCGCCAGCACTACCCGCGCCCCGGCTGGGTCGAGCACGACGCCGCGGAGATCTGGCGCAACGTCGCCCGGCTGGTGCCGCAGGCGATGGCGCAGGTGGAGGCCACCCCCGCCGACGTCGTCGCCGTCGGCATCGCCAACCAGCGCGAGACGGTCGTCGCCTGGGACCGGCGCACCGGGGACCCGGTGAGCCCGGCCGTCGTCTGGCAGGACACCCGCACCGCCGACCTCGTCACCGAGCTGGCCGGCGCGGCGGGCCCGGACCGCTTCGCCGACGTCTGCGGGCTGCCGCTGACCACCTACTTCGCCGGCCCGCGGATGACGTGGCTGCTGCGCCGGGACCCGGGGCTGCGCCGGCGCGCGGAGGCCGGTGACGTGCTGTTCGGCACCATCGACTCCTGGCTGGTGTGGAACCTGACCGGCGGCCCGGACGGCGGCCACCACGTCACCGACGTCACCAACGCCAGCCGCACGATGCTCATGGACCTGCGCACGCTGGACTGGTCCGCGCAGCTGCTGGCCGCCTTCGAGGTCCCGCGGGCCGCGCTGCCGAGGATCGTGGCGAGCTCGGAGGTCTACGGCACGGCCCGCTCCGTGGTGCCCGGCGCCCGGATCGCGGCCGCGCTCGGCGACCAGCAGGCGGCGCTGTTCGGCCAGACCTGCTTCTCGCCCGGGGAGGCGAAGTGCACGTACGGCACGGGCAGCTTCCTGCTGATGAACACCGGCACCGAGATCACCCGCTCCTCGCACGGCCTGCTGACGACGGTGGCCCACCGCATCGGCGACGAGCCGCCCTCCTACGCGCTGGAGGGCTCGATCGCGGTGACCGGCGCCCTCGTGCAGTGGCTGCGCGACAACCTCGGGCTCATCTCCACCGCCCCCGAGGTGGAGACGCTGGCCCGCACCGTCGAGGACAACGGCGGCTGCTACTTCGTCCCCGCGTTCTCGGGGCTGTTCGCCCCGCACTGGCGCGCCGAGGCGCGGGGGCTGATCATCGGCCTGACCTCCTTCGTCACCAAGGGGCACATCGCTCGCGCCGCGCTGGAGTCCACGGCGTGGCAGACCCGCGAGGTCGTCGAGGCGATGGACGCCGACTCGAACCTGCGGCTGGCCTCGCTGCGCGTCGACGGCGGGATGACCTCCAACAACCTGCTCATGCAGACCCTCGCCGACGTCCTCGACGCGCCCGTGGTGCGGCCCATGGTGAGCGAGACGGTCTCGCTGGGCGCCGCGTACGCGGCGGGGCTGGCGGTGGGCTTCTGGCCCGACACCGAGGCGCTGCGCCGGCGCTGGCACCGCGCCGGGCAGTGGGAGCCCACGATGGACCCCGCCGAGCGCGAGCGGGGCTGGGAGGACTGGCAGCAGGCCGTGCAGCGCACGTTCGGCTGGATCCGCACCCCGACGACCGACCCGACCACCCGCTGACAGGAGACTCCGTGTTCGCCATCGCCGTCCGCTTCGACCTGCCCGACGCCGCCTCCGCCGCCGCGTTCGACCGCCTGGTCGCCGAGACCGTGCCCGGCATCCGCGCCGAGGAGCCCGGCACGCTCGTCTACACCCCGCACCTGGTCGACGACGAGCCGCTGGCCCGGCTGTTCTACGAGGTCTACCGCGACCGCGACGCCCACCGCGACCACGAGGCGCGGCCGGCGACGGCGGAGTTCCTGCGCCGGGTGGGCGAGCTGGTCACCTCGGTGCGCGCGGAGCTGCTCACCGCGGCCGACGACGGCAGCTGAGCGGCGGGCCGCGCCCGGGGTGCGCAGGCGCCGGGCGCGGCGAGGATGGGGGTCCGCCCGCCCGCCCGCGACCTCGTGGAGCCCTCCGTGACCCGACCGGGCAGCGCGCCCACGACGCCCGACGGGCGCTACCTCGTGGTGCGGGGGCGGTTGTGGCGGTGCTCGGACCCCTCGCTGGAACCGGGGCGGCGCGCCGAGCTCGTCGCCGAGCTGATGAGCGCGCGCCGCGAGAAGGGCGCCGCGCTGCGCGCCGGGGACCCCGCGGCGCGCGAGCGGGCCCGCGCCCGCGTCGACGCGGCCAAGCACGCCCTCGGCGAGCGCGGTCCGGTGTGGTGGGACGATGGCGCCCCGGACCTGACCCGGCACCTGGCGCGGAACTCCCCGTACGCCGACTGGTACGCCGCGCTGGAGGACCAGGACCGCGACGAGCACGAGGGCGGGCACCCGTGACGCCCGCGCTGGCCGCCGGGGCGGGGCCGCTCGTGGCGCTGCTCACGGCCTGCGCGCTGCACGCCGGTTTCCAGGCCGTGGTGAGCGCCGTCGTCTACCCGGCGCTGGCCGAGGTCGGGCCGGAGCGCTGGGGCGCCGCGCACGGCGCGCACTCGCACCGGATCGTGCTGCTGGTCGCGCCGCTGTACGCGGGGCTGGTGGCGGTCTGGGGCTGGGTGGCGCTGACGCAGCGCCTCGACGCGGCGCTGGTCGTCGCCGCGGCGGGCACCGCGCTGGCCGGGGCCACGACGGCCCTCGTCGCCGCTCCGCTGCACGCCCGGCTCGGCCGGGAGGGCCCGAGCGCGGCGCTGCTGACCCGGCTGCTGCGGGCGGACCGCGTGCGCACGCTCGGCGCGCTGCTGGGCCTGGCCGGCGCCGTGGCCGCGCTGGTCCGCTGAGCCCGCGCCCGTGCCCGCGCCGCCGTGTCGGAGGGGGGCGCCAGGATCGGCGGCGACCGCGCCACCGGGCGCGGGCACCGCACCGCACCGCACCGCACCGCACCGCACCGCACCGCACCGCACCGCACCGCACCGCACCGCACCGCACCGCACCGCACCGCACCGGAAGGGCTCGCCGTGTTCCTCGGACTGCGCACCGCCATCTACCCGGCTCCCGACCTGGCCGCCGCCAAGCGCTGGTACGCCCGGCTGCTGGGTCTCGAGCCGTACTTCGACGAGCCGTTCTACGTGGGTTTCGAGGTGGCCGGCTACGAGCTGGCGCTGGACCCCGCCGGCGACCCCGCGGCCGGTCCGGTGACGTACTGGGGCGTCGAGGACGCCGACCGGGCCCTGGCCCGGCTGCTGGCCGCGGGCGCCGCCCCGCGCGAGCAGGTGCGCGAGGTCGGCGGCGGGATCCGCGTCGCGACCGCGCTCGACCCGGCCGGCAGCGTGCTGGGGGTCATCGAGAACCCGCACTTCCGCCTCCCCGGCGCGGTGCCCGCCGGCCCCGGCCCGGGCCGCTGACGAGCCTGCGGACCCTCAGGCCCCCGCACCCCGCGCCAGCAGCCGGCGCGCGAGGTGGACGTCGGTGACGACCGAGGACAGCAGCCCCGAGCGCAGCAGCGCCTGGGCGGCGGCGGTCTTGCCGCGCCCGCCGCCGACGCCGATGACGTCGGGCACGGCGCGCAGCTGCTCGTCGGTGATCGCGATGCGCCGCTCGTCGAGCGCGCGGATGCGCCGGCCGTCGGCGTCGACGAGCAGCCCGCCCGTCTCCCCCACCACCCCGGCGGCCGCGAGGCGGCGGGTCTCCTCCGCGCCGATGAGGGCGGGGATCTGCGAGAGCTCCGGCGTCCACGCCCCGATGGCGACGACCGCCTTGGTGACCCGCGGGAACAGCGACAGGGTGGTGCGGATCGCCCGCGCGTCGTGCAGGGCGCTGGCCGTGCGCCGGTCCGGCACGACGATGGGCGCGAACACCGAGTGCACCCGCCCGCCGTTGACCTCGCTGATGGCGCGGGTGATGTCCGGGCCGGTGTCGCCGACCGCCCCGCCCATGCCGGTGATCTGGACGACGTCGCAGTGGGCGATGCCGCCGAGGTGGCCGGTCATCGAGCGCAGCGTGCGCCCGCAGTCGATCCCCAGCAGGTCGTCGCGCGTGACGATCTCGCGCAGCAGCTGCCCGGCCACCTGGCCCAGCGCCTCGCGCACGCTGGACTCGTCCGGCGTCTGCACCGCGAGCGCGCGGCGCAGCCCGAAGCGCACCCGCAGCTCCTCCGACACCTCGTAGTCGACACCGGCCGGGGCGTGGATCTCGATCCGCACGAAACCCTCGTCGAGCGCGGTCTGCAGCATGCGGCCGACCTTGAACCGGGACAGCCCGCGCTCCTTGGCGATGTCCACGCGGGAGACCCCGTCCAGGTAGTGCCGTCGCGCCACCACGACCAGTTCGGTGATCTCCTCGGGGCCCATGTGCTCATGTGAGCAGAGGGTTTGACAACCGTGCAAGCCGGTCGCGAGCATCTGCGCCACTGGAACGGCCGGACGCGAGGGGGCGCAGCCACCGCGAGCACCGTCGCCGCGGCCGCCCCGGCCACCGTCCCGCAGACCACCGGAGGAACCGTGAGCACCACCGCAGCCGGAACCGAGCCGACCGACGAGGCCGTCGACCTCAGCTTCCGCCTCGACGGGCGGACGGCGCTGATCACCGGCGGGGCCTCGGGCATCGGCAGCGCCATCGCCGGGGTCTTCGCCGATCGCGGCGCCCGCGTCGTCGTCGTCGACCTCGACGGCGAGGCCGCCCGCCGGCGGGCGGCGGAACTGCCCGGCGAGGCCGTGGGCCTGGCCGGCGACGTGTCCGACCCGGCCGCGGTGGCGGAGTTCACCGCCGCCGCCGAGTCGGCCACCGGCGGCGTCGACGTGCTCGTCACCTGCGCGGGCATCGTGGACCTCGCGCCCGCCGAGGAGCTGTCCGCGGCGGCGTTCACCCGCACGCTGGCCATCAACCTCACCGGCACGTTCCTCACCGCCCAGGCCGTCGGCCGGCACATGCTGGAGCGCGGGCGCGGCAAGGTCGTCACGATGGCCTCGCAGGCGGCGTCGGTGGCCCTGGACGGCCACGCCGCCTACTGCGCCTCCAAGGCCGGCGTCGTCGGCCTCACCCGCGTGCTGGCCTCGGAGTGGGCCGGGCGCGGCGTCACCGCGAACTCGATCTCGCCGACCGTCGTGCTCACCGACCTCGGGCGCAAGGCGTGGGCGGGCGAGAAGGGCGAGCAGGCGAAGGCGGCCATCCCGACCGGCCGCTTCGCCCTGCCCCGGGAGATCGCCGGTGCCGCGCTGTTCCTGGCCTCGGGCGCGGCCGACATGGTCAACGGCGCCGACCTCGTCGTCGACGGGGGTTTCACCATCCGCTGACTGCTCATGTGAGCAGAGGTTTTGACATCCGAGCCGCTCAGGAGAAACCTGTGGCCGACCCGGGGCGCAGGGCAGCGCCCC
>NZ_JAAALL010000011.1 GCF_009906315.1 Kineococcus vitellinus | reverse complement strand
TCACAGCGCCCCCGCAGCCGGGACGCGGGCGCGCCCGAAACCGTCGGGGTCGTGGCCGTGGGGGTCGTGGCCGTGGGGGTCGAGGCCGGGGAGGCGGTTGACGCCGCACCGGTGCGGGTGTCCAGTGGTGCCGTGACCCTCGCCCCCGGGACGACGCTGCACCACGTGGAGCTCGGCGTGGTCGACCTCGAGCGCAGCCTCGGCTTCTGGACGGGCCTGCTGGGCCTGTCCCCCGCCGCCGGTGCGCCCGCCACCGCCGAGGAGGCGTGGCTGGACGCCGGTGGCGGCCTGGTGCACCTCGTGCGCCGGCCGCGCCCGGAACCGGCGGGCTGGCAGGTGGTGAACCACCAGTCGGGGCTGCGGCACGTGGGTTTCACGGTGGCCGACGTCGACGCCTGGGCGCAGCGCGTGGCGGCGGCGGGCGTGCCGTTCGCCATCGCCCCGATGACCGCGCTCGGCGACGTGCGCATCGTGTTCTTCTCCGACCCCGACGGCGCCCTCGTGGAACTGGTCGCCGGGCGCCTGGTCCACACGACGACGTGGAACGCGGAACTGGTCTCCGAGCGGGACGCGACGGCCGCGCCCGGCGAGGCCCTCGTGCTGGACCACGCGGCGCTCACGACCGCCGACCTCGACCGCGCGCTGGCGACCTACCGCGACGACCTGGCGCTGCCCGCCCTGGGGCAGGTCCCGCACCCGGGCGACGAGCGCGGGTACGTGCGCAGCTATCTGGCGGCGGGGCACGGGACGCTGGAGCTGTTCTCCTACGACGTCGAGCCGCTGCCCGCGCCCGCCGACGACCCGGGGCGCACCGGCCTGCGGGCGATCGGGCTGGCGACCGGGGACCCGGAGCTCGCCGAGCGCCGGTTGCGGGCGCGCGGGGCCCGCAGCTCCGCGCTGGGCGGCCCGGGCCGCCGGCTGGTCGACGCGGACGGGACCGCCCTGGTGCTGGTCCCCACGGGCTCCACCCCCGGCGCGAGCGGCTGAGCGCCGCGCGGGGGCCCGTCCCCGGCGGGCGGGGGCGTCGGCACCGGTGGTCATCGCGGTTCCTCCTGCATCGGTCGGTGGGTGGGTCGGTGCGGGTGCTGCGGGTGCTGCGGGCGCTTCAGTGGGAGTCGCGGGGCACCGCGCTGCCGCGCGCGCCGCGCAGGAAGTCCAGGTCGGCGCCCTCGTCGGCCTGCAGCACGTGCTCGGCGTACAGCCACGGCCAGCCGCCGTCGCCGACGCCGCTGCCGCGCTCCCAGGACGGGGTGCGCGCGGCGAGCTCCTCCTCGCTCAGCTGCACGTCCAGGCGGCGGGCGGGGACGTCGAGGGTGATGACGTCCCCGGTGCGCAGCAGGCCGAGCGGGCCGCCGACGGCGGCCTCGGGCGCCACGTGCAGGACCACCGCGCCGAAACCCGTGCCGCTGATCCGGCCGTCGCTGATGCGCACCATGTCGCTGACGCCGGCGCGCAGCAGCTTGGCGGGCAGCGGCACGTTGGACACCTCCGGCATGCCGGGGTAGCCGCGGGGCCCGGCGCCGTGCACGACGATGACGTCGTCGGCGCTGATGTCGAGGTCCTCGTCTCCCACCTGCTCCAGGATGCCTACGCCCTCGTGACCGAGGACGACGGGCAGCGGGCAGGTCATGTCGCCGCTCATGTAGTGCAGCTCGGTGTGGCAGACCCCGACGGCTTCTGCGGGCACTCGCAGCTCACCGGCCCGGGAGCTTCCAGCTCCACGTCCTCGACGGCGAGCTCGTCAGGGCCGCGCAGCGGGGCGGCCCTCAACGGGCAGCCCGTCGGGGCGTCGCCACGACCACCACCGCGAGGTGGCTGGCAGTCGTCGGCCGTCCATGCACCGCCACGCCACGTGACTCCACGATCTGCCCCCCATTGCGGCGAAAACTTTCGCTTTTAGAGCGTCGCGCAACCGTAGGCAACGCTTTCGGCCCCTGTCAAGCATTCAGCATCACATCACCCGCGTAGGGCATTAGTGCTGTCCTGGCGCGGATGAGAGCGGCGAAGCACTGCGTGAGCGGTACGGCTCTAGGTCACGAAAATTTCGTGACCACACCGCGGAGCACTCGGCGTGCCGTCCGCATGAGCGAGGCGCAGGGCCCATGCTGTACCCACGACGATCAGCGGCGCCCGGCGCCGGCAGCTTCGACAGGAGGACCCTGTGGCTCGACGCAAGGTGACGGCCCCGCCTTCCTCACCGCAGGGCACGGCCACACCAGCGGTCCCTGCCTCCGAACGCAAGACGACCCTCGCGATCGTCGCCTCCGCGGCGGGTGTCTCCCTGGCCACGGTCTCCAAGGTGATCCACGGCCGCGAGGACGTGGGGCCTCGCACACGCGCCGAGGTGCAACGGCTCCTTGACGAACAGGGGTACGTGCCCACCACTCGTCGTCGCAGCTCCAGCCAGCGCGTCACCATCGAACTCGCCTTCGACGACTTCATGAGCCCCTACGCCACGGAGCTCCAGCGCGGGGTGGTCGCAGCCGCCCGCGAGGACGACGTCGACGTCATCGTGAGCGAGTTCGCGGTGCGGGGCGCTTCTGACGGCGAGCGGCCGTGGATGAGGAACCCGCGTGCAGCGGACCGTCGGGGCGTCTTGCTCGTGACCAGTGACATCCAGCCGCAACAGGCCAGGGAGCTCAGGGTGGCCGGCCTGCCCCTGGTGGTGATCGACCCGGTGCACTCCCCTGACGAGGACGTCGTCAGCATCGGTGCCACCAACTGGGCAGGCGGAGTGTCCGCCACCGAGCACCTGCTCGCGCTGGGCCACCGCCGAATCGCCTACATCGGCGGGCCCGACGACACGGACGTCAACCTCGCACGCCTGCACGGCTATCGGGCAGCGTTGGAGAAGCACGGAGTCGCCTTCGACGCCGCGATCGTGGGAGGGGGGCAGCTCGACTCCTCCACCGGCGCTCGCCTCGCATCCACCTTCCTCACCCGCGGGAACAGGCCGACAGCGGTCTTCGCCATCACGGACCTCGTGGCCATGGGAGTGCTCCAGGCAGCCCACGCTCTTGGCCTGCAAGTGCCCGCCGACCTCAGCGTGGTCGGCTTCGACGACACCTACGTCGCGTCGCTGACCACACCCCCCTTGACGACAGTACGCACGCCGCTGCAGGAGATGGGTCGCGTCGCATTCCGCACCCTGCGCCGCCTGATCGACGGTCACGGGCTGGACAGCCACCACATCGAACTGGCGACCCAGCTCGTCGTCCGCTCGTCGACAGCACGACCGCTCTCCGAGCGCCAGGTGCACTGACTGCTGAGGTCGGTGGTGCGCGAGAGCGGTGCGGTATGGGCGGTGGACGTGGAGGCAGGTTGGCAGGACCCGACGTGGGGCTGGGCCCAGGCGCGTTCGGTCGCCGAGACCGAGGTGGTGGTCTTCGCGCCGGTCGCGGTGCCCTGACGGCGCCGTAGTGGGACATGCCGCAGGCCGCCGTGACGGCCTGCCGTGATGGCCTGCTCGGCTGGTCGTGACCGCCGCCGTGTGCGGCGCCCGCCGCGTCAGCGCGTTGAGCCGGCCTCCACGGCTGCGGCGAGCACGGTGAGGACGTCAGTTGATGCTGGGGCCCCAGTCCTGTCGACTACTGCGACAGAGCAGGATTCCTGCCGCGTCATCAGGTACCGAGGTGCCGAGGTGCATGGTGCACTCGGACGGCAGGCCCTTTACGACACCGATGAGGGCGTTGCGACGGTCGCGGTTGCTCGTCGGCGCCAGGGAACGACGATGAAGACCACGGTGATGACCGCAGCCACGGCGAGGAAGAGGCTGCTACCGCTCAAGGCTGCGCCGACGTGGGCGACGACGGCCGACGGCGTGGTGGTGCCGGTGTTGGTGGTCTGCGAGGCAACGGTCACGAGGATGCCCAGGCCCAATGAGCTGCCGAGTTGGTGGGCGGTGTTCACCAGGCCTGACGCGGCGCCGGCATCGCTCGGGGCCCCGGTGGCGATCGACCGCGACCACGACCTGGTGGGGACAGTGACGCTGGTCGTGGTCACCACGCTGGGCGGCGGGATCGTGCGCGACCTCGTGCTCGGCGACACGTCGCCGCCGGCCTTCCAGCGGCGGGAGCGCCTCGTGGTGGCCCTGGCAGCGGCCGCCACCGCGTTCGTCGCCCAACCTCGCTTCGAATCGTTGAGCAAGCCCCTGCTCGTCGTCGACGCAGCGGGCCTGGGATTTCTCTGCGCCGCGGGCACCGAGAAGGCCATCGACCACGGCTCGGCGCCCTGCTCGCGGTCACGACTGCCGTGGGTCACGGGGGGCTGCGCGACGTCCTCACCCGCGAGACGCCGGCGCTGTTCCGGGCAGACCTTCGGGCAGACTGGGACCTCTACGCGGTGCCTGCGGTGGTCGGGGCGCTCGTCGTCGGTGTCTCCTCGACCTGGAACGCCGACGATCTCGTGCTGGGCGCGGGCGTCGCCGCCGCGATCTCCGTCGTGCGCGTCCTCGCCCTGCAGGTGCCGGCTTGGGTGCTCGACGGCGCACGTCCGCCTGACGCCGCTGGGCGCGCAGGAGCAGCCACTCGAGGTTGAGGTCTTCGCCGCCCTCGGAGCCGGTGGCTCAGTAGGAAGCGCGTTCTTGCTCCTCGCGATCAGCGGTGATGAAGTCAGTCGCAAGCGCCTCAGATCCGCGCGCGACCAGACCGACGTCCGCACCCACGAGCACGAACTGAGCGCCCGCCTCGACGTAGCCCCGCGCGACGGTGGGATCGAAGGCGTTCACGCCGACCGGTTTGTCGGCGGCGAGCGCGGCTGCCAGCGCATCCCGCACTGACCCGACCACATCGGGGTGGCTCTGCTGGCCGAGCAAGCCCATCGAGGCGGCCAGGTCGCTGGGGCCGACGAAGACGGCGTCGATGCCGGGAGTCTCGGCGATCGCCCGAGCGTTCTGCACGCCCTCGCTCGTCTCCACCTGCACGATGACGCTCACGTGCTGCGAGGCGTCCTGCAAGTATCCTTCGACACGGTTCCAGCGCGCCGAACGCGCCAGCGCGCTGCCGACTCCGCGTCGGCCCGCTGGTGGGTACTGCGTCGCCTGCACCACCGCCCGTGCCTGCTCAGGTGTGGAGACCATGGGTACGAGGACGGTCTGCGCACCGAGGTCGAGGACCTGCTTGAGGACGACGTCGTCAGCGGCGGGGACCCGCACGACCGGGGTGACCGGGTAGCCGGAGACGGCGTAGAGCTGGGCGAGGACGGATTCGAGCCCGTTGGGTGCGTGCTCCATGTCGATGAGCACCCAGTCCAGGCCGGAGCCGGCCATGATCTCGGCGACGACGGGGGAGCCGGAGCAGATCCAGCCGCCGAACAACGCCCGGTCGCTGGCGCTCAGGCGCTCGCGCAGAGTGGGCTTCAGCTGAAGCGGCACGAGATCGTCCCCAGTCGTCCGTAGTCGGCGAGGACGGTGTCCCCGGGATGCACCCACATCGGGCGGGTGAAGGAGCCGGCAAGCACGATCTCCCCGGCGGCGAGGTGGTCCTGGTGCTGGGCGAGCTTCTGCGCCAGCCACGCCACGCCGGAGGCGGGGTGGTTCAGGACCGCGGCGGCGACGCCGGACTCCTCGATGCTCTCGTTGCGGTACAGCAGGGCGGAGACCCAGCGCAGGTCGACCTCGTCGACGGCGACGGGGCTGCCGCCCAGCACCATCCCGCCCATGGCGGCGTTGTCGCTGATGGTGTCGACGATGGTCCGGCCCTGCATCTGGATGCGCGAGGAGAGGATCTCCAAGGCGGGGACGACGTACTCGGTGGCGCGCAGCACATCGAAGATCGAGACGTGCGGTCCCGACAGGGCGGCGCCGAGCACGAAGGCGAGTTCCACCTCGATGCGGACGTTGGAGAACTGCGCGTGCTCGATCACGCTGCCGCTCTCGAAGACCATGTCGGCGAAGATCGCACCGTAGTCGGGTTCGGTGATGCCAGTGGCCGCCTGCATGACCTTGGAGGTGAGGCCGATCTTGCGTCCCACCGGACGCCGGCCGGCCTCGATCCCGCGGCGGCGCCACTCGTTCTGGACCGCGTAGGAGTCCTCCACCGCCATGTCCGGGTAGCGGGCCGTGAGCAGGGGCACCACCGTGCGCTCACGTTCGGCGGTGGCCAGCTCGTCTGCGATCGCGGTGATGGTCTCGGGGGTCAGCATCGACGTCCTCCTCAGGGTGGGATCGGGGCCGTGATCGGGGTCTTGGTCGAGTCGAGGGCCGGAGTAGAGGGCTCAGCCCTGCTCGTTGTGCGCGGTGTACCTGGCGCGCCACTCGGCGTTCATCGGGAAGAGGCCGTCCACCGGGTGACCCGCGGCGACCTGCTCGGCGATCCAGGCGTCCTCACGCTCTTGGGCCAAGGCGGCGTCCACGACCTCCTCGGCAAGGGCGCGGGGGAGGACCAGTACCCCGTCGGCGTCCCCGACGATGACGTCGCCGGGCTGGACGGTGGTGCCTCCGCAGGCGATCGTGACATCGACCTCCCACGGAACGTGCTTGCGCCCCAGCACGGCCGGGTGGGCTCCGCGGGAGTAGACGGGCAGGCCGACCGCGGTGACGGCGTCGTGGTCACGCACGCCGCCGTCGGTGACGATCCCAGCGGCGCCGCGGGCGTGGGCGCGGATGGCCAGGATGTCGCCGAGGGTTCCCGAGCCGGTCTCACCGCGGGCCTCGATGACGATGACCTCACCGGGGGCGACCGCGTCGAAGATTCGCTTCTGGGCGTTGTACCCGCCGCCGTGGGAGGCGAAGAGGTCCTCGCGGTTGGGGACGAAGCGCAGGGTGCGGGCCAGGCCCACGAGCTTGCGGTCGGAGTGGTTGGAGGTGACGCCGTCGATGGTGACGTTGTTCAGCCCGCGCTTGCGCAGCTGGCCGGAGAGGGCGGCGACGGGGGTGCGTTCGAGCTTGTCGCGCAGGTTGTCAGGCAGGTCGTCAGGCAGGACACCATGGGCGTCGTCGGCGCCGGATCGCTGAGGGAGGCCGGCAGCTGCCCGCGAGCCCCACGCCTCCTCGCGCTGGGTGTCGTCCACGGCCGGTCCCGAGCCCAGGGCCGGGTCGAAAGGGTGCTCGCCTTGGAGCACGGTCGTCACCAGCCGCCCGGTGCTCGCCCCGGTGGCCGCGCCGGCGACCACGTCGACTTCGACCTCGACGACGTCGCCGGGGGCTACGACGCTGGAGCCGGCGGGGGTGCCGGTGAGGATGAGGTCCCCGGTCTCGAGGGTGAAGTGCTGGGAGAGGTCGGCGACGATCTGCGAGAGCGGGAACAGCAGGCCGTCGGTGGTGCCCTCCTGGGCCAGCTGGCCGTTGACCCAGGTGCGCACGCGCAGCGCGCGCTCGTCGAGATCCGCGGCGTCGATGAGCGCAGGGCCGAGCGGGGTGAAGCCGTCGCCGCCCTTGGAACGGACGTTGGAGCCCTTGTCGTTGGCGCGCAGGTCGTACAGGCCCAGGTCGTTGGCCGCGGTGATGTGGGCGACGTACCCCCAAGCCCGATCGGCAGGCACCCGGCGGGCGGGCTTGGCGATGACGAGGGCGATCTCCCCCTCGAAGGCGAGCAATTCGGTGCCCGCCGGTCGCTCGACCGTGCCGCCGCCGGCGGCCAGCGAGCTGGAGGGCTTGAGGAAGTAGGAGGGGGCGGCGGGTCGCCGCCCGCGTTGCTGCGCGCGGGAGAGGTAGCTGAGGTGGACGGCGACCACCTTGCCGGGGCGGCCTGCGGGCAGGACCGCGAAGCGCGGGTCGGGGCCGGCTTCGTCGTCACGGCTGGGCTGGTCGCCGCGGTCGGGCTGGGTCATCATCGACTCTCTCCTGACGTTGTATCTGAGACCGTATACGATTTGTCATGCACCCGTCGAGGCCTTGTGGCGAGACGCTGCATCTCCTACGGTGTACCTTAAGATATACGATGCGGATCAGCTAGAGGCTCCGACGACGACGTGGAGGCAACGCCGATGACCCCCGGACCCGTGGCCGGAGTCGCCACCTCCAAGGTCGAGGTCGCCTACCAGCTGATCCGCGAGCGCATCGTCTCCGGCCGGTACACCCCCGGCTACCGCCTCGTCCTCGGCTCGCTGGCCAAGGAGCTGGGCTCCTCCACCGTTCCGGTGCGCGAAGCGATCCGGCGTCTGGAGGCTGAGCACCTGGTCGAGTTCGAGCGCAACGTCGGTGCCACCGTCCGCGGCCTGGACCCCGTCGAGTACCGCTGGACCATGGAGACCCTGGCCGTGGTCGAGGGGGCTGCGGTCGGGCAGGCCGTGGCGCTGCTGACGGCCGCGGACCTGCAGGAGGCGCGCCGGCTCAACGAGCTCATGCGCGCCGAACTGGCCGAGCTGGATCGGGGAGACTTCGACACCCAGCGCTTCAGCCAGCTCAACCAGCGGCTGCACCGCACGCTGGCAGCCCCTTGCCCCAACCCGCACCTGCTCGACCTCGTCGACCGCGGCTGGCGTCGGCTGAGCACCCTGCGCACCAGCGTCTTCTCCATGGTGCCCGATCGCACCCACCAGTCGGTCGCCGAGCACGACGCCCTGCTGGACCTGATCGCCTCTGGCGCCGACGCGCTCGTCGTGGAGCACGCAGCACGCGAGCACCGCTCGGCGACCCTGCGCGCCGTGCTGGCCCACGAGGCCGCCCAGGCCCCCACCGCCTGAACCACCGCCTGGACCACCGCCTGGTCGACTGCTCCACCCACCGCCTCACCCACCCCGGCTCCTCGACGGACCGCAGTCCGGCCCGCCTCCAGGAGACCCCCGAGACGTCCCGAGGACGTCCACGAGAACAGGAGAGCGTCGTGACCGCACTGGAGAGCTCCACCCGGCACGTCCCGGAGGACCTGCCCACCCACCTGCAACACTTCATCGACGGCGAGCTGCGCGACTCCCTCGACGGCTCCACCTTCGACGTCCTCGACCCGGTCTCCAACGAGGACTACGCCACCGCCGCCGCCGGCCAGGCCGCCGACGTCGACGCCGCCGTCCAGGCCGCTCAACGCGCCTTCGACTCCGGCGCCTGGGCCGAGAAGCCTGCCCGCGCCCGGGCCCGGGTCCTCAACAAGATCGCCGATCTCGTGGAGCAGGCCGATCAGCGCCTGGCCGAGCTGGAGAGCTTCGACACCGGCCTGCCCATCACCCAGGCCCTCGGCCAAGCCCAGCGCGCGGCGGAGAACTTCCGCTTCTTCGCCGACCTGATCGTCGCCCAGACCGACGACGCCTACAAGGTCCCGGGAAAGCAGATCAACTACGTCAACCGCAAGCCGGTCGGCGTCGCCGGACTGATCACCCCCTGGAACACCCCCTTCATGCTGGAGTCCTGGAAGCTGGCCCCCTCCATCGCCTCCGGCTGCAGCGTGGTCCTCAAGCCCGCCGAGTTCACCCCCCTCTCGGCAAGCCTGTGGGCGCAGATCTTCACCGAGGCGGGTCTGCCGCGAGGCGTCTTCAACCTCGTCAACGGCATCGGCGAGGAAGCCGGCGACGCCCTCGTCAAGCACCCCGGCACCCGGCTGATCTCCTTCACCGGCGAGACCACCACCGGCCAGCTGATCTTCCGCAACTCCGCGACCCACCTGAAGGGCATGTCGATGGAGCTGGGCGGCAAGTCCCCGGCCGTCGTCTTCGCCGACGCTGACATCGAGGCCGCACTGGACTCCACCCTCTTCGGCGTCTTCTCCCTCAACGGTGAGCGCTGCACCGCCGGATCCCGGATCCTCGTAGAGCGCAGCATCTACGACGACTTCGTCGACCGCTTCGCCGCCCGCGCCACGAACATCGTCGTCGGTGACCCGCACGACCCGAAGACCGAGGTCGGCGCGCTGGTGCACCCCGAGCACTACGAGCGCGTCATGGGCTACGTCGAGGTCGGCAAGAGCGAAGCCCGCCTGGTCGCCGGCGGCGCCCGCCCGGCGCACCTGCCGGTCGGCAACTACCTGGCGCCCACCGTCTTCGCCGATGTGCCCTCCACCGCTCGCATCTTCCAGGAGGAGATCTTCGGCCCCGTCGTGGCGATCACCCCCTTCGAGGACGAGGCGGACGCGGTCGCTTTGGCCAACGACGTCAAGTACGGCCTGGCCGGCTACGTGTGGACCTCCGACCTGCAGCGCGGGCACCGCGTCGCGCACTCCATCGAGGCCGGCATGGTGTGGCTGAACTCCCACAACGTGCGCGACCTGCGCAGCCCCTTCGGCGGGGTCAAGGCCTCCGGCTTGGGGCACGAGGGCGGCTACCGCTCCATCGACTTCTACACCGAGCAGCAGGCCGTGCACATCACCCTCGGCGATGTGCACACCGCCCGCTTCGGCGCCCGCGCCGCCAGCGAGATCGACTACTGACCCCCTTCCCTGCACGCCTCGATGAGGAGACTGCCGTGAGCACCGTCGGAACCGACAACCTGCCCACCCCACCCGACGTCATCCGCTGCGCCTACGCCGAGCTCGTCGTCACCGACCTCGAGCGTTCGAAGTGGTTCTACACCGAACTGCTCGGCCTGGTCGTGACCGCCGAGACCGACGACGCGCTCTACCTGCGCGCCTTCGAGGAGTACCTGCACCACTCCCTGGTCATCCGCAAGGGCCCCGCCGCCGCCTGCGCCAAGCTGGCCTACCGGGTGCGCACCCCGGGCGACCTCGACCTCGCCGAGGAGTACTACCGCGCCCTGGGTGTCGAGGTCCGCCGGGTGCCTGCGGGCACCACCAAGGGCATCGGCGAAGCCGTGCAGATCGTGGACCCTCTCGGCTTCCCCGTGGAGTTCTTCCACGACGCCGAGCACGTGGAGCGCTTCACCCAGCGCTACGACGTCCACGGCGCCGGCGCCATCTCGCGCCTGGACCACTTCAACGTCGTCACCCCCGACGTGCCCGCCGCGCGCCGCTACTACGAGGGGCTCGGCTTCAAGGTCTCCGAGGACATCGAGGACGAGGAGGGCACCGTCTACGCGGCCTGGATGTACCGCAAGCCCACCGTCCACGACGTGGCGCTGACCGGCGGTGATGGCCCGCGGATGCACCACATCGCCTTCGCGACCCACGAGCGCAGTCAGATCCTGCACCTGTGCGACCACCTCGGTGCGGTGCGCCGCAGCGACCAGATCGAGCGCGGCCCGGGACGGCACGGGGTCTCCAACGCCTTCTACCTGTACCTGCTGGACCCCGACGGGCACCGCATCGAGATCTACACCCACGACTACTACACCGGCGACCCCGACAACCCCGTCGTCACCTGGGACGTGCACGACAACCAGCGCCGCGACTGGTGGGGCAACCCCGTCGTGCCCTCCTGGTACGCCAACGCCTCCACCGTGCTGGACCTGGACGGCAACCCCCGCGAGGTCGTCGAGCGCGCCCACGCCCGTGAGTCGGACGTGACCATCGGCGCGGACGGGTTCTCCTACACCCGCCGCGACGAGGTCGAGCAGGGCTTCAAGGTCGGCCACCAGGTCTGATCCGGGCGCTCCTCGGTGCTCGGCCGCGCCTTCAGCGCCCGGCGGTGCGCCCGAGGGCGCCGGGTAGCTCGTGCACCGGGTAGCACGTGCACCGAGTAGCACGTGCACCGAGCGACGGGCGCAGTCACCGATGGGTGCAGCGAGCAGTGGACGCATCGATCGATCACGATGAACGCGACGAAGGAGACGCATGACCAGCACGAGCATCACAACGGAGCGTGAGCGGGCGCTGGTGGCTGCAGTGCCACCCTTGCTCTTCATTGGAGGCCGCTGGCGTCAGGGACGCCGCGCCGAGCGCATCGCGGTGGAGGACCCCGCCACCGGCCAAGTCCTGACGAGCATCGCCGACGCCGACGTCCACGACGGCGCCGACGCCCTGGACGCCGCGGTCGCAGCCCAGGACGGCTGGGCGGCCACTGCAGCCCGAGCGCGCGCGGAAGTCCTGCGCCGCGCCTTCGAGCTGGTCACCGAGCGCGCCGAGGACTTCGCGCTGCTGATGACCCTGGAGATGGGCAAGCCGCTGGCCCAATCGCGCGGAGAGGTCGCCTACGGCGCGGAGTTCCTGCGCTGGTTCTCCGAGGAGGCCTCCCGAATCTCCGGCCGCTACAGCGCCAACCCCGCCGGCGGCTCGCGGCTGCTGACCATGAAGCAGCCCGTCGGACCGTGCCTGGCGATCACCCCGTGGAACTTCCCGCTGGCCATGGGCACCCGCAAGATCGGCCCCGCCCTGGCCGCGGGGTGCACCATCGTCATCAAGCCGGCCACCGCCACACCGCTGACCATGCTCAAGCTGGCGCAGGTCTTCGCCGACGCCGGCCTGCCCGACGGGGTCCTCAACGTCATCACCACCTCCACCACCGGGAAGGTGACCGCGCCGCTGATCGCCGACGCGCGGCTGCGCAAGCTGACCTTCACCGGCTCCACCCCCGTGGGCCAGGCCCTGGTGCGCCAGAGCGCGGAGCGGCTGCTGCGGACCAGCATGGAGCTGGGCGGCAACGCCCCCTTCCTCGTCTTCGACGACGCCGACCTCGACGCGGCCGTCGAGGGCGCGATGGCGGCGAAGATGCGCAACATGGGTGAGGCGTGCACCGCCGCCAACCGCTTCTACGTCCAGTCCGGCATCGCGCCCGCCTTCACCGAGCGCCTGGGCGAGGCGATGGGCGCGCTGCAGGTGGGCCGCGGCACCCAGGACGGCGTCGAGGTCGGCCCGCTCATCGACGCGGGTGCCCGCACCGACGTGGCCGCCCGCGTCGATGAGGCGGTGCAGGCCGGCGCGAAGGTGCTCACCGGCGGTGAGCAGATCGGGCAGGACGGCTACTTCTACGCGCCCACCGTCGTGACCGGCGTGCCCGCGGGGGCGCGGCTGCTGACGGAGGAGACCTTCGGGCCGGTCGCGCCGGTGGTGACCTTCGAGTCCGAGGAGGAGGGGCTGGCGCTGGCCAACGACACCGAGTACGGCCTGGTCGCCTACGCCTACACCCAGGGCATGGCGCGGGGCCTGCGCGTGGCCGAGGGTCTGCAGACGGGCATGGTGGGCCTGAACGCCGGGGTGATCTCCAACGCGGCCGCCCCGTTCGGGGGCATCAAGGCCTCCGGTTTCGGCCGAGAGGGTGGCGCCGAGGGCATCGAGGAGTACCTGGAGATCAAGTACGTCAGCTTCCCGCTGTGAGCTGGGCGCAGTCGTCCGAGCAGTCGTCCGAGCAGCCGTCCGAGCAGCCGTCGCAGTGTCCGTCCGCGCGTGCGCCGTGGCGAGCCAGCCGGCAACGGGTGAGCGGGCTGGCTGCACTGGCTGACGCCGGCAACGGTCACCGGCAGGTGGACCCTCCTTCAAGGCACGACTGACAGCCCACTGGCGGTGGCGTCCCTGCGGGCTCCAGCTCCAACTCCAGCTACGACAGCGAGCGCTGTGCTGGAGCCACCGACCAGTCCGCCCGAACAGCCGGCGCGGAGGCGCAACCGCCCGCCGAGCCTGATCAGGTGGAAGAGCACCTGACTGGTGCTGACGGTGAACCTGCTGACGCTGCGCCAGTCGACCGGACTTCCACCGGGACACGGGATGAGCTGGCCGTCGCGACACCGTTCCTGGTGCAGGAAAGCACCTACTTCGGAGCAGGGCGCTCGGTACTCGAACGCGGCCGAGCGTCTTGGCCCCGCACCACACGACGAGGGAGTCATCAGTGTCCGTCCTCACGACGAAGTCACCCAGGTCCGCGGCCGCCGAGCGTCGGCGGGTCGCCACCGCCACCGTCATCGGCACGACGGTCGAGTGGTACGACTTCTTCATCTACGCCAACGCAGCCGGTCTGGTCTTCGCCCAGACCTTCTTCGGTCCTGCCGGCAAGTCCACGGCCATCCTGCTGTCCTTCGCCACCGTCGGGCTGAGCTTCCTCTTCCGCCCCCTGGGCGCCTTCCTGGCCGGGCACTTCGGGGACAGGATCGGCCGCAAGCGGATGCTCGTGATCACGCTGCTGCTCATGGGTGGGGCGACCACGCTGATCGGCGTGCTGCCCACCTACGCCCAGGCCGGTGTCTTGGCGCCGGTCCTGCTGCTGCTGCTGCGCATCGTGCAAGGCATCTCCGCCGGCGGTGAGTGGGGTGGGGCGGTGCTGATGGCCGTGGAGAACGCCCCCGCCGGGCAGCGCGGCAAGTACGGGGCCTACCCGCAGATCGGGGTCCCGCTGGGCATGCTGCTCGCCTCCGGCGTCCTCGCTCTCATGAGCGGGGTGCTCGCCCCCGGCGACGCGTTCCTGGACTGGGGCTGGCGGGTGCCGTTCCTGCTGAGCATCGTCTTGCTGGTGGTGGGCATCGTCATCCGCCGCACCGTCGAGGAGAGCCCGGTCTTCCGCGAGATCGCCGCGCGAGGCGCCAAGACCCGCGTCCCCGTGCTCCGGCTCTTCCGCAGGCACTCGCTGCTGGTCCTGCTGGCTGCGCTCACCTTCGCCGGCAACAACGCCGCCGGCTACATGACCACCGGCGGCTTCATCCAGAACTACTCCACCGACCCCGACGGTCCGCTGGGCCTGCAGCGCACCTCGGTACTGCTTGCGGTGTTGTTCTCGGCGGTGGTGTGGCTGGCCTCGACGTGGACCGCCGGTGTCGTCTCCGACCGCATCGGGCGGCGCAACACCTACATCGTGGGATGGATCTGCCAGCTGGCGGCGATCTTCCCGATGTTCGCGCTCGTCAACTCCGGCGACATCCTCCTGCTGGCCCTCGGGCTGGGGCTGTTCAGCATCGGTATCGGCCTGACGTACGGGCCGCAGTCAGCCTTCTTCTCCGAGCTCTTCCCCGCCTCCATCCGCTACTCGGGAGTGTCCATCTCCTACGCCCTGGGAGCGATCCTGGGAGGCGCGTTCGCGCCGACCATCGCCACGGCTCTGGTGCAGCGCACGGGGACGGTCCACTCCGTGGGCTGGTACCTGAGCGCGCTGACGGTCATCGCCTTCGCCGCCACGCTGCTCATCCGTGACCGCCGCGGGATCGCGCTGGGCCCGGAGAACGAGGAGGAGCAGGCGCAGAACCCGATCTACGGCATCCGCCACGCTTGAGCCCATCACCTCTGAGGCCTGCCACGGCGAGGCGTCGCGCCCGGGCTCCGTCGCGCACCCCATCGGGAGGGCTCAGCCATGGGCTCGAGCAGCCGACGCGTAGACGTACCCGGGGCCGCCACCGGCGAGGGAGCCGCAGCGCCAGCACCGTGAACCCCGCGCGGCTCGCGCGGACCTGCTCACCACCCGGCCAGTCGGCACGCCTGCACGCTCGACGGGGGCATCCCTCCCCCTGCCGGGACCTGCCGCGCGGAGCGCGGCGCCGTGAACTCGTGCTGGCCTCGCAGGTGGTCCTGGTCGACGGGCGCTGATCGGCCGGGCCACGACGCGCCTTCACGGCGTCACCGGCCTGGGTCGGTGCGCCCGGCGACGGACTCGCTCGAGGTCCTCGACGTCGTCACCGCAGGTCGCGCCCCGGCGGTGGTGGAGCTGGTGGACGATCCGGTCGAGGAGGACGGGGCGATGACCGTCCGAGGGTCGGTGTCCAGCGTCCTCGAGAGTCTTGAAATCTCGCCGGTGCAAGGCCTCGCCATGCCGCTGCCTGCAGCTGGCCGGCGCCTCCACCTGGTGCGCACGACACCGGCGTCCCGCGCTCCGGCGGTTGAGCCAGGGAGCTGAGCCGGGCCGGCGCGAGTTGCAGCGGCAGCAGGTGCAGCGCCGGGCCGAGCGGGCCGTCGACCCGGCAGACGACTCCGACGCGGGCGGGATCCATCCCGCCGCCTCCTCAGCGACGGTCTGCACGACTCCTCGCAGCTGGCACGCTGTCACGCGCCTGAGCGCGACCGTCGTGCACGAGCTCTCGACGGTGCTGTCGCGGAGACCGCAGGCGCCGCGCAGGTCGCAGAGGTCGTGGAGAGCGCAGCAGTTCCGGGGTTCCCCCTCCACGCCGCCTGTCCTACAGTTGCTTCGTCCGGACGATGGTCCCGGTGCCCGCAAAAGGGGCACGAAGCGACGGTGCCGCGAGACACATAGGGAAACCGCCACACCGTCCTCCGGAGTCCGCATGCCCACCGTCTCCGCCCAGGTCGCGCGCGCCCTGGCACCTCACACCAGCGACGCCTTCGGCCTCATGGGCAACGGCAACGCTCACTTCATCGACGCCCTGCACACCGCCGGCCAGGTGCGCTTCACCGCCGTCCGGCACGAGGCCGCCGCGGTCGCGGCGGCCGATGCCTACTCCCGCGCCTGCAACCGCCTGGCCGTGGCCACCACCACCTACGGCGCCGGCTTCACCAATGCGATCACCTCGCTGGCCGAAACCGCGCAGGCGAGGGTTCCCCTGGTGCTGGTGGTGGGGGAGCGACCCACCACCGGCCCGCGCCCCTGGGACGTGGACCAGGTGGCGATCGCTGCCGCCCTGGGGGTGCGCACCTTCACCGTCGGCCGGCAGGACGCGGCCGCGGTGACGACGGCGGCGGTGCAGCACGCGCTCTGCGAGCGCACCGCGGTCGTGGTGGCGATCCCGTACGACCTCGCGGCCCGCTCCGCGGCGGAGGCCGGCGAGCTGCCCGCGCTGCGAGTGCCTGCACCGCCCGCCGTGGACGCCCCCGCGGCCGCTGCCGCCGCCGCGGAGCTGGCTCCTGCTCGGCGGCCCTTCCTGCTCGCCGGGCGCGGCGCCGTCCTGGCCGGCGCGGGCGCCGTGCTCGGGGATCTGGCGCAGGCGCTCGGGGCGGTCACGGGGACCACGGCGATCGCCCGCGGCACCTTCCCCGATGCGCGCCACGACGTGGGGGTGGTGGGGGGGTTCGGCCACGAGGAGGCGATGGCCCTGGTGCAGGACGCGGACGTCGTGCTGGTGGTCGGGGCGGGTCTGAACCAGTTCACCTCCCGCTTCGGGCGCCTCTTCGCCCCGGGCACGCGGGTGATCCAGGTCGACGAGGGGCGGGGCCCCACCCACCCGGCGGTCACGCACTTCGTGCGCGGTGACGCCGCCCAGGCCGTGCGCGCGGTGCGCGAGGCCCTGCCGGAGCGCCGGGGCGCCGATCCGGGCTGGCGCGCCGCGGTGGCCGAGATCACCGGCCGCGGCCTGCACCGGCGCGACCCGGGTGTCGGCCTGGCGGCCGACGGCCGACTCGACCCTCGCAGCGTGGCCACCCGGCTGGCCGGGGTGCTGCCCGAGGACCGGGTCGTCGTCTCCGACGGTGGTCACTTCATCGGCTGGGCCAACGCCTACTGGCCGGTAGCCGCACCGCACCGGATGCAGATGGTCGGAACCGCCTACCAGAGCATCGGGCTGGGACTGGCGAGCGCCGTGGGCGCGGCCCGCGCCTGCCCCGAGTCGACGATCGTGCTGAGCACCGGGGACGGCGGCTGCCTGATGGCGCTGGCCGACCTGGAGAGCGTGGTGCGTGAGACCCGCCGGGGGATCGTCGTGGTGTGGAACGACGCCGCCTACAACGCCGAGGTGAGCCTGTACGGCAAGCAGGGCCTGGCGCTGGAGCCGATGCTCATCCCCGACGTCGACTTCGCGGCCCTGGCGCGCGCGGTGGGCGCCGAGGCCGCGGTGGCGCGCACGCTGGAGGACCTCGACCGGCTGGCGGACTGGATCGCCTCGGGGCGCGAGGGCGTCTTCCTGCTGGACTGCCGGATCAGCGCCAGCGTCGTCGCGCCTCACCAGGAGGAGATCATCGCGGTGAACACCGCCGCGAGGTAGCCGCGGCCGCGTGGTGAGCACGCCTCGGCCGCCGCTCCCCGAGCGAGCGGCGGCCGAGGCGTGCTGCGGGTCTTGCAGGTTCAAGCCCTCGCGGGGACCGGCACGCGCAGCAGCGGAGCGAAGAAGGCCGCCAGATCTGGCTCCGCGCTCAAGGGCAGCACGTTGGCCACGTACTGGTCCGGGCGCACCACGACGACGACACCGTCGCGGTCCAGCCCGCGTGCGGTGAAGATGTCGGCCGCCGGGTCGGCGGCGTACACCTTCTCGTAGTCCACCAGCTCGAAGCGGCCGGTGCGGGGCTTGAACAGCTCCGGCACGGAGGCGATGTCGATGCTGGCGTGCTCTTGCTGGTAGACCACCTTGACGTCGAACCACGCATCGACGTCCGCGCCCGCAGGGGTGGTGGTCAGCGGTGAGTCCGGCGCCTGGCCCAGCCAGTGCGCGAACTCGTCGACCGCCGTGGCCGCACCCGGCGCCGCCGCGTCGGCGAAGACGTAGATGCGCCAGCGGCCATCGGCGGTGGCGTGGTGGCCCAGCTGCACCGGGTTGCCGTCGCACACACGCACCACGGGAGCGGACTTGAAGCGCTTGCCGATGGGGAAGCCGGTGGCCAGTCCTTGGTGGGCCGGCTCGGCGACCAGCATCGAGGGGGTGTACTGCACGGCGAAGCCGGCGAGGTTCTCGGCGGTGCGCACGTAGTAGCGCTCCAGCTCGCCGGGGTCGGCCATCTCCTCGGGCTTCTTGGCCATCAGCGTCGACCACTCGCGGTCGAAGTCGATGAGGGCCTGCGCGGCCACCTGCCGCTCGGCGGAGTAGGTCGTCAGCAGGCTCTCGGGGGCGCGGCCCTCGAGCACGTGGCCGAGCTTCCAGGCGATGTTGAACCCGTCCTGCATCGAGACGTTCATCCCCTGCCCGGCCTTGGCGCTGTGGGTGTGGCAGGCGTCGCCGGTGATGAAGACCCGGGGGGTGCGGGTGCCCGCCTGCTCGGGCAGGACGTCGTCGAAGCGGTCGCTCAGGCGGTGGCCGACCTCGTAGACGCTGTGCCAGGCGACGTCGCGCACATCGAGGGTGTAGGGGTGCAGGATCTCCTGGGCGGTGGCGATGATCTGCTCGAGGGTGGTGGCGCGCACCGCGCTGCTGCCGCCTTCGGGCACCTCGCCGAGGTCGACGTACATGCGGAACAGGTGCCCACCCTCACGGGGGATCAACAGGATGCTGCCCCCGGTGCTGGACTGGATGGCGCACTTGCGGCGGATGTCGGGGAAGTCGGTGACGGCCAGGGCGTCCATGACCCCCCAGGCGTGGTTGGCCGCCGCCCCCGCCAGCGTGCAGCCGATGGAGGCGCGCACCCGGCTGCGCGCACCGTCAGCGCCGATGACGTACCTGGCGCGCACGGTGCACGTCCGTCCCGCGTCCTCGCCCGCCGCGCGCCGCAGGGTGACCTCGACGGGATGGTCCTCGCTCGCGGGGTGCACGAGGAGGTCCTGGAACTCGTAGCCGTAGTCCGGGCGCATGCGCGTCGGGGCGTTGGCCATCGCCTCGGCGAAGTAGTCCAGCACCCGCGCCTGGTTGACGATCAGGTGCGGGAACTCGCTGATCTCGGAGGGGTCGTCGGGTGTCAGCGCGGTCCGCGTGATGCGCGCGGGGTCGGTGGGATCCGGCTTCCAGAAGGCCGTCTCGGTGATGCGGTAGGCCTCGGCGCTGATGCGGCCGGCGAAGCCGAAGGCCTGGAAGGTCTCCACGCTGCGCGCCTGGATGCCGTCGGCTTGACCGATCGCCAGTCGGCCCTCGCGACGGTCGACGATGCGGGTGCTCACGCCGGGGAACTGAGCCAGTTGCGCGGCCGCGATCATCCCGGCCGGTCCGGTGCCGACGATGAGCACGTCGACTCGCTCGGGCAGCTCTTCGGGGCGGTCCAGCCCCGTGCCGGCAGCCGGCTGGATCCGGGGATCGCCGGAGACGTATCCGTGGTGGTGGAACTGCACGGGCTCTGCCCACCTCTCTGTGGCACCCTGCGCCAGGAACGGCGTATTCGATATCGGAACGAGCAGTTCTGATGTAGAACAACCGTAGGGTCAGTGGTTGGAGCCGTCAAGGCCGCCCGGCGCATCGGTAGGGTTCGCGGCACCTGGCGCCGCCAGCGCGCCGCACTACGACCGGTGCGACGCTCGATGTGGTGATCAAGCCGGTGATGAGCTGGTGGTCCAAGGAGTGAGGAGGCGAAGTGGCCGTCGAGGGAGCGCTGTCGCAGACGCTGTCGCGCGGACTGCAGGTGCTGGAACTGCTCGCCGCCGCTGAGCAGGCGCTGAGCGTGGACGACGTCGCCGCCGGCTTGGGACTGCACCGCTCCATCGCCTACCGGCTGCTGCGCACGCTGGAAGCGCACCGCCTCGTCGATCGCGACGCCGCCGGGCGTTATCGCCCCGGCGTCGGGCTGGCGGTCCTGGCGCGCTCGGTGCTCCCCGACCTGCGCACCGCGGCCGAGCCGGTGCTGGAGGCCGCGGCGGCCGACCTCGGCGTCACCGCCTTCGTGGTGGTCGCCCGCGGCGACGACTGCGTGACGCTGGCCAGCGTGGAGCCGCGCCGCCCCGGCGCGAGCTTGGCCCAGCGCCCCGGCACCGTGCACCCTCTGGAGCGCGGGGCGCCGGGACTGGCGCTGCTCGCAGCGCGCCCTGCGGTGCCGGCAGGTTCCCGCGCGGCGGAGGTCGAACAGGTGCGCCGCCGTGGCTGGGCCACCTCCCACGACGAGGTGATCCCGGGGCTGCGGGCGGTGGCGGTTCCGGTGCCGGCGCACCTGGAGGAGCCCTGCGCCCTCGCGGTGGTCTACATCGACGGCACCGTGCTCGACGAGGCGGAGGTCGCCGCACGGCTGAGCGCAGCGGCCCGGCAGCTGTCCACAGCGCTGGGGCGCCCAGGCGGCGCTGCGCGCGCACTCGGGTGAGCGAGCGCAGCTGCGTCTGCTGCTGGCACCGACGAGGCGGTTAGCATCGTGCGGACCGCCACTGTGCCGTGGCGGCGCTCGAGGAGGGGTCCATGACGTCGACGACTCCGTACACCCACCCGGCGACCGGCGCCGGACTGCAGCTGCAGGGCATCGACGCCTTCAGCGAGGCGGTCTCCTCCGCCTTCGTGCCGCTGCAGGTGAGCACCAGCGCTCCCGACCGCTTCCGCGCGCACCTGCGCTCCAGGGGAGCCGCCGGCATCGAGGTGATCGAGATCGACGCCCGCCGCCACCTGGTGGAGCGCACCCCCGGGCTGGTGCAGCGAGGAGGAGCTCCCCGCTTCAAGGTGAGCGTGCAGCTGGAAGGCAGCTGCCTGCTGGTGCAAAGCGATCGGGAGGCGGTGCTGGCCGCCGGTGACGTGGCGGTCTACGACACCTCGCGCCCCTACTCCATGGCCTTCGACGACGACTTCCGCGCGCTGATCCTCATGTTTCCGCACTCCCTGATCGGTCTGCCGCCCGAGCAGGTGCGGGAGGTGACGGCCACGCGCTTCGACGGCGCGCACGGCGTAGGTGCCGTGGTGGCTCCGTTCCTGGCGCACATGGCCGAGCAGCTCGAGCGCGTCGCCGAGCCGGCCCGGGCGCGCTTGAGCAGCCACGCGCTGGACCTGGTGACCACGCTGGTCTGCTCTGAACTGGATGTGCGCTCCAGCGCGGATGCCCGCCAGCGCGCCCTGCTGGCCCGCATCCACGAGCACATCGAGGCCCGCCTGGCCGATCCGACGTTGAGCCCGGTCAGCATCGCCGCGGCCCACCACGTCTCCACGCGGCACCTGCACGCCCTCTTCCGGGCCGAAGGCGCCACCGTCGCGGCATGGATCAAGCAACGACGCCTGGAGCGCTGCCGCCGTGACCTCACCGACCCTGCGCAGGTGGGCCTGCCCGTGGCGGCGATCGGTGCGCGCTGGGGCTTCAGCGACCCGGCGCACTTCTCCCACGCCTACAAGGGCGCCTACGGCGAGCCGCCCTCGCGAGCACGCGGCAGCGCCCAGCGCGGCTGAGCCGCCCTCGCGAGCACGCACGATCGTTTTCAGCGTCCACGCGAGGATCTGCGCACCAGCGGCGAGCACTGGCGCACCACCGGCGTACCGCCAGTGCGGTCTCAGCTGGTCAGGGCTGCTGCGGCCTTCTCCCCGATCATGATGCTGGGAGCGTTGGTGTTGCCGGAGGTGATGCGCGGCATGATCGAGGCGTCCGCCACGTGCAGGCCCTGCACGCCGTGCACCGCCAGGCACGGATCGACCACCGCCATCTCGTCCACGCCCATGCGGCAGGTGCCGACCTGGTGGTGGTAGGTGATCACGGTGCGACGCACGTACTCGCGCACCGCTTCCTCGCTGTCCACCTCGGCGCCCGGATAGAGCTCTCGTGCGCCCCACTCCTCGGCCAGCGCCGGCGCGGCGCCGATCCGGCGGCACTGAGCCACCGAGAAGGCCAGTGCCTGCAGGTCGGCCTCCTCGGACAGCGCTGCCGGGTCGATGAGCAGCTCGTCGTGCGGGGAGGAGCCGGACAGGCGCAGCTCGCCGCGGCTGTGCGGGCGGATCAGGCCCGCCATCAAGGAGAAGCCACTGCTCGGGCCCTGCATCCACGGCTCGTACATGGGGACGCTGAAGTGGATCGGCTGGGTGTCGGGCACCTCCAGCTCGGGCCGGCTGCGGGCGAACAGGTGCGTCTGGGTGACCGAGGCGCCACCCGCGGGCGGGGCGATCTCACGTCCGGTGGCGAAGATCACCGGGGAGAGGAAGTGGTCGTGCAGGTTCTTGCCCACGCCGGGCAGGTCCAGCACTGGGCGAACTCCCACCGCCTCCAGCTCCGCGGCCGGCCCGATGCCGCTGAGCAGCAGCAGCCTGGGGGAGCCGATGGCGCCGGCCGAGAGCACGATCCTCCCGGCCTGCTGGCGCACCAGCCGCCCGCCCACCTCGTACTCCAGACCCACCACCCGCCCACCCTCCAGCAGCAGGCGGTGCACGTGCGCACCGGTGACGACCTCGAGGGCGGGGGAGTCGAGCACGGGGCGCACGTAGGCGGTGTAGGTGCTCAGCCGTCGCCCGTCGCGCACGGTGATCTGCTGCTGCGAGATGCCGTCCAGCTCTCCGGCGTTGTAGTCAGGGTTGAAGGGGATGCCGACCTGCTGGGCGGCCTGCACGATGGAAGCCTGGATCGGGGCGAGCGGGTAGCTGCCGACGACATCCAGCAGGCCGTCCTTGCCACGCAGCTCGCTGGCGCCGCCGTCGTAGTCCTCGATGGCCTTGAAGGCCGGCAGGACGTCCCGCCACCCCCAGCCGGTGCAGCCGGCGGCTGCCCAGGCGTCGTAGTCGCTGGCGTGCCCTCGCACGTAGATGGTCGCGTTGAGGGCGTGGGAGCCGCCGACCACCTTGCCGCGCGGTAGGTGCAGGCGTCGGCCGAGGGCGTGCTCCTGAGGAGTGGTGAAGTGCCCCCAGTCCTCCGGACCGTGCCACAGCTCGCCCAGGCGACCGACGTCGTGGATGGCCGGGTTGAGGTCCTCGCCGCCGGCCTCCAGCAGCAGCACCCGCTGGCCGGCGTCCACCAGGCGCCGGGTGATCACAGAGCCGGCCGAACCGGCGCCCACGACGACGGTGTCGTAGGAGGGGACCGCACCTGGCGTCGTCCGGCTCACGATCGTCTCCTTCGACGGCTCGGCTGTGCTGGCTGGTGCACCGGACGTCGATGCGCCGCTCGTTCGCCACTCTGCTGCGAGCGGACAGCCTGAGTCAGCGGGGTGGGCGACTCTTGTGCGCTCTCGGACAAGCACTGCGCGCGCACGCCCAAGCCTTCAGCCCGGGCCGGGGGGATCCTGGCCGCAGCCCGTCCGCGGTCCGTTCACCGAGGAACCCGCAAGGATGTGAAGGAGCACCATGACCGCCACCGACACCGGCGCGAGCACCTCTGCCACCGCCACCTCCGCCGGCTCTGAGGAGGACCTGCTGGCCCGGGTCAGCGCCCCGCAGGGGCAAGGCCGCCAGATCCGCGAGCCCGCCACCGGAGCCGTTCTCGGCGCGGCCCCCGTCCACAGCAAGCAGGACCTCGACGCGGCCGTGGCCGCCGCCCGCGCCGCGCAGCCCGCCTGGGCCGCGAGCGGGCACGAGCAGCGCTCGCAGGTGCTGCTGCGCATGGCCGACCGCATCGACGCCCTCGCCGAGCCGCTGGCACGGCTGCTGGCCCGCGAGCAGGGCAAGCCGTTGAATGGGCCCAACGCCCGCTTCGAGGTTGGCGCCTGCTCGGCGTGGCTGCGCGCCACCGCCGCCACGACGCTCGAGCCGCAGGTCGTCGTCGACGACGGTGCCACCCGCGCGGAGCTCACCTACCGCCCCGTCGGTGTCGTCGGCGCGATCGGCCCGTGGAACTGGCCCTTGATGATCACCATCTGGCAGGTCGCCCCCGCGCTACGCATGGGCAACGCCGTCGTCGTCAAGCCCTCCGAGTACACCCCCCTCAGCGTCCTGGCCCTCATCTCCATCCTTAACGAGGAGCTGCCCGAAGGTGTCCTGAGCGCAGTCTCCGGCGAGGGCGAGGTGGGCGCGCGCCTGGCGTCCCACCCCGATGTGGACAAGGTGATGTTCACCGGTTCCACCGCCACCGGCCGCAGGATCATCGAGAGCTCTGCCGGCAACCTGGCGCGGCTGACCTTGGAGCTGGGCGGCAACGACGCGGGCATCGTCCTGCCCGACGCCGACCCGCAGGCGATCGCCGACGGCCTCTTCTGGGGAGCCTTCATCAACACCGGCCAGACGTGCGCAGCCCTCAAGCGCCTGTACGTGCACGACTCCCTCTACGAGGAGGTCGTCGACGCCCTCGCCGACGTGGCCCGCGCGATGCCGATGGGGGCGAGCCTGGACGAGACCAGCGTGCTGGGTCCGTTGCAGAACAAGCAGCAGTTCGACGTCGTCGCCCGCCTGGTCGAAGACGCCAAGCAGCGCGGTGGCCGCATCGTCACCGGCGGGCAGCCGGCCACCGAGCTGGGTGAGCTCTTCTTCCCCGTCACCCTGATCGCGGATCTGAAGGACGGCGACCCACTGGTCGACGAGGAGCAGTTCGGGCCGGCCCTGCCGATCATCCGCTACAGCGAGATCGACGACGCCGTCGCCAGCGCCAACCGCCTGGAGGCCGGCCTCGGTGCTTCTGTCTGGTCCGCCGACCCGGCGGCCGCGCGGGCGGTGGCCGAACGGATCCAGGCGGGCACGGTCTGGATCAACTCCCACGGCGGGGTGCACCCGATGGTGCCCTTCGGCGGGGTCAAGGGCTCCGGCTACGGGCTGGAGTTCGGGGTGGAGGGCTTGAAGGCTGTCGCCGCACCGCAGGTGATCAGCGCAGCCTCGCCCACGATCGCTCCCACGGCCTGAGCAGGTGGTGGCCAGGAGCTGGCAGCGGTGCTGGTTCAGGGGGCACGGCGCCAGGGAGCGCCGCGCTGACCACCTCCCGCGGCGTGATCTCGGGCGTGGCAGGCTTGGGTCGCGGTCGGCGCCCGGTCGACCCGCTGACGCGGACGAGGAGCCATGCCCAAGCTCGTCGATCACGCCGCTAGGCGCCGCGAGATCATCCAGGCCACCTGGCGCCTCATCGGTGAGCACGGTGCGGACGCCGCGACCATGCGCGAGATCGCCCGGGAGGCCGGGTTCGCCAACGGCGCTTTGACGCACTACTTCGCCGACAAGGAGGATCTGCTCCGATCGGCCTACCAGTACGTCTACGAGCAGACCAACCAGCGTGCAGCGGCGGTGACGCACGGGCTGGCGGGTGTGGCGGCGCTGCGAGCCTTCTGCCAGGAAGTCCTGCCCCTGGACGAGCTGAGGCTGCACGAGGCTCGGGTGGCCATCGCGGCATGGAGCCATGCGGTCGTGGACCCCGAACTCGCGCGGGTGCACGGTCAGGCGATGGCGACCTGGCACGCTGCGCTGGTCACCTGGCTGCAGGAGGCCAGCCGGGCCGGTGAGGTCGTCTCAGCCGTCGATGCCGCAGTGCTGGCCGACCAGCTGCTGGCGCAGCTGACGGGCGCGCAGATCCTGGCTCTGTCCGGAGCGGGGGCGCTCAGCGCCGAGCGGTTGCTGACCTCGCTGAACACCTTCCTGGCGGCGCTTCACCGGCCGTGAGCGCCGACCGCTGACGTGACGTGCCCACGGACCTGATACGCCCACGGACCTGATGCGCCCGCATGCACGCGGGGCGTGGCTCTCGCCTGTCGGCTGCGGCGCAGGTGTGGCGCAGGTGTGGCGCCGGTGCGCAGGCGCCTGCGGTGATCGTGGTGAAACAGGCGCGCAACGAGTTCTTGCCGTGGGCGTAACCCGTCGCGTACCTTTTCTTCTACGCTCGGAGACTCAACGAGGAGGTCCGCATGACGGCGATCACGCCTGTTCCCGCCGCGAGTCCCACCACGCACGGCACCCACCCGCTGTCCTCGCTGACGGCCGCCGAGATCGACGCCGTCCGCGCCGCACTGGATGCGGCCGGCCTGCTGCGGGAGACCTCGCGCTTCGTCTACGTCGGGCTCGACGAGCCGACCAAGCAGGAGTTGCGCGAGGCCGGCGCGCTCGGCAGCCTGGCCCCGCGCCGGGCGCGGGTGCTGCTGCACGACGTCAACCGGGTCGCGGCCAAGGACGCCATCGTCCAACTGTCCGCGCCCGGGCGCGGACAGGTCGTCTCGGTGAGCGACCTCGACGCGGCCACCGACGGCCAGCTGCCGGTCCTGGACGAGGAGTTCGAGCTCGTCGAACAGCTGCTGGCCACCGACGAGCGCTGGCTGGCTGCGCTGGCCGTGCGCGACCTCGACGTCGCCGACGTGCGCGTGGCGCCGTTGTCGGCGGGCGTGTTCGAGTACGCCGAGGAGAGCGGTCGGCGCATCCTGCGCGGGCTGGCCTTCCGCCAGGACCACCCCGGCGACCACGCCTGGGCCCACCCGATCGACGGACTGGTCGGCTACGTCGACGTCATCGCCCACGAAGTCACCCAGGTGATCGACCTCGGTGCGGTGCCGGTGCCGGCCGGCTCGGGCAACTACGACGACCCGAAGGTGCGCGGGGAGTACCGCACCACGCAGAAGCCGATCGAGATCACTCAGCCGCTGGGCCCCAGCTTCACCCTCGACGGCGACCTGCTGCGCTGGGAGAACTTCTCGGTGCGCGTCGGCTTCGATGCCCGTGAGGGTCTGGTCCTGCACCAGATCTCCTTCTTCGACCGCGACCAGGGCCGCGAGCGTCCCATCGTCCACCGCGCCTCGATCGCCGAGATGGTCGTGCCCTACGCCGACCCATCTCCGGTGCGCAGCTGGCAGAACTACTTCGACACCGGTGAGTACCTCGTGGGCCGCTACGCCAACGCCCTCGAGCTCGGCTGCGACTGCCTGGGCGAGATCACCTACATGGACGCCGTCGTCGCCGACGAGCTGGGCAACCCCAGGATCCTGCCCAACGCGGTGTGCATCCATGAGGAGGACTACGGCATCCTCTTCAAGCACACCGACGCCTGGGCGGGCACGTCCACCGTGCGCCGCCAGCGCCGCCTGGTGATCTCCTTCTTTACCACCATCGGTAACTACGACTACGGCTTCTACTGGTACCTCTACCTCGACGGCACCATCGAGTTCGAGGCCAAGGCCACCGGCATCGTCTTCACCTCCGCCTACCCGGCGCCGGACGAGGACGGCAACGCCTACCCCTACGCCTCGCAGATCGCCCCGGGTCTGGGAGCGCCCTACCACCAGCACCTCTTCTCCGCCCGGCTGGACATGGCCGTCGACGGCGAGGAGAACCTCGTCGAGGAGGTCGAGGTCCGCCGCGTGCCCACCGGCCCGGACAACCCGCGGGGCAACGCGTTCACCACCACCACCACGCCCCTGCGCACCGAGTCGCAGGCCCGGCGCCAGGCGAACCCCTCCCTGGCGCGGGTGTGGCACATCACCAACCCCCAGCGCCGCAACGCGCTGGGTCAGCCGGTGGCTTACGCCCTGCTCCCCGAAGGCCAGCCGACGCTGCTGGCCGCGCCGGACTCCTCCATCCAGCGCCGCGCCGAGTTCGCCACCGAACACCTGTGGGTCACCCGCTACGACCCCGCGCAGCGCTACTCCGCCGGCGACTTCGTCAACCAGCACACCGGTGGCTCCGGGCTGCCGGCCTACGTGGCCGCCGACCGCGACATCGACGGCGCCGACCTGGTGGTCTGGCACACCTTCGGCCTCACCCACGTGCCCCGGCCGGAGGACTGGCCGATCATGCCGGTGGACTACACCGGCTTCAAGCTCAAGCCGGTGGGCTTCTTCGACCGCAACCCCGCTCTGGACGTGCCACCGTCGGCGGGCGCGCACTGCACCGCGTCGGCGGGCGGAGCCTCGGCCGCTGGGGCGGCGGCGAGCTCCTCGTGCTGTGGTGGGCGCAGCGATGACTGAGCCGGGCGCACCAGCGCAGCAGCCCGCCACCGGGTTGCGCGGATCCATCGGCGTGCCCGGCATCGTCTTCCTCGTCGTCGCCTCCGCGGCGCCCTTGACCGCGATCGGCGGAGCCTTGCCGGTGATGCTCGCGCTGGGCAACGCAGCCGGCACCCCGGTGGCCTACCTCGCGGTGGCGGCGGTGCTGCTGCTGTTCAGCGTCGGCTACGCCGCCATGAGCCGGCACGTCACCGACACCGGGGCGTTCTTCGCCTACGTCACCCGGGGGCTGGGCCGGGCGCCGGGACTGGGCGCGGCGGGTCTGGCGCTGCTGACGTACACCGCGATCCAAGCGGGCATCTACGGCTTGGCCGCCAGCACCCTGCAGTCGCTGGCCGTGCGCTACGGCGGGCCGCAGCTGCCGTGGTGGGCGTGGGCGGCGATCCTGCTCGCCGTCGTCGGCTTCCTCGGCTACCGCAACATCGACCTGGGCGCGAAGATCCTGGGTGTGCTGCTGGTCCTGGAGATCGGGGTCGTCGCCCTGCTCAGCGCCGCGATCCTGCTGCGCGGCGGCCCGGAAGGCGCCTCGCTGGACTCCTTCGAGCCAACCACCTTCGCCTCCGGATCGCCCGGCATCGCCTTGATGTTCGCCATCGCCTCCTTCATCGGATTCGAGGCCACCGCCATCTACGGCGAGGAAGCAAGGAACCCGCGGCGCACCGTCCCGATCGCCACGTACGTGGCCGTGGTCCTCATCGGCGTCTTCTACGCCTTCGCCAGCTGGGCCGTCGTCGTCGCCGTGGGTCCCTCGCGGGTGCAGGCGGTGGCCGGTGAGCACACCGCCGACCTGGTCATCGGGGTCCTCAGCGCCCGGTACCTGGGCACCTTCGGCGCGCACGTCCTGCCCGTGCTGCTGTTCACCAGCCTCTTCGCCGCGCTGCTGGCCTTCCACAACGCCATCGCCCGCTACTGCTACGCGCTGGGCCGCGTCGGGGCCCTACCGCACCTGCTCAGCCGCACCCACCACCGCTACCGCTCCCCGCACACCGGCTCACTGGCGCAGACCGTCTGCGCGCTGGTGGTCCTGGCCGCATTCACCCTGGCCGGCGCCGATCCCGTCGCGCAGCTGTTCACCTGGATGTCGGGTCTGGCCACCCTCAGCGTGCTGGTCCTGATGCTGCTGGCCTGCGCGGCGGTCCTGGTCTTCTTCGCACGCGGCGACATCGACCGGCGCGCCTGGAACACGCGCGTCGCCCCTGCGCTGGGAGGCGTGGGCCTGCTCGGAGTGCTGGCCGCGGTCCTGGCGAACTTCACCACCCTCATCGGCGGCTCCACCGTGCTCGCCGTGCTGCTGCTGGCGTTGGTGGTGCTGGCGTTCGTGGCCGGTGCCGCGAGCGCCAGACGCCCACCGAGCGCCGCGCCGGGCAGCGCGGCTGCGGCGACCACCGCGGCAGGTGCCCGGCCGAGCCCCCCCTCGGCGGGCGCACCGACCTCCGCGCCGAGCTCCGCGCCGAGGTGAGCGAGCGCGGCGCGTTGCTCGCCCACGCCCACCTCAGCCTGGCGGTGCTCGGCTTCACGCTGGCGCTGCTGGCCGTGGTGGTGCGCCGCCGACAGCGTTGGCCGCAGCTGGTGATGGGCGTGGCCATGGTGCCCGCCCTGACGGCCGGCGCCGGTAGGGCGCTTCCCTTCGGGCTCTGGTTGACCATCGTCGTGGCCACGCTGACGGCCGCGTGGAGCAGTGCCGCGCGCGCCCACCGGAACTGCGGGAGCGTTCTCAGCGCGGTGGAACTGCTCGCGATGGCGGTGCTGCTGCTGCTCGAACCCCCGCACGCTCACGCCGGCGCCTCCAGCCCGGCGCTCGTGCTGCCTCCCGGTGCTCACCAGCACACCGTCGCCGGCCCCACCGGTGAGAGCGCTGTCCTGGCGCTGCTCGTCGCCGCGGCGTGGCTGTCGTTCGCGCTGAGCCGCTGCACGCGCCGCGCACAGGCCGGGCACCCGAGCGTCCCGCACCCCGGCGGGCACGCAAGATCAAGTGCCCTCGTGGGCGGTGCGTGCAGCAGCGCGATGGCGGCCAGCATGCTGGCGATGAGCGCCATGGCGCTGCTGCCGCCGTGAACGGCCGGGTGGGGCAACCGCGGGCGGGTCAGCGGCGCGATCAGGCCGCTGCGCTCACTGCCGGTGCCAGAGCCTGCCCACCCCGGCGTCGGGTAGTTGCCGCAGCGGGTGCAGCACCCCCTCGCGGTGGGCGTAGGCCGCTGCCTGCAGCCGGTTGGCGCTGCCCGTCTTGCGGCGCGCGCCCTCCACGTGTGAGTGCACCGTCCGCAGCGAGATGCCCAGCAAGTCGGCGATGGAGGCGTTGTCCATGCCCACGGCCAGACAGGTCAGCACATCGACCTCGCGGTGCGTCAAGCCTGCCGGCAGGTCGCCCGCGACGGCGTGCACCAGGAGCGGAACGGCGCCGTTGAGCACTCGTTCGCCGCCGAGCAGAGGTTCGACGACGAACCGGTACCACCCCCGCTCGCTGTACCACCAAGCCGTCAGCCGGTGCCGGGGGTGCAAGCCGCAGTGGTGCAGGATGCGGGCGAACACCGGGTCCGCGAGCAGGTGCGGTCGCTCGAAGCCCGTCACCTCCTCCACGCGTCCCCCGGTGACCACCGCCGCGCAGCAGTGCGCCGGCAAGCGGTGCGAGAGATCCAGACCGATCCGGCGGCAGCCGGCACCGCTGCGCTCCTCGTGCAGCCACTTGGCCAGGACCGGCTGGAAGGCAGCGGCCAGCACCTGCTGCTCGTGCCCGAAGACCTCTTGCACCGCTGAAAGGTGCAAGAACCCGAGCGTGACACCGTCGATCGCCAGGTGCACGGACATCCCGTCCTGAAAACCCGACGGCTGCAGGTAGCGGCGGAAGAAGGAACCCTCGCGGAAGGTGTTCCCCGCGTCCGTCGACAGAGACCGGGGAACGCGGGCGCCCACCACGCGCGGCAGGTGAGGATCGTTCAAGAAGCTCCGGGCGATGTCGCTCCCGGCGTCATTTCCGGTGCCGCTCCAGGTGTCGCCCACGCCTCCCCGGCTGGCCAGGATGGACGTTCGCGCACCGTCGACCAGTTGAAGGGCCGAGGCGTCACTGGGCAGGACCCGGTTCAACAGCTCCAGCACCCGCCCGGCCACCTGGATCGACTCCGCCTTCGAGGTCAGCGCGCCCAGTTCCGCCGCGATGGTCACGGCCGCGACGTCCATGCGACTCCTCGGTTTCCGCTGTGAGCCGCGACAGTACGCCGAGGGTCGATAACCGACAAGACCTACCCGCCCGGCTCGGCGACGTCCTCGGTACTTCTACGGATGCCAGCGCAGCGCCGCTGCTGCTTACCTCAGCCCATCCCCACTGCTGGCCCGGCCGCCCGGCTGCTGCCACCGTTGACAGGAGTCACCCGTGTCCCACCTCAGTCGCCGAACCCTGCTCAGCGCCGGTGCCACCGGAGCGGCGCTCGCCGGATCGGCCGTGCCGGCGAGCGCCGCCACAGGTCGTGGCCCCGCCGACCTGGTCATCGTCAACGGCAAGGTCCTCACGATGGACCAGCACTGCCGCGTGGCCGAGGCCGTCGCCGTCCGCGCCGGACGCATCGTCGCGGTGGGTTCGGCACGTGAGATCAAGCGGTTGAGCGGGCGGCGAACGCAAGTCCTGGACGCCGCAGGAGGAACCGTCCTGCCCGGCATCAACGACTCGCACCTGCACCTGAACTCCCTCAGCCTGAACCTGCCGCCGTACTCCTACCCGGTCGACACCGCCTCCATCGAGGACCTCGTCGCCGTCGTGCGCGAAGCCGTGGCGGCCACCACGGACCCGGCGGCGTGGATCCGCGGTCAGGGCTGGAACGACAACCGCCTGCCGCGCCCGCCGCGAGCAGCCGACCTCGATGCCGTCTCCGGTGAGCACCCCGTCGTCTTGACCGACTTCTCCTTCCACGCCACCACGGCCAACACCGCCGCGATGCGACTGGCCGGCATCACCCGCGACACCGTGGCCCCGCCCGGCGGGGTCATCGAGAAGGACGCCGACGGTGAGCCCACCGGTGTGCTGCGCGAGGGCGCGCAGAACCTCGTGCGCGCCGTGGTGCCCCCGTTCACCGCGCAGCAGATCGCCGAGAGCGTGCGCGCCGGGACGAAGCTGCTGCACCAGCGCGGCATCACCAGCATCACCGAGCCGGGCATCGACCTGGACACCCTGGCCGTCTACGCCGCCGAAGCCGCCGCCGGGCGCCTGGAGGTGCGGATCACCGCGCTGCTCAGCGCCGGGCCGAGCGCGGCGGGGCTGCGCAGCACGCTGGGCTCCTACGCCCGCCCGCAGGGCGTCGACGAGCGCGTGCTGCGCGTCGCCGGGGTGAAGGTCTTCGGCGACGGCATCCCCACCGCCGCCAAGACCGCCTGGTTGCACGAGCCGTACCTGGACGGTGGCAGCGGCGCCCTCACCGTGGCCGGCGCGAGCATCGAGGAGCAGCTCGCCGAGCTGAACGAGATCATCGCCGTGGCGATCACCGCGGGGATGCAGGTGGGCACCCACGCCACCGGCGATGCCACGATCGACGCGGTGGTCGCCGCCTACCTGGCGGCCATGGGCCCGCGGTGGCGGCGCGAGGACCTTCGCCACTACGTCATCCACGGCGACCTGGCGCCGCGGGAGACGCTGCGGACGATGGCGCGCCACGACATCGGCGCGAACATGAACGCAGCGATCAAGTACCTGCTGGGCAACAGCGTCGAGAGCGTCCTGGGTCCCGAGCGCACCGCCTGGCAAGCGCCCTACCGCAGCGCCCTGGACGCGGGCGTGCGGGTCTCCAGCGCCTCCGACGCGCCGGTGACGATGCCCGACTGGCTGGTCGGGGTGCTCGGTGCGGTCACCCGCGAGGGCATGTACGGCGGGGTCAGCGGCCCCGAGCAGGCGATCACCCGCCTGGAGGCGCTGATCTCCTACACGCGCACCCCCGCCTGGCAGGACCACGCCGAGCGGTGGAAGGGCACGCTGCAGCCCGGCATGGTCGCCGACGTGTGCGTCGTCGACGGCGACCTGCTCGGCGCCGACGTGCACCAGCTGCCGGACATGAGCATCTCCGCCACCGTCCTCGACGGCGCCGTCGTGCACGGCGCTGCCAGCTCCACGAGCGGCTCCGGATCCACCGCCAGCGCCGCCGCCGTGGCCATGAGCACCCGGCACGGCGCCGACTGCCTGGGCGCCGGGGCCTGCTGCTGCAAGGTCAGCGACCGCATCACCGGTCGGCCCTTCCGCGCCTGACCCACCGGCCGCCCCGTTCCACCCCCCCGCCCGCACCCGGCTCAGGAGAGATCACAGACCATGGCACACCAGGAG